>NZ_CP017834.1:3099620-3154620 GCF_001907975.1 Silvanigrella aquatica
TATGTATTTGCATTTTAAATACAAAATTGTATAATTTATAAAATTTTCAATTAAATATTATATTTTTAATATTTACTTTTTTCAACTGAATAATGGAGGATTAAATGTTCCTAAAAACTTCGTATTTTGGTATTTTTTCTTTAGCTATTATAGCAGGAAAATCTTTTGCGGGAGAACCTACTTTAACAAACAAATGCGCTTTAGAAGGAGTTAATACCCCATCTAATTCATCAGGATTTTTAATGGATTCTGAGTGTAAAAATGCTTATGTTCTTCCCCCAAATATTGGCAAAATACAAGTTACTTCAGTTCAACAAAATCAGAATTTAGGAATTTGTCCCGCATTAAAAATAGATCAAGATATTGTTCACGAAAGCGCTAAAACAAAGTTAATGATTATTCAAAAAATAAATAAAATGATTGAAGATTATGCTCCACTGCAAAAGGAAAGAGATAAATTATTTGTCATTAAAAACAAAAAAAAGGCTGAATACGATTCTGCTACTTTAATATTAGATAACGCAAAAGTTAAAGAAAAATCTTTAATGGAGAGAGTTTTAGAAAACAAAAGTGCATACGATAGAATAGTTATTATTGGTGGCACTTCAATTGAAATACAAGCTGCTAGAGATCGATATGAAAATTCGTTAGCAGAATATAAAATATTTATTTCAGGGGAATTAGTTTTAACAGAAAATAAGTATTTAAATTCTAAAAAAGAGTATCAAAAGTATAGCGATGAGTTTGCATATTATGACACAAAATACGTTGAAAGTCTAAAACCGTTAAGTGACTTACAAAGAATGGTCGATGACATTGAGCGTTCTGCTATGGAAAGCTATAAGAAATATGTAAATTTAGAAGGCCTTACTGCTAACATGATTTTTAAAGTGAATTCAGATGAATTGGTGAGTAGTTTTAATAATTCAAATCAGCATTTAAAAATAACGTGGCAGCAAATGCCGATCAAAGAAGCTTTATTTTCAGCATCACTAAAGGATACTTCCAGCTTACCAGATTCTAGCATTAGCGCTGTTATAGATTCTAAAATACCTGGAATTAAATCTCAAAATTTAAGTAATATTGATATCAATTCAAACTTGCCATCACTAAATGAACAAAATAATTCATCATCATATCCTTTTGGAAGTGTTTCTGGATTTGTGAGATTAAATTTAAATGGAGCTTGTGTTTATTATACAAATGTAAATACACCAGCTCCAGGCTCTAATATTAATAATATATCTGCTAATATTAGTATGAATGTTACTTATACTTATCAAGCTAAATTAAATCGTTATTTTTTAGCAAGATATAATTTAAAAAATATGGTTTCTAAAATTGAGAATAAATCTACTTCTGGAGGTTGGTTTACTTCACAAACATTACATTCCATAGTTGAAAATAAAAATTCCAATGATTGGTTTGAAATCAAGTTTGGTGGCGATTATTCCTATACTCAAGAAGAACAAAATGAAATTACGAGGGAAGAAAAAGCTTTATTGATTGATAGAGCTTTACGTCAATTTGCCGTTTTTAATGCAGGAAGTACACCTCCTAGCTTAATATCCCCACCACCATCCGGAGTTATGTATGCCTCAAATGGTTTACAAAAATGCTATCACTTGTACTGCCAAATTGGCTCATTGGTTTTAGGAACAGTGGGTTCTATTTTTGGAAGTTCCAATGCCCTTGCAACTTTTCAAGCTAAATCAAATATTTGGGTTGAAAACAGAGTCGAAGGCTTCCAAATTCAAGATCGTTCTGGTACATTGACTTTTTCAAATTAATAAAATTAAAGAGGTTTTTTAGTGCTTTAAAAAACCTCTAATTATTGAAAGATTCAGTATGAAATTTCTAAAAAAATTTATCATTATTAATTTAGCATTATTTTGTAATAACTCATTCGGGCAAAGTACTTATCAGATAAGCGTCCCAGAGAGCAATGAGTATGTATCCTTTTCCATTGAAAGAAATAACTATATTTCATTTATTTCATTTCCTAAAAATTTAAAAGGAAATTTAAATATTATTAATACTTCTTCAATAAACTTCTATCCAGGTGGGGTCAACAATTCAAATTGTAGTTCAATAGAAAATAAAGCTAAAAATGCAATGAATTATTCATTTCCTGAGACAATAAGATCTACTCAACGCGATTTAGTAAGAAAATTTGGAACAACAATTTTAAATGTCAATTCTGGCGTTTATTACAATATAAATGCTTTTCGCAAAAGGGTTTTAGATAAAGCAGCAGAAATTATGCATACAGATATATCAAAATTTGATTTAGATAATAGTTTTCAAATCGAAAAAGTGACATATGAAATTGAATATAATAAAAATGCAATTACAAATATAATTGACAATAAGGAAGAGCTAAAGCCGCAAACTGATAAGCTCATAAATCAGATACTTTTCAATACAGGATCAGAAAATATCGAATTATATGCTAATGATTTAATTTGCGATTTATATTCTGGAAATGCGAAATTAAAAATGAAATTTTCTGGGAGCTTTGGAAAGCAAAATATAATAAGCTATCTTTTACAAAAAAATGAAATTGGTTTTGTATATCAAAATATGCTCAATCATTACAATGAATATTATGAAAATAGTTTAAATAATTCAAAAAATAAAAATTTAATACTTTCAAGTTTATTTTTAAAATATTCACTAGAAAAGATACTTAAAAGAGATATAGATGATAAAAATTTTATAAATATCTTTGAGCAAATAATTAATCAAGAAACTGGAAAATTAATACTTAATTTAGATTCTGAAACATTATATAAAAAAATGGAAATACATGATAATAAACCATATTATTACACAAGTGACGTAATTTTTGATTATAAATCGAGATCATTAAAGGTAGTTAGTTATGAATAAATATAAGTTTATTTTAGTATCTTTATTTTCTACAATAATTCTGATAATATTATCCTTGAATTTTAAAACAAATAATCAAAATATTAATTCATCTACAACAAATTTATTTAAAAAATATACTTTTAATATTTCTCAAAATGAAAATAATTTAAAAGAATCTAAAGCCAGAAACGCAATTCAAAATAATTATAAAAATGATTATGACACACCGGAATTAACTCTTGATAAAGCAATTGAAGAAAGAGATTTTTGGATAAATAAAATAAAATCAGAACAGATTGAAGAGAAGCTTAATCAGAATAATTTATCCGTAGACGAAAGAAATGAATACACTAAAATATATTTAAAATTAAGCGAATTAGATAGCTTTATATATAAGACAAAAATGAAAAGCTTAGAGGCTAAAGTTGATCAATTTGAAGATGAACATAACCGAATTTTGAAAAATTTTGAAATGCCTAAATAATTTAATAAATTTATTTTTTAGATAATTTTTATTAGATATTTTTTTGAGTAAATATAAAACGATTTAAGTATTTTTAAAAAATTTGTTTCGTATTTAAAACTTGTTTCGCATTTAAAATATGCTATGATCTAAAAAATTTTAAAAACGGAGCCCAAATGAATATTTTAAGAATTATTTTTATCATTTTACTTTATTCGATTAATATGAAAGCTTTTTCAATTGATAAAATTTACATTGATTTCCAAAACAGACCGCCTTTTTTTGAAATCAATAGTTTATCAAATAAACTAGACGAAGGAATTCTTTATAAATTAACGAAAAAAATTTGTGAGAAGGCAAAAATACCTATTGAATTTGCTGAAACCCCCTTACCTCGAACAATCTCAAGAATAAAAGATCAAAAAGAAAGAGTATGTTTTTCATATGCTCTTGATGACCCCACCCGGAAAGAATTTAGCTATATAAGTTTGCCTTATTTTCAAGAAAAAAGGAATGTTGTTGTTTTCAGAAAAAATGATTTAAAAATTCCGAAAATTAAGACAATGAAAAGTTTGCTAGAGGATAAAAATATAACGTTACTTATAAAAAGAGGTTACTCCTATGGAATGTATATTGATAAACTCCTTTTTGAAATCATTGGGTATAGTAAAAATCAAAACTATGAAAACGAAACTCAGTTTAAACAAATATATATAACTTATTTAGACAATGTTAATATGCTTAAACAAATTGAATTAAATCGATCAGATTATATGATTTTATCTTTAACCGAATATGAATACCTTAGTAAACAAAATAAAAACACTGTTAAACATTTAAATTATAAATATTTAGATGACTTAAAAGAAGGCTATAAAAGATTTTTTGTCTGCTCCAAACTTATTGAAACAGACACTATAGAAAAACTTAATAAAAGTATAATAAATACCGTTGGTAAATTATAATATTAATTTATTTTTTCAAATGCGGAAGGTGTTGTCGAACGAAGGTTTCTGCGTGTAATAGTCCCCTGAGAAATAAAGTTCAGTAAATACCATTTACCCCCTGCCTTCCCATTTGTTCCGCTTGCTCCATCACCACCAAAGGGTTGCATATTTACAATGGCACCGGTCGTTTTTCTATTGATATAAAAGTTTCCAGCATATTGACTTAATATAGGAACTACTTTTTCTAAAAATGTTTCGTTACGGCTCAATACACTTCCTGTTAAGCGATAATTATGTAATGAAATAAGGGGAACAACTTCTTCAAATTTTTTATATGTTTTAATTGCAATAACAGGTCCAAAAATTTCTTCACTTAACAGCTCATGCTTGTCTGCATGAACTTCAATAATAGTAGGAGTTACGTAATAACCATTGCTTTTTTCGTAAGTTCCGCCTGCAATAATATTACAGTTTTTATCTTTTTTAGCTCTTTCAATGAATGCTGAAATTTTACTAAATTGGCGTTCATTAATCACCGGACCAACATCACATTTTCTTTCAATAGCATTGCAAACGATTAATGATTTTGTTTCTTTAAGCAAAGCCAACTTTAATTCAGGCCAAATCGCCTCATCTATTAAAGCGACACTATTGGCAGAACATTTTTGTCCACTTCTTCCAAATGCACCTTGTATAATGGCACGCGCAGTATCAACAACATCGATATCTTTATCTGCAACAAGAAAATCTTTACCACCTGTTTCTGCGACATATCTTGGAAAATTAGTGCGTGGATATTCTGTATTGTATAAATAATTTCCAAAGGCGCGCGCTGTTGCAAAACTTCCTGTGAAGTTTACTGCCGTTAATTCCGGATGAGTTAGGACTGCAGGTAAGCATGGCTTTCCATCACCAGAAATCATATTAATTACACCCGCAGGAAAACCTGCTTCTTCAAGTGCCAACATAAGCATATACCCACTTAAAACCGCATCATCTGAGGGTTTCCAAACAACAGTATTTCCCGTTAATGCCATAACTAAAGGAAGATGATATCCAATAGCTTGAGGAAAATTAAAAGGCGTTACAGCACATGTAAAACCTTTTAACGCTCTCAGTTGCATTTGATTGGTTTCACCCCAGCCATCACCTAATTGTTCTGCAAGCAATTCAGAATAAAAATAATTATTAAAACGGACAAAATCCATAAGTTCTGCCCATTCTACATAGGTTTCATAGGAATTATATCCACATTCCACACTGGAAACAGCACAGAGTTCATATTTCCATTTTAATAATATATTTTCTAAATCTCGAAATTTTTGAATTCTTGTTGCGGGTGAAAGTGAAGCCCATTTTTCTTTTGCTTGTAGAGCGGCATCTATGGCTTGTTGCGCATGGCTACTGTCGGCCTGCTGATAAGAGCCAATAAATTCTCCATTAGAAGGATTTATATTTTTAACTTTTGTTTGTGAATAAACTTTTTTTCCGTTAATAATCATCGGAATTTCAAAATTTCTAGGCACTTTCTGAACTGCTTCTGAATATTTTTGCCATTCGGACTCACTGTCTTTAGGGTTTATAATAAATTCGTTATTTGGAGTTTTTAAAGAAAGTTTAAACATGAATCCCTCTCCTGAAGGTGAAAACGAACATTTTTGAGAATTTCACACTCTCATTTCATATTACAAGAAAAAGAAATGTTCAAATCGCAGGAACATCATATATTATTTAAAAAAAAGTCTCTTTAATATAAATGATATATGATAATATTTAATATTTTTTTGAATATATTTAATTAAACGAAAGCCTTTAAATTAAACTTTATGAGCAAAAGGATAATTTTTTTGTGGCAAAGGTCTTTCGGGAACATAGCCTTCTAATGGACTGGGCTCTGCCCAAGGCTCTTTTGTTAATTGCTCAACAACGACATAGTCACCATCTCTTGCCAAAACATGATTGGGGGATAACGGAATTTTACCCGTGGGTGTGTCGAGAACATATTGAGGGTTTGCAAAGCCCGTTGTTGTTCCTCTTAATCCTCTCATAACATCTAAACCTTTTTCCAGAGGAATGCGAAGATGTTCTGTTCCTTCAACAATTTGTGGATGATAAATATAATAAGGACGCACACGCATTTTTACAAGACCATTCACAAGTAAACGCATTTTTTCGACATCATCATTCACATCTTTTAAAAATACAGATTGGTTTCCTACAGGAATTCCTCTTTTTAAAAGAGTATCAATAGCTGCAGACGCTTCCGGAGTGAGTTCTTGAACAGAATTAAAATGAGTATTTATCCAAATGGGATGATATTTTGCCAACATATCCGCAAATTCTTCTGTAATACGATAAGGCAGAGAAACAGGAGTTCTTGTCCCGAATCGAATGATTTCAACATGAGGAATCGCTCGTAATTTTTTTAATAAATTTTCAATGGAAGCATCATGAGTAATAAAAGGGTCGCCACCTGTAATTAAAACATCTCTAATGTTTTTATTTGACGCAATGTATTCTAATCCTTTATCAATGATATTTGGATTAAAATGCAAACCATCTTCGCTATCACGTCTTTTTCTAAAGCAATAACGGCAATAGACGGGACAAAGTTGCGCTACACACCAGGCAATTCTATCCTTATAAACGTGCACCACTTCTTTAACAGGAGAATTATTCACTTCTTTTAAAGGATCTGAAACACCATATTTATCATTTAATTCTTCAAGTCGCGGCATCAGCTGCAAACGCACGGGATCAAATAGATTATTAAAATCCATAAGCGCAATGGAATAAGGACTTATTCCAGCATGAAATTGTTTTTTTAATTGTTCAAATGCTTCTTCTTCATTTTTAGATATTTTTAGTATATGAAACAAATCATTTGCCGATTGAATCTGAGATTTCATTTGCCAACGCCAATTTGCAAACGTCTCTTCGGATACCCCAAACATCTGGGCTCCTACTTTCGTCACATTTTTTTGATTTGATGCGGTACGCACATGAAAATCATTTGGAGTCAGGAAAGGCATGCTCATTTTCTTTCTTATATATCTAAAAATAAAAACCAAATTAACTCGATAAATTATCTATGTAAAACCTTCACTTTAAAGGTGTTCTCCTTTTTAAGAACTTTCATCTTGTACACTATTGATGAACCTTGTAAACACTTATTGAAGCTCATAGAGAGTCCTTATCGCACTTTTTCACGGAACCTAATTATGCCAGCAAACTCAAAAGCAATTCGGTTTTTACTCTATCGCTACCTTGTTTCTTCTTGGGCAAGCCGCACCAGAAGAAGCGCAGCCGCAATAGGCGTGTTGCTGCCTGTACTTGGAGTCGCCATTGGTGTTTTTGCCTTTACAGTTGTACTCAGCATTATGGGCGGTTTTGTTTCAAATATAAAATCACATTTACTCAATATGCAAGCACACATCGAAATTGTTTCAACAGAGCGTGGAAAGCAGATTCCCTCCAATCCTGAATTAATGGAAAAAATAAAATCACTTTCAACTGATATTATTTCACTTTCTCCCTACCAAAGTGGAGATGTTATTCTCCAAGCAGGCAACAAAGGCCAAATGGCAAGATTAGAAGGCCTCGATCCCTACCTTGCTGAAAATACTCTTGGTATTCAAAAATTCCTTTCCAACAATATAAACTTAAGCGTTTTAAATCGCAAGATACCTGCAGAAAACATAGCTAACTCAAATTTATTTCCAACAATTATTCTGGGACAAGATCTCATGAACCAATTGGATTTAAATATTGGAGATAGCCTCACTCTTGTTTCCACAATTCCCGATGAAGGCCCCGGGGGCATGGCGCCTATTCAATTTCCTGTAGTGATTGCAGGCTATGTGCAATCAGGAAATTTCTCTTATAATCAGAAACTTGTCATTAGTTCTTTACAAGTGGCAAATCAATTTTTTCAAAACGAAAAAAGCTGGCTTGGCTTACAATTAAAACTAAAAGAGCCCACAGAAGCAAATAAGATATCTGAAAAATTAAATAAATTTTTACATCCTATGGGATTGCGGGCAAAACCTTGGACAGAAACAAATAGTGCTTTGTTAAAAGTTTTAACGCTCGAACGCTGGGGCATGAGTTTTGTAATGATTATGATTATCCTTGTAGGTTGCTTTAGTATTTCAACATCTCTTCTCCTTTCTATTCGAAGAAAATCAAAAGAAATGGCAATACTAAGAAGTATGGGTTTTGAGCAATTTGATTTAAGTAAATTGTTTTTATGGCAAGGTTTTTTAATTGGACTTGCAGGAGTTATTTTGGGGTTATTTTTAGGTGGCATATGTCTTTATTTAATAAACACATACCCAATTCCTTTAATAACAAATTCTTATTCAAATCCAAACAAACCTCTTACAATATTAATTAATGAAATTGATCTTATTTTTATTTCATTTGGAAGTATATTACTCGCTATGCTGGCTGCCGTATGGCCTGCTATTGAAGTTAAAAATCTAGACATTATTGAAGTTCTATCTGTTAGAAATTAAAAATGGGAGCAAATGTGCTAGCAGTTCAAGTAGAAAATTTAAAAAAAATATATAAAGTTGGCGAAGAAGATCTCAATGCCTTAGGCGGCGTTTCTTTCCAAATTCAAAAAGGAGAAATTGTTGCTGTCATAGGCGAAAGCGGCTCTGGAAAAAGCACTCTATTACATATCCTTGGTACTCTTGACTCTCCTACCTCTGGAAAAATTTTAATAGATGGAAAAAACCCTTTTGAAAAAAATGATAAGTCCATAAGCTCATTTCGCAATCTGCATATTGGTTTTATATTTCAGCATAATAACTTATTGCCCGAATTTTCGGCATTAGAAAATACTATGATGCCAGGATTAATAGCAGGCTATTCCGAGAAAAATGTAAGGCAAAAAGCTGAAAAGCTTTTAGAAAATGTCGGATTAAATAAAAGAAAAAATCACTTTCCAAGTCAACTCAGCGGTGGTGAACAGCAAAGAGTTGCTATTGCCCGCGCCCTCATTAACGATCCTGTTCTTATTTTAGCAGATGAACCTTCAGGAAACTTAGACTCCAAAAATGCAAATCTTATCCATGAACTTTTTAAAGAAATTAAAATAAAGTTTAAGTCTACAATTCTTGTTGTAACTCATAATAAAGAATTTGCAGCCGCCCTTCCTCGAAGAATACGGCTACGTGATGGACTCATTTTATCAGATGAGCACAGCAGTTAAAACCGAGAAATGAATCAATCTTATGCTAGAAGAGAGACAAAATTTGCAAAATTACCCTGAATGGTGAATAGTGCAGCTTTGTTGATCACTTTTCTGGCCTTGTTAATGCGAGTAACTCTGAAATGCCTGGTTCTAAAAATTACAGTCTCTTTAATTATAAAGTCGTTCATAGCATTACAACGCTTGCATTATGCTTTGCAGGAATCGCTAATGCCCAAACCCCACTTGCACCTTACACCTCACAATGGGAACAAAGTACAGTTTCAAAAATTACAATAATTGGAAATAAAACTGTAACTGCGGAAGCTATATTAAATTTAATGACAATTAAAGTAGGCTCTCGTCTTACAAATGCTATAGTTACAAATGATATTAAAAATATTTTTGGCAGTAGTTATTTCCAAGATGTCAAATTTGATAAAGGTGATAATAACGAATTAATTGTTTCTGTTGTAGAAAAACCTACAATTAATAATATTATTTATGAAGGTTTTGAGATTGTTTCTGAGTCTTCATTTAAAGACAAAATATTAACGAAAAAATACAATATTGTTGATGAGAAAAAATTATCTCAAGATTTAAGAACAATTGAACAAGCTTATTCTGAAAAAGGTTATTATTTAGCAAAACCAACTTACATTCTTGAACAAACAGAACAAGGTGTTGTCAATGTTATTTTTGAAGTAAAAGAAAATAAACCTATTCAAATTAGAAGAGTTGATCTTTTAGGAAATGAATATTTTAGTGATGCCGAGCTCCAGGCTTTTATGGCAACAAGACCTTATTCTTGGCTATCTATTCTCAATTCTTCAGGATTATATAAAGACGAATACATCGCTGCTGACAAGCAGAATATTACTTTCTATTATCGAGATAATGGATACGCTGAAGCGACCGTAGCTTCGCCACTCACTCGTTTAGATTTAAATAAAAAAGATATTGGCGTATCTTTCTTTATTGAAGAAGGGGAACGTTTTAATATTGGCAAAATCACAATTGATGGTGATTTAATTGAAACGGAACAAGAGATAAAAGAAAAACTTTTTTTACAAGAAGGTTCTATTTATCGCATTTCAAAATTCAATAATGATATGCAAAATCTTAAAGTTATTTACGGAGATAAAGGCTACGCTTTTGCTTATATTTATCCCACTTTTAATATCGATAGAGAGAAAAAAATCTATGATATTCATTATAATATAACAAAAGGCGAAAAAGCATATTTCAGAAAAATAACGATTGAAGGCAATGTAAAGACGCGAGATAATGTTATTAGAAGAGCATTAAAAATCTCAGAAGGTCAATTATTTAATTTAACTAAATTAGATAAAAGTAAGGCGAATATTGAAAGGCTTGGTTTTTTTGAAACAGTACAACTTATTCCTGATAATGATAAACCAAATAATGTAGTTGATGTAAGGGTCATTATTAAAGAAAAGCCTACAGGCCGCATTTCTGCATCTTTAGGAGCATCACCAGATGTATCAGGCTCAGGCGTTAGTATTTTTGGTCAATTGCAATACCAAGAACCTAACTTATTAGGTAAAGCTTATAACGTCGGCGTTACAGCACAACTCAGCCAAAATCCCCAAAATAGCAGTGATCCAAATTACTCAATTGGAGTTAATTTTGGAAATCCTAGCATTTATGACAGTCCATGGAGTTTTGGGGTTAATGCGAATTATTCACATAATGTTTCAGCAATAACTTCAAGTTCTGCTTTAAATAAAGCTTATTTAACTCAGGTTACAAAATCAGCCGGCGTAAGCATTGGAAGAGAAGTTTTCATTGAAAATTTACGCTTTTCTTTGGGATATTCCCTTTCCGATACATCAACAGATCCTAGCGTTCCTTTAACTTCAAAGTTTTATGCTTCAGGAGCAACAGAAAAAGTTTCACAAACATTAACATACGACGCTACAGATAACTACATAAATCCAACTTCAGGAATTTATTTGAGCGCTTATAATGCCTTTGGTGTTAAAGGATATAAGGGTGAATATTCCTTTGGCACTTCTTCCGCAATGGCTTCATTTTATATCCCCTTAAATTATTCAGATAGTTTTAAAACAAATTTTAGAATTGCTTTTCAACCTCGATTTGTTTACCAGCTCACCTCAAACCAGCCCGTACCCATTTGGGAGAGACTCTCGTTAGGAAATTCCTATTATATGAAAGGATATTCCAATCCAGGAGAAGCCCTAACACCGACCGTTCCCGTAGCGATTTCGCCTCTAACAGGACAAACTGTGAATTTTCCTTTTGGTGGTAATAGAAGTTTTTACTCAACTATTGAATATTTTATTCCTATTATTCCCCAAGCTGGTTTAAGATTTGTTACATTTGGAGAAGCGGGCATGGTTTTAGATGATTATGATACATTCACATATGATAAGCTAAAATACGATATTGGTTTTGGCTTTAGATGGACCACTCCTATAGCTCCTTTCCGTTTTGAATGGGCTTTTCCAGTTGATCATCAAGGAAATATGGGGCAAGCTCATTTCATATTTACAATTGGATCTGATAGTTTTAATAGCAATATGTAATGATATATTATTGGATATCAAATTAATTCGGAGGACTTTATTTTATGTGTTTAGTTAAAAAAAATAAATCAATTTTCATCATTTCTGCATATATCCTATCTATTTTTTCAAGTTCAAATGCTTTTGCAGCTACCAAAGTCAGCTCAGAAGGCTTACTGCAAATCACAACTTGCACTGTTAATGTCCAATCAGCCATTTTACAAACAAATGAAGGAAAAGCGGCTAAATTAAAAATTGAAAAAGAAGCCGAAAAAGATAGACAAGATATCCTTGCAAAACAAAATCAGCTCAAAAAAATGGATGAAGAATTTCAAGCCCAACAGTCCATTTTATCTGATTCAGACAAGTTAGCAAAACAAAAAGAATTTCAAGTTAAGCTTCAGGAATTTCAAAAATCTCAAATGAGTTTTGAACAAAAGACGCGCAACAAAGAATTAGCTGCCACTCAAGAAATTTATCAAAAAATAAAAAATATCGTGAAAGAAGCGAGAGAACAAAACAAATGCACAATGACTTTTGACGACAGCGCGGGCGTATTACTTGATGCTGTTAATTTAACAGATATTACAATTAAAGTTGTAGAAAAGTATAATACAAAATATAAAGTTGAAAACATTAAATCTGATAATAAGAAAAAAGGTTAATTAAAATGACTTTAATTTCAATTACAGAAATCATTTCTCAAACTGATTGTGAAGTCATGCCACACAATCACGAAGCAAAATTTATTGGAGTTGCTCCCTTAAATTTAGCATCTGCAGAGCATATTTCATTTTTAATTAATGACAAATATTTTGATGAATGCTTAAAAACTCAAGCAGGAGCCCTTGTTTGCTCTAAAAAAACAGCTGAACTATTATATGGCCAAACAAAGAGCATCCTGTTAGTAAGCCAAAACCCCCATGCCGCTGTTGCTAAAATTTCTCAATTTTTCTTTAAACCAAAACATCCTTTTTCTGGAATTTCGCATCAAGCAATGATTGATGAAACAGCAGAAATTCATCCTACGGCAACAATTTTCCCATTTGTATTTGTGGGACCTGGAGCAAAAGTGGGGGCTCAGACAGTAGTATATTCGGGCTGTTTTATTGGTGCGACAAGCTCGGTAGGGGCGGACTGCCTATTGTATCCTAATGTGGTGATTCGCGAAGGCTGCACAGTCGGCGATAGATGTATATTTAATCCAGGCTCTGTAATTGGTGGAGATGGATTTGGATTTGCTGCCACTGAAAAAGAAAATGTAAAAATCCCACAAATTGGCGGCGTTCAAATTGCTAATGATGTCGAAATAGGCGCTAATACAACGATTGATAGAGGTGCTATGGCAGACACAAAAGTGGGTAGTCAAACAAAAATAGACAATCTTGTTATGATTGCACATAATGTTGTCATCGGAGAATTCTGTTTTATTGCCGCTCAAACGGGAATTGCGGGATCTGCGAATATTGGCGATCGTGTCATAATGGGAGGACAAGTTGGCGTTGCTGGCCACTTAAAGATTGGAAATAAATCTATTCTTACAGCACAAAGTGGAATTTCTAAAAATATTCCAGAAGGACAAATGTGGGGAGGATCCCCTGCTCGCCCTTTCAAAGAACACGCTCTCAGCTTAGTGGCCTTAAATAAACTGGCAAAATCAAATAAAAAATCGTCTTAAATAAAAAAAGGAGAACCCCCAAAATGGGTTATGAATTTAATAAGATTATCATGAATGTTGAAGAAATAAAAAAATGTATTCCTCACCGTTCTCCCTTACTGCTCATTGAGGCAGTACATGAATTAAACATTGATAAAAACATTATTACCAGTAAATTATTAACAAGTGATGAGCCTGTTTTTGCAGGACATTTCCCAAATAACCCCATATACCCAGGTGTCTATTATTTAGAGGCTATTGCACAATCTGGCGCCATTTTATCCCATATAAGCCGTTCGGAAAAAGGTATAAAAGATGATAATTTAGGTGTGTTAACCTCAGTTGATGAAGTTCGTTTTCGTCGTCCTGGATTTCCTGGAGATCAAATTCGATATTCTGTCGCCATTGAAAAAATGCGCGGCCCTTTTGTATGGTTAAAAGGAATGGCTTATATTAATGAGGAAATATCAGTAGAATGCAAAATGTCTATTGCTATTTCACCTAAAAAAGGACTTTTTAAATGACTCTTTCTTCTGTACAAATTCACCCTACTGCCATTATAGAACAAGGTGCAGAAATTGATGTGGGAGTTGAAATTGGCGCCTATGTTATTATTGGCAAGCATGTAAAAATAGGTAAAAATACCCGTATTCATGCTCATGCCTTGATTAATGGACATACCTTTATAGGCGAAGAAAACGAAGTCTATAGCTATGCCGCCGTTGGAAATCCTCCTCAAGATTTAAAGTACAAAGGAGAACCCACTGTTCTTGAAATTGGCACTCGCAATATCATAAGAGAATTTACAACACTGCAACCTGGAACGGTTCAAGGCGGTGGCAAAACGACTATTGGAAATGAAAACTTATTTATGGCCTATACCCACGTGGCACATGACTGCACTGTGGGAAATCAAAATATATTAGCCAATGGTGTGCAATTAGCAGGACACGTTACCATTCACAACATGACAGTATTAGGTGGACTTTCTGCGGTGCACCAATTTGTACACATTGGCGATATGGCTATGCTTGCAGGCGGATCTTTAACTGTTAAAGACATTCCTCCCTATTGCATGTCAGAAGGCGGCAGAGCTATTTTAAGAGGCTTAAATATGGAAGGCATGCGCCGCAGAAATATTTCCACAGAAGTCCGCAATGCTATTAAAAATGCCTATAAAATTTTCTTTTATCAGGGACACCCGACAACAGAAGCTGCATTAGAGGCTATTGGATCTCTTATGAGTTTCCCAGAAGTTGAAAAATTCGCTCATTTTATCAGAGACTCAAAAAGAGGCGTTGCGCATCCCCATACATTTCATAGCAAATTATCATCTTTAGAGTAAAAAATGCAAAATAACTTAACAGGCGGCATATGCATAATCGCAGGTGAAGCCAGTGGTGATTCCCAAGCGGCTCTGCTGATCAAATCATTAAAAGAAGAAATTAAAAATCGAAATTTGCCTGAAAAAAATTTTTGGGGTGCTTGCGGCCCCTTAATGCGCCATGAAGGCGTTGAAAATATTATCTCTGTAGAAGATCTTGCTGCATTTGGACTTGTTGAAATCATTACTCAATATCCAACGATATCTAACTGCTATAAAAAAATATTAAACGAGATCAAAATTAGAAAACCAGAAGCTGTTATTTTAATTGACTACCCTGGATTTAATTTAAAACTTCTCCAAGATGTATATGCTCTTGGCAATACTGCTATTTATCATATTCCTCCTAAGGCCTGGTCACATGGAATAGGAAGAACACAAATTTTAAAAGAATATTCGCATTTAGTTACAAGTATTCTTCCCTTTGAAACAAACTTTTTTAAAGAACATGGGGTCAATACATTTTATGCAGGAAATCCATTAAAAGACAACGTTGATAAATATATTGAACTCAATTCATTAAAAAAAGTTCCTTATAAAATTGGTTTACTTCCTGGCAGCAGAAAAAGCGAAATCAAACGTTTATTACCTTTATTAATAGAAGCCTTTATTCTTTTATTTGAAAAAGAGAATAGAATTACAGGTGCTATTCCAATTGCAAACACTCTCGAACCAAATTTTGTAAAAAAAATCGCTTATGATACTGCGTTACGTTTAGGCTTTAATAAGGAATGGATTGATAAATATATTTCTTTTGGAGTTGGTAACGCTTACGAAGTTATGGCAACATCAAGTTATGCTTGGGTTTGCTCAGGAACAGCAACACTAGAGACGGCATTTTTTAATACACCCATGTGCGTCGTATATAAAGTTTCTCCTATTACTTCTTATATTGCTAAAAAATTAATATTTGTAAAATATGTTTCTTTAGTTAATTTAACTATAGACAAAGAGGCTATTCCTGAATATTTACAAACAATGGCTCAGCCTCCCAATCTAGTGAACCATGCTTTAAAAATATTTAATGATCATGAATATGTTAATCAAATATTATCTGATATAAAAATAGTGCAACAAGCATATCCAAAAAATGCAGGAAAAAATGCAGCAAATGCTATTTTAACCTGCATTGAAAAATATAATATTCCAAATACAAATAAATTTAAGTTGCACAAAGAAAATTGGAATCAAAATGAAAAAGGACAATAAAGGATCATTTCTAAGAATTGTTTGGAACTCCGGCAAAAAAGATTTATTTCTCGGTGTTCCCTGGTTACCACTCTATTCCTTGTCTGAAGTTGCCCTTGCCCTATCCGCAACAACTCTTTTGCAACTTATTTTTATTTCGACACCAAGAATTGCCGTATCCAGCTTAATTCCTGGTAAACTTAAAGATTATATCCACTTTAGTCAGACTTTAGACAGACTCGATCTAATTTTTATAATTCCACTTATAATTATTATCGCTTCGCTTGTAAAGTTAATTACAGGTTTTATGAGTAGTTACCTTACAGAACGCGCAGGACATAAGGTTGCTCATTCCTTAAGAGAAGAAATGTTAAAAGGATTTCTTTCATCGCCTGGAAATAAACTCGATCAAAAAAATCCCGATTTTATTGCCAATCAACTTATGCAAGATACCACGCTTTTGCAAGGTGCCATTAGCAAAGGAACAATTAGTGCTATCCGAGACTGCCTCGTGCTGTTTGGTATAATTGTGACAATGCTATTGATTTCGTGGCAAACATTTTTCATTGGATGCAGTATATTTATTCCACTTGGAATAATCTTAAAAAAAATATCGCAAAAATTAAATTACTACACGCGTGAAAGCCAAAAACATCAAATTGGTATTTCAACTCGATTGCTAGCTAGTCACAATGGTCTTTTAACTATTAATGCTTTAAGAAGTCACAATCGTGAAAAAAATGATTTTGAAGAATTAAATTTAAAAAATTATTTAATGATGAAAAAAAGTTTATTTGTGAGAACTTTTTTTACTCCAGGAATGGAATTTTTTGCCACTTGCATGCTAGCACTTATTTTCGCTTGGCGCATTAATTATACGGGAGATTTTCAAGCGAGCACATACTCTTCAATGCTTATTTTACTCGCATTTTCGTTTAAATATATTAAAAATATAGCCGGATCAATTACTTTTTTCAGTGAAATTAGAGTTGTTTTACAACGAGTTCAATTCTTTCTTGGTAGCTTTTCTAACAATCAAATTAGAAAACCCCTTCCATTGCCATCTTATTCTAAAGAAGCAGTTATCGCTAAAAACGTGACATATATTACTGAAGGCGGAAAAGAAATTCTTTCAAATTGTTCCATTCAAATTCCTAAAGGCCTAAAAGTGGCTTTCGTAGGTGAAAGTGGCGCTGGAAAAACAACATTTTTAAGATCACTAGCGGGTCTTATTATCCCGACAAAGGGCGATATTTCAATAACATCTGAATTTTTATTAGCCTCCCAATCTCCCTATATTTTTCGCGGCACTGTAAAAGAAAATATAATTTATGCAGAGCAAGGGATTCCTGAATACATTGCCGAAGAAAAAACAAAAGATCTCATTCTTGCTCTCATGCTGGCTTACTCAGATTCAGGGGCAAATATTATTCTAGATAAAAATTTAGGATTTTTAGGAGATGGTCTTTCCGGTGGCGAAAAAGCGCGTATCGCTCTCGCCCGTACACTTTTTGCATCCCCAAAACTTTTATTATTAGATGAACCTACCGCAAATCTTGATGCTCAATCAGCAAAATTATTTTGGCAAGCAGTTCACGCATGGCTTAAAAAAGACCCCGAGCATACGGTTATTGCTGTATCTCACGCTCTCCATGAAGTAAAAGATTTTGATTTATGCTTCATGTTTGATGAAGGAAAAATTGTCAAACAAGGTAACCCTCAGGAGATTTTATCTTATGGCTGATTCAATTGGCCAGAAAATAAAAGTTTTTTTAGAAAATCCTCTTTATAAAAAGGGAAGTCTTTTTCCCTTTTTATTTCCAATTTTATTGACATTATCTTTAATAATTCACCTTATTTCTTTAAATCGCAGAAATAAATCTTATAAGAAAATAACTGACATTAAAAGCGTTCCTGATTATAATTTTGATAATTTAAAACTTATTTGTATCGGAAATATTTTAATTGGAGGAACAGGAAAATCTCCTGTAGTTCAAAAAATTGCAAAAACTTATTTAGATAAAGGATTTATTGTCGCTATTGCAGCAAGAGGAATTGGTAAGAATATAAAATCAATTTACTGCAACAATACAGATCCTGTCAAAAATTTAGACTTTCTTTCCGATGAAAACAGAGAACATTTTGAGCTATTAAATAAGCACTCTGAAAATAAAGGCATATTTTATATTCTACAAAATAAAAAAAGAATAGAATCTTTGCAATTTTTACTCAATGAAATTAAAAATAAAAATTACCATAACTTAAAAGCAATCCTGATTCTCGACGACGGTCTACAGCATTTCTCTTGTCCCAGAGATGTAAATATTTGCCTTTGGTCACCAGAATTATTGCTTGAAAGTCCTTATTACGCCATGCCTATGGGACCTTATAGAGAAGGTTTCGGGAAAAATTCCTTTCAGAGATTATTAAATTGTTTTGATTTTCGCTTATGGTCACGTACAAAAGAAAATGATAAAGAGGAATACAAGAGTAAAATTAAATTGTCTTTAAAAAGATTTAATTTAGAACCTAATAAAAAAGATATTATTGCAGTTTATAGAACAAATTATTTTAATATTAAATTTATTGAAAATAAAATTAAATTAGAAAATTTTAAATTAGAGAGTGAATTAAATCATTTTTTTACTTCTAGTAACTCTGTAACTATTATAACTGGAATTGCAAATCCAAAAAACTTAATTTCAGATTTAAGCTCTCTTATCAATAAAAAAAATGTAATAACTCTTTTTTTAAATGATCATGGTGAGTTAAATCATTCCGCAATTCAATTAATTAAAAATTCAACCATTATGATTATGACCTTAAAAGATATTTTTAGATGGGCTTCCCACCCTATTTTTATAGATTTGATTAAAGAAAAAAATATAATAGGTTGCTCTGTTGATGTTCATTTTGAAACATTGGATAATATAAAAACTGAAGTGTTTTAATTTATTTGAAATGAATATATAATACTTCTAATCTATCTGAGTATTTTAAAAATTTTCTATTATTTGTACTGTCACTTTAAAGGTTTAAGATAATGTTTAGAGAAAATGTAGCTGCTCTCATTAAATGTCAAGATAAGTACTTAGCCTGTTTTCGCTCCGATCATAGAACTTGGCAAAATGTACAAGGTGGCATTGAAAAAACAGATCAATCCCCGACTCATGCCATTATTCGGGAAACCAAGGAAGAACTAGGTGTACAAGAAAAAGATTTCAAAATTTTATATCAATCAAAATTTTGGAGACGCTATTTTTTTCCAAAGGAAATATTAAAAAGAGATCGTTTTAAAGGAAATATTGGGCAAGAACAACTTTGGTTTTTAATAGAACTGAATAATATCAATTCAGTTCATTTAGAAAAATCGGTCGGAGAATTTCAAAAAGTAGATTTATTTACTATTGATAAATTCTTATTAACATATTCCGAATGGAAAAGAGCTGCATTTTACGACTTTTGTCGTGAATTAAATTTATTAGATAAATAATTTTATTTATCTAATAAATACTCAAACCTCATCAAGAGATCTTTCAATATATTTCCCGTGGCTCCCCAAATATCAATCTCACCAATTCCTTCTATTTTCACTGGGAAATGCCAAACTCTTCTTTTAAATTGCATGATACTTCTTTCTTCACTCCAGCATTTTAAGTTTATCAATTGTTCTATTGTCAATGAGATAATATCACTCACTTCATTTTCATAACGTTCCAAATGATTTTCATTTAAAATGAGCGAGCAAAAAGGCGTGATATGATAACCCGAACGGGCAAATGAATTATTTAAAGAAATTGTTTCTAAAACTTGTGCGGGATCGAGTGAAATTTCTTCTTGTGCTTCCCTGAACGCAGTTTGTAAAGGAGTTTCATTGTGATCAATACGACCTCCCGGAAATGAGACTTCACCCGCATGTTCCTTTAAATGAGATGCCCGAATAGTGAAAATAACTTTCCAGGCTTTTATATTTAAAATGTTATTATTCCAATCCTCCTGAGGGCAAATAATAGGAATTAAAATCGCAGATTTCCTTGTGAGCTCGGGAATCATTTCATTGAGCCCATCGGTACTTTCGATTTTTTTAAAAGCTTCTAAGATTTTTTTACCCATTCATTCCGTTCTTTAGCACGCATGTAGAGTTCCGCATTTTCTTTTATACGTCTGCCACGACGATACTCTTTTTCATTTGGGTCGGCAATCACAAAAGCAGACTCTAAATCACCATTATTTGTGCATAATAATATCTTATTTAAATCAGAGTCTGATTTTGTCATTTCTAAAAATTCAGATTTTTCACCTGAAACTAAATTATTTTCAAAAAAACTAAGTTGCGCTTTATTTCCTTTTAAATCAACTCTAAATTCATCGCTCACACAGCGTGCAAAATAATTTTCAGCAGATTTCACCTTATTTTTTTGGAAAAAAAGATAAGAAAAATTTAATTCATAATGATCAACTTTTGAATATTTATCAATTAAACTTAAAGTTTTAGGAGGATTCCAAGCATGACGGAACCAGCACCAATCTTTTCGTGTACTTTTTGATGATAATGGACAAGGTTTTTTATGAGCACAAGGAGAAATAATTTCACAATCTTCTGACGATTGTAAAAAATCATCTCTTAAGGTACCAAGAGCTTTCGCATGCTCTTCTTGACCTGGCTCCATAATAAGAACAACACCACCCTGTGGCATTTTAGAATAAAGTGAATTTAAAGTTTTAAGACGATGCTTTTCAGGAATTTCATTGAATATATTAATACATAATACAATTTGCGGTTGTTTGACCATTTTTTCAGGAGAAGTGATACGCTCTACTGCTATTTGTGACTCTGAAATTTCAGATTTTTTAATTATTTTAGAACCAAAGTCGACTATTTTTTCAGAACGATCGATAGCGTATATAAATATTTTTTTTGGAATTTGGAGTCGTGGATTATTTTTAAACATATATTCTAATAAAGCTAAAATTGCTACCGATCCACTTAAAGGACCGCAACCAAAATCAGCAATAACAAGCTCATCATTTTCATTATGAAATAAGCTTTCAATGGCAAATATATTTTCATCTTTAACTAAGGTAGAAAAAACACGCTCAATATTAGGCAGTAAAAATGAAGAAACATAGGATTGTAAACCTATTGCCGATTCCATATAATGTTTATCAAGCTTTTCTCTTTCTTGATTAAAATGATTCCATAATTTTTGAACATGAGCAGCCAAGCTTTGCGCAGCTCCCTTTTTTTCACTGCCATCTTTTAAATATATTCCAAGATAATCTTCCCATTCCTCCATATATTTCGAAAAATCTAAAAAATATTTTCCTTCAACTTCGTAAAAATTTCTCATTCTGAATTCATTCCTTGTGCTTATTTGCTCGCAAATATATGACGTAATTTCGAACCGCTTTATTATGATCTTTCAAATTTGTACTAAAAACATGTGTCCCATCACCCTTTGCGACAAAATAAAGATCATTTGATATGGGATTTAATGTCGCTTTGAGACTTGCTATCCCTGGACTTGCAATAGGTCCTGGAGGCAATCCGAAAGTCACATAGGTATTATAGGGTGTCGGAGTTAGCAAATCTTTTTTTGTCAGCGAGCCCTTATATTTAAACCATATCCCATAAATGACTGTAGGATCAGCCTGTAAACGCATATTTTTTTTGAGTCTATTCCAATAAACTCCCGCTACTCGTTCCCTCTCAGCAGGGACTCCTGTTTCTTTTTCAATAATTGATGCCAACGTAATGTATTGCATAGGATTGAGTCCCAATTGCTTCGCTTTCGCGATCATAGCCGGAGTCACGTTCTTTTTAAACTCAACAATAAAAGCTTTGATCACTTGTTTTGGAGGTAAATTGGGATCAAAAACATAGGTTTCAGGCAATAAAAACCCTTCTAAATTTTTTAAGTTATGATCGTATCCTAAAAATTGAATAAGTTCAGCTGAATGAGCTAATTCGACCCATTTTTTTTCTGGGACTTTAGGAAAATCCTTTGAAAGTTTTTCAGCCACTTGATAAATATTCAAACCTTCAGGAATTGTCACTTTTATTGTTACGATATCACCATGAATAAGTTTCATGAGTATTTGCTGCGGAGAGATGCCTACAGGAAAACGGTAGGTTCCTACTTTTAAATTCCCTGTCAAATGGGTTATTTTTGCGTAAAAAACAAATAATTTAGGATTGCTTAAAATATTTTCCTTTTCTAAATCATTTGCAACACGTGAAAAGGAAGAACCTTCCGTCAGATTATAATCAACGGATTGTGAATGCTCCGGATTTGGAGAAACAAACCAATAAAATATATAGCCAAAACATAAACTCAAAATAACAATAATTAAAAATAATGTCTTTTTTATCATATTATATATTCCATAGTTTATTGCCAGTGAATCGTCTCACATCATTTATATTTGGTGGCGTTCGAATAACAGATTGATCCCAAATTTTCTTAGACATTCCATAATATTCAGAAATCGTTTCAAATGCTTCTGTTTTAGTTATTTCACAAACGGCATCTCCTATTGATTGAAAAAATTTCGTTGATTTAGAATTAAAATCTGAGTAAATATATATACGAGGGCATTTTTCAACTCCATATTTCTGCCTTTGCGAAGTTCTATTAGTCAATAAAATATGAAAATGACCACGGGCATCATTTTCGTCTTTTAAAAACCAAAATGATGTGCCAGAATAGCCCAAATGACCGAAAACATTCATTTGATATTTATCCCAATCATGCAATCCTGCCGTTGATTCCTGCGTTGTAGGAGTATCTAATCCATATATAAATCTTTTATTAGAATAATTTTTATTTAATTTTAAATATTCATACTGTGTTTGAATTAAAGTGGGCATTGCTTTCATAACATCCGTGACATTTCCAAAAAAACCCGCATGTCCTGAAATAATATTTTTTGAGGAACCTAATGAGGAAAGAATATTTGCGTTAGTATCGTGAACAAATCCGTAAAAATTATCTTTAGTTGTTTCCAAATTATTATTTAAATCATTATAATTTGAAATATAGGGGTAATAAGGAACTGACATTTTATTTTTTTCAGGACTCAAGCCCGAATAGAAAAAATTTGTATTTAATTTTTCATTTAAAAGATTTATAACTCCATCCCATTTTTTATCATTTAAGTAAAATGATTCCGCAATTCTGGCTAAAATAAAATAATTAATATCTGAATATATCGTTTGATCAAACATGTCTTCTTGAAATGCCTTGATAGACAGTAAATTTAAATTCCTTTTTATAATTTCTGAAGCATTCTTATTTGATAAATCGACATGATGATGTAATATATTAGGATCTTTATGATGCGATGTGGTCAGATGAGACCAAAAGCCTTTGCCCATCCATGACCATCTTTTTACTCCTGATGTATGCGATAAAAAAGAATTTAATGTATAATTCACTTTATTATTCATAATAAAGTGAATTAATTCATCATTGCTATCATTTATAATTTTATTAACAGCATATTCATTTATTGGTGTATTTATAATATCAACAAATTCATTTTTAAATAAAATTCTGAAATATAGATTTAAAAATAGAGGTTTTGTTATACTTGATAAATCAAAATTAGGGTGTAATAAATATCCTGAGTCATCTGATAAAGCAGTCTTATTTAAGAAACACTCATCCGCCCAAAAAGAGGATAAACAGCCTTCTTTATTTGCAAAAGACCACGATGTAAAATTGCCATTTTGCATTTTTAATTCAAGCTCTTCAAAACACTCAAAGAAATTTTTTGCAATATGGGATTGCAAATATTTTTGTATTGATAAATTCATGATATGAGTACCCAGCCGTGGATGTCCAGGGCAGCAAAATTATCTATATTAGGGTGCACTATGGATCTCACGAAAGTAAAGCCTCATTGTCCTTTTTTGATGCCAAAAAATGCTCTATGCCAATCCGATTTTACAGGATTTTGTACCGCAAAACTGGGTGTCGCACCGCACCGTATTATTAATGACATTGTACAATGGCTTGACGAAGACCACGGAGCGGGAGACCCATCCCTCTTTGCTGGATTTAACAAAAATCTCACGGCTCAGTTTTTTGTTATAGCCAAACAGGACTTTACTCTCTCAGGTCTGCCTATAATGCAAGAAACCTTTAACCAAACTTCTAGTGGACAGATAAAACTCTACTCCGACTTTGAAGAGGGTGACTCTATTCCTAAAGGAAGCGTGGTCATAGCGGGCGAGGGATACGCCAGCTCCATTCTGTTAGCGGAAAGAGTGGCTCTAAATTTAAGCTCAAAATTAAGCGGTATT
Source organism: Silvanigrella aquatica (assembly GCF_001907975.1). Lineage (NCBI taxonomy): Bacteria > Pseudomonadati > Bdellovibrionota > Oligoflexia > Silvanigrellales > Silvanigrellaceae > Silvanigrella > Silvanigrella aquatica. The sequence continues at coordinate 3,124,188 of NZ_CP017834.1, forward strand.
ACTACAAAAACAAAATCTATTTTATCGGAAATTCGAAAATATTCTTCTACTGTGTCACTTCTTGAAACAAGAAAAACAACTCCAGGGCTGCGCATTTATGAAAAATATGCAACAAGAGTTGCGGGAGCTCGAAATCACAGACACGGCCTTGATACAGGAGCTATGCTCAAAGAAAATCACTTAAGGAGCATTGGCAGTATTGAAGAAGCTCTTGATAATTTAAACAAAAATATACCTATATTGACTAAAATTGAAATTGAGGTTAGCAATCTCAACGAATTTCGCGCTGCTTTAAATCGTGGTGCAGACGTGATCATGCTGGATAACTTTTCTTATGATGACGTTAAAATAGCTGTCCAAGAAAAAAATAAAATAAATAAGAATATAAAACTTGAATTGAGTGGAAATTTAGACGAAAAAAATATCGAAGAAATTGCTTCACTGGGAGTAGATTATCTCAGCATGGGAGCATTAATTCATAAAGCCATTTGGGTCGATATGAGCCTACAACTCTACCTTCCTGCATAATCATTGGAATACAAATGAAAGATAAAGATTATTTTACTGTTTTTACAGAACAAACCACCTCTACAATGGATTTTGCGAAACAATATATGCAGAATCATAACCATGACGGACAAATCATAGCGGTGGTTGCCAAATCACAGACCCAAGCAAGAGGGCGCGGAGGATCATCCTGGCAGCAAATAAATTCCTCAAATATTGCAAGCGACAAATTAGATGGACAAATTGTTTTTTATGATCACCTTTCCGATGTTGTTTTAGAACATAACGATTTTCTTCCTGTTACTTTTGTCATTCCAAGCGAACGCATTAAAATTCCTTATGAATGGATTACTGCTATTATGGGCTGCGCTCTTTACGATGCCTTAAAAGTAACAGAAAGCTTTATCAAATCGACTTTCCCTTATTTAACATACAATATCGATAAAAATATTTACATTAAATGGCCAAATGATATCATTTTTATTTCTGAAAAATTAACAGATTCAAAGTTAATTACAAAGTATAAAAAAATCAGTGGTATACTTTGTGAAACATCGACATCAGGTTCAAAAATTGGCGATTTTTATATTGGTATCGGCTTGAATTTTTTTAATCATCCGCAAATTGAAAAATCTGTCTCATTCTGGGAAAGTTTATTTTTTAATGAAAAGAATAAGTCTAATAAAAGAGAAATAAATAAAACCCTTGCCACACCAGAGTTTCGTCAAGCCATTTTGAATAAATTTTGCGAAACACTTCAAAAAGAAATTTCTGACTACATTTGTACATCGCGAGGAAAATCACAATTAAGAGCGTTAACTTTAGAGAGATCGCTTCCCATTGGAACTTTGCTATCTGTTGACAAAGGAACAAGACAAGGTGAATTTGTAGGACTAGATGAAAATGCAGGGCTCATTTTAAGTGGTACAAACAAACCCATTATAACGGGAGAAGTGACTCTCAAAGAAAGTGTTGCAGAAAAAAAGAACCCTAACGAAAACAAGGTGAGTTTAATTAAAAATATAACTCCAACCGTAGCCATTGATTTTGGAAATACAACCATTCATTTTGCTTTCCAATGCTCTAATTTAAATAAATACCAGATTGATATTCCTTATGATTCAATATTATCATCAGAAAAAAATAAAATTCGTGAAGCTCTTAAACCATGCTTAGATGGTTTCATTGTCGATAGAATGCAAAAAATCGATATACTATACACTTCTGTGACAACGTCTGAAAAAACAAACTTAGCAATAAGTAAAATAAAAGAGTATTTGAATTCCATTTTCCCTGAAATGACATTTCAGGATACTAAAATTATTGAGAAAGAAATATTAAGCATTGTTAATCTTTCAAATGAGTATGATGTAAGTCGGCTTGGAGAAGATCGTGCTTTAAAACTTTTATTTGCAAGTAAGCAAGCGCAAAAAAACAATGAAAATATTGTCGTATTTTCATTTGGCACTGCGGTAACTTGTGAAGGGGTTTCACCCTCACTTAATATAATTGAAAATTATATTTTTCCTGGTATTCAAATGGCATTAAATGCCATAAATCACTACACAGCACTTGTCCCCCTTTTCCATGCAAATTCAAATAAAGTATTCCCACAGGATAAGGATTGGAATCAAGAAATTTATGTACAGCGAGGGGTCTTTTTATCTACAGCTTCTAGCGTTATGGCAACTTTAAATATGCACAATCCTTGCCGTTGCTATTTTACTGGCGGTAATGCAGAAATAATCTTAAGTATTATAAATTCTATTAATCCAAAACATAATTTTAAAATTGAAATTATTCCTAGTATTGAAACGAATATGATTATTGAATATAAAAGTCATTTTCTTAAAAATAAAAATACTATTAAATTTGAAAAAATAGAAGTTGAAAATAAGCTTAATAAAATTAAAAAAATCACTAACCAAAATTCAATAATTCCTTCTTTTACAAATCTACATGAAGAAGGAAAAATTGGACAAGTCATGCAGAGCATGATGAAAGCACGCGATCCTAAGAAAATCGATCGAACACTGGAGCCAAAGCAGGAAGATTTTAGAAAAATAGGATCTCATTTAGAAAATATTCAAAGTGAAGAAAGAATTGATGCCTACATGGCAAGTAAATTTCAATTTCACAATCGTGACACGTGGCGTGAAAGAATTCAAAATGGCGAAGTGCTTATTGAGCATGGGGCACATCGAAAAATAAAAGATAAAGTTCATCTCAATAAAATCAAGCCTACTTATAAATTAAAAAATTATGACCAAATTTGGCTCTATCATCCAACGGAATACGAACCCGACGTCATCGATAAACTTGATGTTATTTTTGATGATGGCGACCTATGCATTTTTGCAAAACCACCTAATATGGTGATACATGCCGCTGGAATATATGGTAAAAATACTTTTGTAAATATTTCTGCAAAAATGGGTTATAGCGATTGTGCTGCCGTGCACCGTATTGATAGAGAAACAAGTGGTATCCTTGCCTGCGCAAGAAAAACAGAAACCCGTAGCATTATTTCGGATGCTTTTAGGCAAGGTAACATTGAAAAAATGTACATCGCTGTTGCAAAAGGAAAAAATAATTTACCAAATCATTTTAGAGTCAGCTTACCCATTGGAGAACCTGAGAATTCATTAATTCGCCTTAAACTTTGGGTCAATGGAAATTTACCTCAACAAGCAGAAACATGGTTTTCAAAACTGGGTACATTTGAAGATTACACAATGTATGCTTGTCTTCCACAGACAGGAAGAACAAATCAAATTCGCATTCATTTAGCAGCTATTGGGCAGTGGATTGTCGGTGATAAAATGTATCACAAAGATGAGCAGGTCTTTATCCAATTTTATGAGCAAGGTTACACAGACTGGGTTCATGAACAGACTTTATTTCCAAGACATATGCTTCATAATGCAGGAATAATGGCATCAAATATCAGCTTACCTTCCTTAGCATTGAACCCTATTGTTTGTGAACTCTACTCGGATATGATGGAATCAAATATTGTTAAAAATTTGCTAAAAAATTCTTCAATCCCTTTAGATGTAACCGAACAAAGAGAATATTTTAAAAATATATTTCTCAATTTGCACAAGTTAAATTTCAATGAATTTCCTGAAATTCAACAAGGAGACAATCCATGAATCGTCATAGCAAGCATTTTGATACCATTTGTGTGCATGCCGGTGTCGAACCGGATAAAGTAACAGGAGCCATTATGACTCCTATTTATCAAACATCAACATATGTTCAAGAAAGCCCAGGACATCCTAAAATTTATGATTATTCGCGCGCCGGTAATCCTACACGCACCGCTTTAGAGGTTTCCCTTGCCGCGCTAGAAGGAACAAAGCATGCCATATCATTTGCATCGGGTCTTGCTGCTGTAGGCGCTGTAGCACAACTTTTAAATCCGGGGGATCACGTCCTTGTTTGCGACGATGTCTATGGCGGTACAGGTCGACTCTTTCGAAAAATATTTTCAAAATATAATATTCATTTCGATTTTATCGACATGACTCATGCAAAAAATATAGAACCTCATTTTACTAAAAATACAAAATTAGTTTGGATTGAAACCCCAACCAACCCACTTTTAAAACTCATTGACATTGAATCCGTTGCTAAAATTGCTAAAAAACAGGGTGCTTTGACTGTTGTTGATAATACGTTTTGCTCACCTATTTTTCAAAATCCAACTGACTTTGGTGCTGATATTGTATTACATAGTACAACAAAATATATTGGTGGACATAGTGATATGGTAGGCGGTTGTCTCATGTTAAATAATGACGACTTAGCTGAACAATTAAAATTTTTACAATTTGCTGCAGGAAGTGTGAATGCCCCTTTCGAAGCATTTTTATTACTCAGAAGTATTAAAACACTTTCTCTCAGAATGAAAAAACATCATGAAAATGCCTTGCTCGTTGCAAAAGAAATGCAAAATATGAATATATTTTCTGAGGTCATATTTCCAGGACTAGAATCCCATCCGCAGCATGCCCTTGCAAAAAAACAAATGCGTGGATTTTCAGGAATGATTTCTGCGCGCATTCATGGTGATTTTGATACTGTGAAAAAATATTTATCTCGACTAAAATACTTTTCTCTTGCAGAAAGTCTTGGTGGAGTTGAATCTCTCGTGAATCATCCTGAAACAATGACGCACGCCAGCGTACCAGCAGAACACCGCAAAAAGCTAGGTATTTCATCAGATCTATTGCGTTTCTCCGTAGGTATTGAAAATCCCGATGATTTGATTGAAGATATTAAAAACGCAGCAAAACTTTGACACTGACAGCACCATTTTAAGAGTCTGATTCAAACCTCCGATATCTCTATTGGAGGTACTTCTTAATGGCATTACCAAAAGATAAAGATAAGAAAAAAATGAGAGCATCCGATGAACTGGAATTGCTAAAACTAATTTTAGATGAAAATAAAGAATTGAAAAAAAAAGTCCTTAAATTTATTCAAAAAAGTCTTGGTAAAACAACCTCAATAACAGCAAAAAATAAAAAAGGTATGAAGCCTTATTAATATTTTAAATACAAATGAAATATTTATATTTTTATTTAAAATATAATAATTATGTATAAAAAAATATTTTTTTATACTCTTGCTTTTTAAATTTATTCATATAAAAAGAAAATACTATGTTATAATTTTTAAATCTCAAAATTAGAGACTCCTGAGTATTCATCTTCATTATTCATTTTGTATGAGGAATTTATCATGAATAATATTGAATTTAATTATTTGTTATTAAACGATAAATATTTTAACCCCTGCTTGGATTTACTTATTTCCGTATTCACAGAAATTGAGCCTGTTGGCAAACACTTAAAATTGACTGATAATGATTTGAGAGAATTTGTTTCAGGATTACTCATGCATTCTTATCATCAAAAATTAACTTGGATAGCGATTGATAAAAGTAAGGATAGTGTTGTTTCTGCTCTTGTATTTACAGATATTTATGATGAGTATAATCCTAAAGTTGAACTTTCTGATAAGATGCAAATATTATTTAATCTCATAAATTCACTTTATATAAATCATGAACATGAATTTAATGTTGAAAAAAATATAGGAACTCATACTTGGATGGTTGCAGTGGATAAAGATTATCAAAAATATGGCCTATTAAGAAATATTTATAAAAAAATGTCCAATTGGGGATTACAAAATGGGTATAAATATACCCTTGGCGAATCAACTAATAAATATGTTATTAGCTCATTAAAAAAAGAACCTGGCCATATTATTTTAAACACAATTCCATATTCATCATATAAATATAAAGATAATTATCCTTTAGCTGATTTAACAGAACATACGGAGTGTATTGCTTATAAATTTCCGTTCCAATTTTATCCTGAAGTTGATTTTGATATGCCTAAATAGCAGCCGCAATACAAGGATCTTCTCCTATCCAAAATATAAAATCAGCAACGCTAAAACGAGAACGGATAAAAGGAGAAAATCTTAAAGCCCATCTAAATTCTAAAGCTGTCGTCGTTGGGAATGTTGCTTCAGGATAAGTTGGTAAATTCGCTTGTTCTAAAAGTCTTTGCATTTCATCAGAACGCATTGTGATTTTTGTAATATGTGTTTTAATTTCCGCCCAGTTATTTTGGAATTCAGAAATGTTTTCTTTAGCTAAATTCCATTTATCGCTTTTAATAATATAATCTTCCGCAAATATTTTTTTAACTTTATTTAATTCATCAGGATTTATTTCATCTGCATCATTCTTATTTCCAAAGAAAGGAGCATTGCTCATAAATTGCGTTATTATTTTTTGAATTTCTTTCTCATTCATTGTCCTCATTTTTTTAGTATCAAACTCTTCAAATTCTAATAACCAATCAAAAGTCATTGCACTCGTTAATGAAGCAAGCGCAACCTGCTCACCATGAAGAACTAAAGAACGTCGCGATGTAAGACGTAAAAAATCCAATCCATGACTGATCACGTGCTCATAACCACTCAAAGGCGTTGTTTCACCACTTAAAGACATAGAAATGCCTGCCATAGCAAGGGATGCAGATATAATTTCAATAGCATCACTTGTTAAAAATTCTTGCTGAAAACAATTTGCCATTTGTTTTAATGGATCGGCATAAATCTCCATTAAATGATATGCCAATTCGTTATAGTTCTCAGCAATTCCGAGTTTATAAGATAAATACCAATCTCCGTAGGCGACAAATCGAGCGAGCAAATCGCCAAACCCGGCACGCGATAAGTTTAAAGGAGCTGCTTGCAATAGAGGCTCAATCCAAAATGTAGCATTTACAATTTTAGATTGTCTTGTTCTCTTGGCTCCCTCTAAATCAACAACAGAAAAAGAGGAAGTAAAAGCTGTCACTGTCATTGCAGTAGGAATAGAAATAAAAATGGTATCTTTTTTATTTAAATATAACGCATGTTTTAATAAATCTGTGATAGCTCCACTACCCAACGAAATAAAAATAAAATTATTTTTTTCTGCTTCAATGAGATTAATCGTTTCATTTAAATAATATTCAGAAGCATGAATTTCATCGGTATCAACAGATTTGGAGACCGAAAGACTTTTGTGAATGACATTGAAATCACTACTCAATAAATCAATAATTTTTTCATTTATAGTTTTACTATTTTTAATTTCCGACAGCTTATCTTTTGAGTCAGTCAAAATAAAAACATTATTTTTAAAACCAAATTTATGAATACATGAGTCTAAATAATTTTTTATTTTATCGTAAAAATCATGATAATTTGTGCTGTAAAATTGTAGAGGAAGTTGTTCATAAAGATTATTACCTATATTCTGATTTTTTAGCGTCTGAGAAATAAGATCAAAATAACGCATTTGTTAAAACCTCAAAAAAAAAGCCTCGACCAAGCCGAGGCATAAAGATATTTTTATAAATGAACGGCTACTTATCACTCGTAGGCGTCAGTTTATTATGATCAATAGGATGTAAATCAGCTGTATTTATAATTCGCATGTTTTTTTCTGAAGCTTGAGTATAATTTAAACTAATTGCCCAACGAGGCCCCACAATTCCAATAACAATAGCGGCAACGGCGGCAATAACAGATATCACCATCATACCCGAATTTGTTTCTTCAGATTGAGGATTTTGCGCAGAATAGCGAGTCGCAGGTTTAAACCAAATTTCAGACATAATGGACAGATAATAAAACAACGACAAGCAGCTAAATATGACTAAAATAATGGATAAACCTATAAATCCTTGATTGATTGCCGAAAGTAACAAGAAAAACTTTCCGAAAAATCCAGCAACAGGAGGAATACCCGCAAAGCCAAACAAAAATACACTTAAAGTAATTGCAGCAATTGGTTTTTTAGCACCCATTCCGGCAAGCTCTTCTTTTAAAAGATCTTCCCTATTGGAATCTTCAAACCAAGCAATAACAGTAAACGCTCCTAAACTTAAAACAGCGTAAATAACCGCGTATGACATTAAAGATTGTTTTGCTTCAAGACTATTTGGATTCATGGTAAGAGAAGCAAAAGCTAAGCAAAAGTACCCTGCATTTGCCACTGAAGAATAAGCCAAAATACGTTTGATACTGTTATGAACGAGACCAAATAAAGATCCAACGGCAATAGAAAGCGCTCCAAATAACCAGAAAACAATGATTAATCCTGTACGCTCTCCCGATCCAAAGCCATCGCTTAATAATCTTAAAATAACAACAGCCACACTGAATTTTACCAATGATGCCATGTATCCTGTTAAATGCGAATTAGCACCTTGATAAACATCGGGCGCCCAAGAATGAAAAGGAGCAATTGCCAATTTAAATGCAAGACCACAAAAAATAAGTAAAATTCCAACTAACCCAAAAGGATTTGAATAAGAAATATCAAGCGTTTTAAAATCAACAAATCGTAAGGAACCAATACTCGCATAAATTAAGGCGGCACCCATCAAAAGTAACGCAGCAGCTGCAGCTCCTAATATAAAGTATTTAATTGCTGCTTCCATGCCCTGTAAAGAACGGCGTTGGTATCCCACAAGAACATAAAGAGAAATACTTGTAAGCTCAAGGCCAATAAAAAAGCTTAAAAATTCACCGGCAGCACACATGACCATGAGACCGGCAGATGAAAATAAAATCAATGTTAAAAATTCAGAACGTAACAATTGCTTGCCAAATGATGTCATAGAACAAGCCATTAACGTAAATAAAGTACCAATTGATATCACTATAAAAGATGTTCTCGATATTCCATCAATTAAAACACCACTTCCCAAATAAGAGCGTGGCAGTGGGGTATGTGAAAAAATTGCCACAGAAGCGGCCGCAAAACAAACGCCTATAGCAACGTACCAAGCAGGATAGCTCGGTTTGTCAGGATCCGTTTTAAACACACCTAAAATCATAGTTACCAAACCACCAATCAGCAACAAAAGGATAGGTAACGCTAAGTAATAAAAAGACTGAGAAGGCAGAATATCTTCCCACAATCTGGTTTGAATGGCGGTTTTCACAGTTCCTTGGAGTTGAGACATCATAAAATCTGCTGACATCATTTTACTCCTTCATGGCTATCAGACGGAAATTTGTTAAGAGGATAAAGAAACCCATCATGTATATTTGCAAGTTCAGACATGTAAGGTGAGTTTGTATTCACACTTTTTTCAATATTAATTAATGTTGGCTTCGTATGTTGTAATATTGGAGAAGAAGCAAACCCTAATACAAAAATAAGCACTGACAAAATACTAAGCTGTATCACTTCATTTCTATTTAAGCCTTGAATATGCTTATTTTCTTCTTTATTTAAAGGACCAAATATTATTCTATATGTTGCAAGTAATATATAAACAGCTCCAAAAATCACACCCAAAGTAGCAAGAGATCCAATGACGGGTTGCGCTTGAAAGGCTCCAATTAAAATAAGCCACTCTCCAATAAAGCTTCCTGTACTTGGCAAAGCGACTGAACCCATGGCGGCAATAACAAAGAAAAAGCCATACCAAGGTAAGACTTTAGCAAGACCACCAAAATCATCGAGCTCAAAAGATCCTCTTCTTTCATATAGGAAATTAAAAAGGATAAAAAGAGCGCCCGCTGTCACAGCATGATTTATCATTTGATAAAGAGCACCCTGCAATCCAATGGTGTTCAATGAAAAAATACCAATAACTATAAAACCCAAGTGACTTAAGGAAGAGAAAGCCATAATGCGACGCACATTTGTTTGCTGCCAAGCAATAAGAGCTCCGTAAATAATTCCTATTAAAGCAAGTACCATTATAGGTTTTGCAAAATATGTTGCTGCTGCTGGAAACAAACAAACACTAAAACGGATTAACCCATATGCAGCAAGCTTTAAGATGACTCCTGATAAAAGTGTATATGTTGCAGGTGCTTGTTCATATGTATCGGGCAGCCATGTATAAAATGGAAAAATAGGAACTTTAATACCAAAAGCTAACGTAACAGCTAAAAAGAGCCATGCTTGTGTTGCAAAAGGCAATGCTGCTGCAGTTCTATATAAATCAAGTAGGTTTGAGGAATACACACCACCATTATGAATTGAATGAGTATAATAAAGATATATTAAAGCCACAAGCATTAATAAACTTCCTATAACTCCATAAACAAATAGCTTTATAGTCGCATATACGCGATTTTTACCGCCCCAAATGCCTAACATGAAGTAAACAGGTATTAAAGTAAGTTCCCAAAATACATAAAACAGAACAACATCTAATGATACAAAGACACCAATTATGGCAGATTCTAGCAGAAGGAAAAGTGCTAAAAATCCTTTTATTTTTGTCTTAATTGATGAGTAAGTAGTTAGCATAACAATAACAGAAAATACTGTAGAAAGGAGAACGAGTATTAAATTTAACCCATCAACTCCCACAATATATTTAATTCCTGTTACTTCAGGGAGCCAAGGCAAAACTTGTGCAAACTGAAATTGTGCTGAATTTGGCACAAAATATTTAATCAAATGTAGAGAAAAAATAAGCTCTATTATTGTACCAACTAATGCAATATTTTTATGCAAACGACAATCGGCATTAGAAGGAATAATGACAATTAATAAAGCAACCAATAATGGAAATATTATGAGCAGTGATAAAATCCACTGCGAAACGCCATCGACCATTGTGTCCTCTCACCTGCTCAAATAAATAGAATTAACCCAAAAATAAACACACTAATAAAAATAAACTTGAGATAATTCCTTGCCATTCCCGTTTGCGCATCACTCGCTACACTCGTTCCGGTGTAAAGTGTTTCAGGAATACCATTAACAACTCCTTCAATAATTGTTTTATCAATAAAGCTGTGAAGGATTCTCCCAAATTTTGCGAGGGGGCGAATTAAAATAAGCTCATAGAATTCATCAACACGCCATTTATCACGTACTAAGTGGTAAATAGGACCAAAAGCTTTTGCAAACTTATCACCACCTTGTGGACCATTCTTGTAAACGGAAATAGCAAAGAGAGCTCCCACTAAAACAATGAGAACCGATGCCCCCATGAGACCAAACTCCATCGTATGACTCAAATGAACACCGTGGAATCCTGCCGCATTCATGACAGATTGGGCTTGACCCAATACGGGCGATAAAAATTGCGTGATGAAATCTGTTTTACCTGTAAACACTTCAGGAATAGCAATGAGACCTCCTAAAATAGAAAGTGCTGCAAGCAATACAAGTGGCAAAGTGATAACAATATTTGTTTCGTGTATGTGCTCTGGATGCTCGGCACGACACGTTCCAAAAAAGACCAGCCATGTTAAACGTAGCATGTAAAATGCTGTAAATCCTGCTGTAATCCAACCAACGAACCAAAAAATAGGATTGCCAAAAGGGCCGGACCAAGCAGCAGCAAGGATCGCATCCTTTGAAAAGAATCCTGAAAAACCTGGAAAACCAATAATCGCAAGAGTGGCGATTATGAAGGTAACAGAGGTAATGGGCATCTTTTTTAATAAACCGCCCATTTTACGAATATCTTGTTCATGATGCATTGCGTGAATGACACTTCCAGCACCCAGAAATAAACAAGCTTTAAAGAAAGCATGGGTAACAACATGAGAAACACCATATTGAAAGGCGCCAACACCACATGCTAAAACCATATAACCAAGCTGACTGCATGTTGAATAAGCAAGAACTTTTTTAATATCTGTTTGTGCAAAACCAATTGTTGCCGAAAGAATTGCGGTTGCCGCACCGACAATAGCAATTGTTGTCATCACAGTGGGGCTGAGAACCAACATATAACTCACGCGGTTCATCAAATAAATACCTGAAGTCACCATCGTTGCTGCATGGATTAAGGCAGATACAGGAGTAGGACCCGCCATAGCATCAGGCAGCCAAGTATATAGTGGAATTTGTGCTGACTTACCAGCTACTCCCAGCAATAAGCAAAGCCCAATTAATGTAATTTGAATGGAATGATCTGCTAAAAAAGTTTGCGGTGAAGCGGCAATAATTGCTGCCAATTCACTATAATTAATAGTCTTAAAAAGCATATAACAGAGGAACATAGCAATTAAAAAGCCGGCATCACCAACGCGGTTGGCAATAAATGCTTTAATTGCTGCCATTGAGTTGTCTTTATCTTCATACCAATAACCTATGAGTAAATAAGAGCACACGCCCACACCTTCCCATCCCAAAAAGGTGACAAGCATATTAGAACCAAGAACAAGCAATAACATCGAAACAATGAATAAATTTAAATAAACAAAAAATCGATATGGGTTTTTTTCGTGAACCATATATTCACCGGAATAAAGATGAATTAATGATCCAACACCTGTAATTACAAGTAAAAATATCCCCGATAATCTATCTGCTGTAAGGGCAAATGGGATATTAAATTCTTTTCCATTTATTAATGGCACCGAAATCCAATTGAAGAGATCGACAGTCACTGCTGTCCCTTCAGAAACAGACCCAAAAAACAACATTAATGAAAAAACAAAAGGAAGCGCCACAACAAACGTAGCCACAGTACAAACGACACCCACATTTGCAAATCGTAATACAAATGCGTTTATCAATGCGCCTAAAAGAGGTAATAAAACAATTAAAGTAAGTAAGGTTTGTTCTTGCATTTTTATCCTCTCAGTATTCTGAGGTCGTCAATTTCGACACTTGACTTCGCACGGTAAAGAGAAATGATAAGAGCAAGACCTACGCCTGCCTCACAAGCTGCCACAGCCATGACAAAAAACATGATCACTTGACCGTCCATTGTGTGAGTCATTGAACTCGCACTAATAAAAGCAAGATTCGCGGCATTTAACATAATCTCTACACTTAGCATCATAAATATTAAATTTTTTCTTAACATGACACCAAATAAGCCAATAATAAATAATAATAATGAAAAATAAATACCTAATTCAGGAAGACTTGGCATCGCTCACCTTCGCTTTCTTTGCTATAACTATAGCACCAATTATCGCGACTAAAATTAAAAAACTAATTAACTCAAATGCCCATAAGTAATCGGTGAACATCAGAGCAGAAACATTTTTTACATTTTCATTCATTGCATCGGGATAATAAGGAGGACGCGCATTGACTAGTGTATTCGAACTTAAATTTGCAATTAAGTAACCTTGCCCTACTTTTGTTCCCAAAAATAATGCCATTATAAAACCAAGAGAAATTAAAACAAGTTCACTTATAGTCAAACGACCATATCTTAATTCCGCAGGAGGTAAATTTAAAAGCATAATCACAAAAACAAACACAACCATAATCGCGCCTGCATAAACGATGATTTGCGAAACAGCTGAAAAGTGTGCGCCAAGTAAACCATACATACCAGCAAGAAGCATCATGACAATGATAAGTATCATTGCCGCCGTAACAGGCCATTTGCGGGTGATCATCAGAACAGAAAGAAATACAGCCAGAACACCCATTATTAAAAATGAAATTTGAGTAATCATAATAATCTCCCTTATTCTTATTAATGAAATTTAATAATTGCTGTTACAATTGCAGTAATAATTAAATTAACAAGAGCAATTGGGAGTAAATATATCCAACCTAATTTCATAAGTTGATCGTAACGAAAACGTGGGATTGTAAAGCGAACTTGAACAAATATCCACATTAATAATATAACTTTAGTAAGTAATACAACAATTCCAAGTGGCAATAAAATCCATCTTGCAACTGCTTCACCAAATTGCGGCGTTAACATATCAAGTAAATAATGCTGAGAAATCCATGGCAACTCATAGCCACCAAAAAACAAAGAAACAGTCAACACGCACATAACAAACATCATTGAGTATTCACCTAGAAAAAACAATGACCAGCGCATGGCTCCATATTCTGTTAAAAACCCAGCGACAAGCTCGCCTTCGCTTTCAGCAAGATCGAATGGCAAACGATTTGTTTCCGCAAAAATTGTAACAATAAAGACTAAAAAAGAAATAGGAGCGTGAATGACACCCCAGTTTGGTAAAAATCCCCAAAGAATTTCAGATTGCTTTGTGATCATAAGTTGCAAATCGAGAGTGCCCCAAATAAATACAAGTGGAATTATGCTCAATCCCATTGCCACTTCATAACTGACCATCTGCGCTGAAGCGCGTAAGCCGCCAAGCAAAGAATATTTATTATTTGATGACCAACCCGCTAACGTAACACCATAAACAGCAAGGGAGGAAAAAGCAAAAATAAGGAGAAATCCTGAATTTAAACTGACTGCTTGTAAGTTAACAATTTCATTATTTACAATAATATGACTTCCCCAGGGAATCGCTACAGTAACAGCTAAACCCATAACAACGGGGACAACGGGAGCCATGACATAAAATGCTTTATGCACATAAGGCGGCACAAAATCTTCTTTAAAAAGAAGTTTAATAGCATCGGCAATTGGCTGCCCTAATCCTAATAATCTAAATTTAAAAAAACCGACTCGATTGGGCCCCACGCGCCTCTGTATTACAGCACATTGACGACGCTCGACCCAACTCATAATTGGAGCAACTTGCGCACCCACTGCGATGCCTAATAGCATCAGAAGAATGGTGCTGATAATTTGAGTAAGACTTAATTCCATCATTTTCTAACCCCTCAATCCCAGCGTAATGCGCCGCGCCTTAGCACGTAAATATAGCCAATTGCCAATGTTGCAATAAATATACCTACTTCTACAATTCCAAACCAACCTAAATAGTCAAATGCAGTTGACCATAAATACATAAATATGGTTTCGATATCAAAAAGTATGAATAGAATTGCAGTTAAATAAAATTTAATAGAAAATCGATTTTCTGCTGAACTTGTAACTGGCAAACCACATTCATAAACTTCAAGTTTATACGTATTTGGTTTTTTAGGACCAAGGAAAAGTGATACACCACTAACACCAAGACCAAGCGCAAGCCCAACAATTAATATGAGCAATATTGGCAAATAGGGATTCATGCCAACATAAAGAACGGATTGCTCCATATACAAGTTCCTCCTCAACGAGTTCCACTAACCTATATTCATGATGGCGACAAGAGTGCCCTTAAGTTAATCTCGTAGAATGCTCTTCCCTCAAAAGGGCTATACGAAAAACCAGCGTCGCACATAATCGGGATGTCATCTCAAGAGTATCCCTTGTTGGGCATAGTTCTGCAATGTCCATAACGCGACATGTGTGAGAACGAGCTAAAAAGTTAATGGATTGAGCTAAATCTTTTAATTGCGCACCAAAGGGAGTCGACGCACTTGTCCCTGGAGCAAGGGATTGATCAAATACGTCTAAACATAGTGAAAAATGCAAACTCCCTTTCATTCTATCAAATCCAAATGCGGCGCAATCATCGAGATGATCACGCATGTGCTCAAGAGGAGTTTGTGCATGGCCTTGAGCTAAATCTCTCCACACATTAAATAATGCAATATATTCTATAGTTTGAATTTGATGTTCGCTTGCGTAGCGGTATAGTGAATAGGGATTTCGATCTCTTTGAATTCCCATTTCAATAAGAGCTTTTCCATTATTTATATTTTTGCTAAAATCATTAATAATTCGATAAAATGCCGTTCCACTATTAATGCTTCCATTTTCTACAGGCCGCGTATCAAAATGGGCATCAAAATTTATAATAGGGATCACTTCATTTTTGCGAGTAGCAACATGACCTTTATAACTTCCATAGCTGAAATCATGACCGCCCCCAATGACAAAAATAAGTTTAGCCTCATGCTTTAAAAAATATTCAACAACGGCGGCAATTCTTTCATGAGTTTCTGCTATGGTATCTGCTAAAATAATATTTCCTGCATCAAAAAACATTTGAGATATCATGTCACTATTTTCATCATTCACAGTATTTTCATCAAAATATTTGCGTGCGCTTAAATTAAATTTACGAATACGGGTATCATAGAGTTTATAAAAGCTTTGCCTAAAGGAATCGGGACCTAAACGCGCCCCAGGATTTCCTCCATTTTCAATAACGCCCCTATCGTCAGGAACACCAATTATTATAAATTTATCTTTAATAAATTGAGCTTTATTAAGACCGATTTTTAAAAGTGACGAAATATCGTGCAATTTTAATCCTATTGTTTCTTTTTTAGTTACTTTTGTAGATTTTGAAGCTTCTAAATACTGTAGCACTGTATTTGGCATAATTTGATCCAGATCACGATGGTGAAAAAACAGATGAGTAAGCAAAAAATAATTTTGCGCAATTTCGCATTTTTTTCAAGCATAAAATGAAGTATTATTTTTCAATACTTCATTTCAGGATTCTCACATCAAGATGTTTTTATATATCATTGAAATTTCATAAAAAATTTCAATGTAAAAATGACATAAAAATTTAATTTTATAATTCAAAATATAAAATAATATTACAACTTACAATAATTATAAAATACAATCAATTGATACTAGTGGTAAATCTATTTCAACTTTACGAAACTCATAGTTTAACTTTTTAATTTAGTGCGTAATCCTATTTCTGTTGAAATTATAAAATCACATCTACTTTCCATAAGTTTTTTACATTCAACATCGAATCTGATGAGCCATCTAAATTTTTAAAGCCTTGTGATTTGAAATACTGACCTCGATAATCATCTCTCACAAAGCAGATACAATGTTTTTATTTGGTAATCTTACGACTATCGCTTATTTTGAACTTGTAAAAGAAAACTTTTGCATCTAACAGTTTCACAATCGAATCGCGTTTTTCTAACCTTTCAGGAGTTTTAACAATCAGATAAATCATAGTATTAGGTTTTGTTAACTCATGATGATATTCCCGCACCCAAAGAACATTTATTAAATTTGATTAAGGTGTATTAAGTTTAATGATAGTTTCGAAAATTTTGAGCGCTGTTATTCTAGCATCAATATTTCATTCATCATCTACCTTAACATAGGAAAGAGTTTCATCTGCATAAATTTTAATATCATGAATAGAATCTGCAAATAATTCTGTGTTCAAAATCATCGTTATAATAAATAAAATCCAATTTTTGAAACTCACAAAAATTCCTCACAAATTTTAATAGCAATGAACTCATGTTCTATTTCATTAAATAATTTATTTAATGAAATGATTAAATACCCAATTCAAAGTTTTGTCATTTTTAAAATTTTTTTTAATCTTAATAGCAATTTGCATTTCTATAAAAAACATGTTAGTCAGTTAAAAGAACCTTGCCAATTTGGCATAATTGATTCCATTTTAGTTCATAATTTAATTACTAATATTCATATTTTAATATGAGGATATAATCGTGATTTCTCAAAACATGGAAACAAAGAAATGGGGCGATTCTAAATTTTGGGGACTAGATTTCGAACTCGATCCCCAATGGATTCTAAGCAAAAGTCAAAAAAAATTGCAGGAAAAATTAATTGATTTATGCCATTCTACACTTCGTAAAAATGCAGTTGAGAGCGATCGCCATTTAATTTATCCACGTAAAAATTTTGAAGCACTTGCACAACTCGGACTTCTAGGAATTATTGTGCCAAAAGAATTAGGAGGCATGGGAGAAAATCATACTTGTGCCACTATGGTTGTGGAAACAATTTCTCGTTATGGTTGTGCAAGCACAGCAATGTGTTACGTAATGCACCTCGCAGCAACAAGCGCTTTATTGTTACGTTACCATAAAAATCCTACCATTAAATCCCTGCTATCACGATTAAATAAAGATGTCTTAATTGGCACTGTATCTTATTCTGATCCCCAAACAGGATCGCATTTTTGGTATCACCTCTCTTCAAAATGCGAAAAATCAGATACAGGTTGGCGTGTATTTAAAAAATCGTCTTGGACAACTTCGGGCGGATTTGCCGATTGGTATGTCGCACAAACAACCAGTCCCGATTTTAATGGCGATTATTCTAATTTATCCTGTTTTTTACTATGGAACAGTGAAGTTAAAACCAATCCTTCGACTTGGGATGGTCTTGGTCTTAGAGGAAATCAATCGGGTGCTCTTGAAATCGAAGGAGTAGAAATTTCACATGAACGCATGATTGGTCCCGTCGGTGACGGCGCACGATCGAATGATGAAAGTGTCGATCCTTTCTTTTTACTTTGTTCATCTGCCTGCTGGAATGGAATTGCCATGGGTATGATAGACATTGCAAGAGATCATACCACGCGCAAAAAACACGAAGATGTGGGCATGCGCATTGCCGATTATCCCACAATTCAAGATTATATTGGCGAAGCCATTATCGATACAAATTCGGTGCGTTGCTTTAATTTTCAAATTGCTCAAGCACTCGATGAAAAAACTAATCAATGCGACTGGTCTATCCATGAAGATTATTTAAATCTACCAAGAAGACAAATGATGCATTGGCTATGGCAATTAAAGTTTTCTTGCTCCAAAAATGTAACCCATGTTTCCGATAAAATGCTTCATACCTGCGGTGGTACTGGTTATAAGCCCGCACTTGGCATAGAACGCTATTTACGTGATGCGAAGGCAGGTTGGGTCATGGGCCCTACAAACGAAGTGTTACGTCAATTTGTTGGAAAATTTGCATTATTTGGTCCTGAATCTTTAGATTATTGGAATCAAAGCGTAAATGAACGAGTAATAAACAATGAATTGAAAAAAATGGATAAAAAAAGCAAACGAGAGTTTGCAGAAAAAATACTAAAAGATTGCAATTAAATTTAAGGATTGTTTCTGAAAATGAACCTAAATTCAAATAATATTGAGCATAACTCAGATTTTTACTCTTCAAAAATAATCCACATTGAAAATATAAATTCTAATTATTTAATATTTAAAATCAATCGTCCAAGCAATTTCAATTATAATGCGGGACAGTTTGTTTCTTTTAAACTAAGCGATGATCAAGGAGAATTTCATTATCAATATTCTATTGCAAGCAATAATAAAAATAAAGAATCTTTAGAATTTTGTATTCAAACATTAGGCGTAGGAAGAGGCGTTCAATTTTGGAAAAAATTAAAAATAGGGGAAATAATTTCATTTAAAAATGCACAAGGAAATTTTAATATTGTAAACTATAATAATCCTATTGTCTTTATTGCTGGTGGCTCTGGAATTTCTCCTATTCGTTCTTTTATTTATGATTTATTAGAAAAAAATACTCATATTCATTTAGTTTATGGATGTAAATTAGCATCTTCAATTCCTTTTAAAAAAGAATTTATTGATTTATCTAAAAAATACTCATCTCATTTTAAAATAAAAATTGTGGCAGAAGAAGAAGAGTCTGATTTTGTAATCAAAGGAGATATATTAAGTGCCATTAAAAACAATGCGCATTTATTTGAAAAAAACTCTGATTTTTATATTTGCGGATCGCAAGAAATGACTAAAGCTGTGCAAAATGAACTCATAAATTCAATTAAAATAAATATGAATAAAATATTTATTGATAATGCTTAGGAGAATGTCACATGAAAACACGCGCTGCCGTTGCCTGGGAATCAAAAAAGCCTCTTGCTATTGAAGAAATTGAAATTGAAAAACCAAAAGAAGGCGAAGTTTTATTAAAAGTTATTGCGACGGGTGTTTGCCATACCGATGCTTTCACCCTTTCAGGAGATGACCCTCAAGGAGCATTTCCTTGCGTTCTAGGTCACGAAGGTGGCGCTATTGTCGTTGAATGCGGCGCAAATGTGAAAGATTTAAAACCAGGAGATCACGTCATTCCCCTTTACATTCCCGAATGTGGAAATTGTAAATACTGTGAATCTCATAAAACAAATTTATGCCAATCTATTTCTTCTACGGTTTGGACCGGTTATATGCCCGATGGAACCCGCCGATTTTCAAAAAATGGGAACCCTATTTTCCATTATATGGGTTGCTCCACTTTTGCAGAATATACCGTTGTTCCTGAAATTGCGCTTGCAAAAATAAATAAAGAAGCACCACTCGATAAAGTCTGTTTACTTGGCTGTGGTATAACAACAGGAATTGGTGCGGTATTAAATACGGCTAAAGTAGAAGCGGGATCTACGGTCGCTGTATTTGGTTTAGGTGGCATTGGACTTTCCGTTATTCAAGGCGCCGTCATGGCAAAAGCAGCAAGAATTATAGGAATAGATATCAATGCAGGCAAAAGAGAAATGGCAAAATTTCTTGGCGCTACCGATTTTATTAATCCCTCTGAAATTAATGGATCAATAAGTGAATATATTAAAGATTTAACAAATGGGGGGGTAGATTATTCCTTTGAATGCATTGGCAATGTTCACGTTATGCGTGACGCACTAGAGTGTACTCATTTAGGTTGGGGCGTTTCTACTGTCATTGGTGTTGCAGGAGCTGGTAAATTAATTTCTACAAGACCCAATAATTTAGTAACTGGACGCACTTGGAAAGGAACTGCTTTTGGTGGTGTCAAAGGCCGATCACAACTTCCTGACTATGTGAATCGCTATTTATCTGGTGAAATTGAAATAGATAAAATGATCACCCACACACTACCACTCGAAGAAATAAATACGGCATTTGAACTCATGCATCAAGGTAACAGCATTCGTTCGGTTATTATATTTTAATATTTATAAAACCTAAGTATATTGATATTAAAAGGTAAAAATCATGGAAAAAATAGAAAGCATTAAAGAATGCGGCGGTAATTTAAATAGATATGTCCATAATTCCATATTTTGCAAAACCAAAATGACATTTTCTGTTTATTTACCACCTAAAGCTCAAGTTGAAAAAGTACCCGCTTTATATTGGCTTTCAGGTTTAACCTGTACCGATGACAATGCTCGCATTAAGGCCGGAGCTCAACGTTACGCATCTGAACTTGGTATTGCACTTATTTTTCCTGACACTAGTCCCCGCGGCGATTATGTTCCTGATTTTAAAGAGAGATATGATCTTGGCCAAGGTGCTGGATTTTATGTGAATGCAACTCAATCTCCTTGGGCTGAAAACTATCAAATGTATAGCTATATTACTGAAGAACTTCCTAAATTAATTGAAGATAACTTACCAATTTTAATAAATAAAAAATCGATTAGTGGTCATTCTATGGGGGGGCACGGGGCACTTATTTGTGCTTTAAAAAATCCAAAAATGTTTGCTTCTGTTTCCGCATTTGCTCCCATTTGTAATCCAACAAATTCTCCTTGGGGAAAATCATGTTTTAAAACATACTTAGGTGAAGATGAATCAAAATGGTTGCAATATGACGCTACTTGGTTAATTAAAAATGGTTGCAAAGTTCATAATATTTTAATTGATCAAGGACTTTCCGATGAATTTTATGAAAAAGAACAATTACTTCCTGAGAACTTTAGAGAAGCATGTCATGAGAAAAATCAATCTTTAAATTTACGCTTTCAAGAAGGATATGATCATAGTTATCATTTTATATCATCGTTTATAGGCGAACATCTTTCTTATCATGCAAAATATTTAAAAAAGTAAAACCACATTTATTCGGGCTCTGTTCCTTTATTAATAATTTCACCATCATCAAATTGAGATAACCACGAAACAACTGTTGAATTAAATTTTGTTAACCCTTTGTATTCAATTAAATCAGGATGTAAATTTTTTAAAACTCTATGAAGCCGCTTGCTCCAACGCGGAAATGAGTTTATTTCATTCAAGTTTATTAAATAACAACGAATTGCAAATAAAATACAGTTGCTTTTTGGCAATCGGAATAACGTCTGCAATTCTACACGTAAATAAACAAGTTCACCTACGTTAGAATAATTAATTTTATTACGATCTGCACCCCAAAAAGGGTAATTTTCTGGTGATGTATCTAATCTGGGATGAATAGTCATAGTCCAATTTAATCGTCTTACGGGATTAGATTGTTGCAAACTTAATAAATATTTTAAAGCTCTATCCATAATTCCTAATTCTGTTACTTGTGGCACAGGACCATGCCACTCTTGCCAGGACATTCCTAAATCAAACGCCAATGACCAATCTGCTTGAGAGGTCACAAAGCCTGCATCTGCGTATAATGTATTATTTCTCTGATCGAGCAAAACAAAATCACCTTGAACCTGTCTACCCATATATTCAAAAGGCTCCATTGATATTGAAGCAGAATCACCAAAAATAAATGTATCTTTTATTTCTAAAAGTTTATTTTCCCAAGTCCATTCGTCTTCATTTTTTTTTAGAGAAAAATATTCAGGATAATCTTGTGACAAAGAATTCATTGTTAATTCCAAAAAGTCCCACTGTGCTTCAAGCATATGAGGCAAAGATTCATATCTTTTTGGATCTTCTGCTAGAGTCATTCTTTTATCATTGCATTCAGATATATAATGTTCATCTATATCAAAATTATATTCGTATACAGAATTTTTATTTCCTTTCACATGAGGCTCTATATTTACAGAGTACATATAATTATCTTCAGCAAATGGAAAAGGAAATCTTCTTATTGATTCTATTGAATTTTTAAAAGAATAATCATCTCTAAAAGATTCATTTTTAAAAATTATATTCATCATAATTTACCTAATATTTATAAAATATTTTTTTACAAATTAAAAATCCTAAATATTCAATGTTAATTTATCTGATTTTGCTCTTGAAACACAGGGTAATATTTTTTTTCCTAGTTTTTTTTCAGTCTCAGTTAAAAAGTTATCGTGATGATAAATAATACCATTATTTTCAAGAACTTCTAACTCGCATTTCCCACAAGAACCACCTCGACACAAATAATCAGCTTTGACACCTGCATTTTCAATGGATTCTAAAATGCTTTTTTCAGCGTCTACAAAAATTTCTTTATTTGATTTTGCTAAATAAACAAGAAATCCTTCTCCAATTGGGGGTGAAATAAATTGTTCACTATGAATATGATTTAATGGCCAACCTAAATTTATAGCTAAATCTATCAATTTATAAATCATAAACTTAGATCCGCAAACATAGACATGCGTACCTAAAGGTTGTTTTTTTAATATTTCATTGAACTCTATAAATTCATTTTTATCTTCATTATATAAATTAACATAATCTTTATTTAAATCCTCCATTCTTTTAGCAATAGATCCATGAATTTTTTCCCTGAAAGAATAATGCATTTCAAAATTTGATTTACTGTTATTTAATTCGTATATTTGAGAAATAAAAGGCGTAATACCAATACCACCCGCAAATAAAATATGTTTTTTAGCTTTTTTATATAGTGGAAAAAGATTTACAGGATAGGAAATTTCTAATTCAGAACCTATAAATACCTTTTCATGCATATAATGAGAACCTCCCCTTGATTTCTCTTGCTTCCGAATTGCAATTTGATATGTTTTTGTATCAAAGGGAGAACTCATTAATGAATAGGGATTTTTAATTATTCTATCATTTGAATTCATAATAATAACAATATGACTTCCTGCAGAAAAAGATGGCAATAAAGATTTATCCTTACGCATCAATACAAACTGCTTAATAAATGGAGTTATACATTCAATA
The DNA here is from genome assembly GCF_001907975.1 of Silvanigrella aquatica. Classification (NCBI taxonomy): domain Bacteria; kingdom Pseudomonadati; phylum Bdellovibrionota; class Oligoflexia; order Silvanigrellales; family Silvanigrellaceae; genus Silvanigrella; species Silvanigrella aquatica. The sequence continues at coordinate 3,147,667 of NZ_CP017834.1, forward strand.
TCAACAATTTTTACTCTAATAGTTTTCATGGAAAAATTTCCTCAACTTTAGGAAAATCATATGCCGACTCCGCGTTTACCATGACACCCATATATGCGCCTAAACGACGAGAAAAATGCTCACGAATAATTAAAACTTTATTACAACCAAAACATTTTATAATATTCGTATTAATATCATTCATTATTAATTTACAGTGAGTACAATATACAGAACGCGCTAAAGTATTTGTTAACTCTTTTATAATATTTGAATCATCATAGCCATATTTATCCGCTATTTTTGAAACAGTCCAAATGAAATTTTCGGAACCTACGACATAAATGCGTAAGCCCATAAACATTTCAGGAAGCATATTTTCGACAGCAAAAAAAAGATCATCATCATTTTCATTAATAAGTATATTATTACAATATGTGTTATTTATTAATTTCGGATAATCCACTTCATTCATGTATTTTTTTGAATAAAAAATAATTACAGGATTTTTTGGAAATTTAATTTGAAACATCTTAAGAACAGACATTCCTCCTAATCCTTGCACTATTATCATATGGAATAAAGCTTTATCATCCCAAAGTAACAATGAATAAATCGGTTTACTTTTTATAGAGTATCCGTTTTCCATAATTTATATCCAATTTATTTAATTTTAGAATATATAAAATGATATCTAAGATCTAGGACGTATTTTCTCAGGATCATAAAACGGAAATTTAACAATTTTAGCCTTTATTCTTTTTTGATGACCATCAAGTTTTCCAACTTCAACTAATGTCCCCACATCGCTAAATTCTACCGCTATCCGACATAAAGCAATATTTTTTCTTAAAATAGGCGAACGTGTTGCACTTGTGATAATTCCAATTTGATTGCGTCCTAGATGCACACAATCACCATGAACTGCAGCTTCATTTCCTTCTAACTCTAAACCAACTAAAATCTTCTGAGGAAATTTTTTTCTTTTTATTAAAGCTTCTTTACCAATAAAATCATCTTCTTTATCTAAAGCTACTGTAAAACCTATTCCTGCTTCAAAGGGATCAATTTGATCATCAAAATCATATCCTGCAAAAATCAAACCGGACTCTATGCGGAGCATATCTAATGCTGAAAATCCAAGTGGCACCATTCCTCTTGGATTTCCTTGCTCCCAAACAGCATCCCATATTTTTAAAGCATGCTGAGGATGACACCATATTTCATAGCCTAATTCACCTGAATATCCCGTTCTCGATATTATTAAGGGAACACCATGATCATCACCTATTCTTCCTATTGTAAAGCGAAACCATTTTAATTCTTGAACTGTAGGCTGATCCGCTTTTGTCCAAATTATTTCTTTTAAAATTTCTCTACTTTTAGGTCCTTGAACAGCGATATTATGTATCTCAGATATTGATGATTTAATTGAAACTTGTAGTCCCATTTTTTGCGTTTGTTCCCTTAGCCAAACGCCTGAATAATCACTTCCACATATCCATCTAAATCCATTCATTCCTAATCGAAATAAAGTACCATCATCTAACATTCCTCCTGTTTCATGACACATTGCTGTGTATACAACCTGACCAACAGACATTTTTCTTATATTTCTTGTCAATGTTTTTTGTAGCAGAGTTTCCGCATCGGGACCTAAAATTTCAAATTTTCTTAATGCAGAGAGATCAATTAGAGCCGCATTTTCTCTACAGGCATAATATTCCTCTATGGGTCCAAAACCTGTAAAACAAGTCGGAAGCCAAAAATTCCGATAATCTGTGTAAGATTTTGTCAACAACGAAGTTCTTGGATGAAACGCGGTTTCATGAGTGAGTTGAGGAATGGAATCGGGCATCATACGGTATGCTATTCCTTTCGAAATCGTTTTTTGAGGTGAATATACACGTATATGTATATCTGTAGGGTTCCAGCCATTCGCAGGATCAATATCGTCAGGACAGGAAGAAGAAGCGCAGACAAGATCTTTCATAGCTCTTAATAAAATATAATCACCCGGCCTTGACCAAGGCTCATCCACAAATTGCGCTGCGTTTTTATCGTATGACGTATTATAAAAAAAATTAATGGCAGGCCATCCTGGCCTTGACTTAATGGAATATTTTTGTAATTCGGAATTAAAATTATCTGAACAGTTTTTGTGACCAGGATATCCTTGATCTTCATAATATTTAGCTGAACACGCAGTGACAAAAGAGTCATGCTTTCCCACCGTATCTCTTATAATTTCAAAAAGCGGTTGAAACTCCTTATCATAAAACTTGGAATAAAGCCCTGGTACAGGATAGGCTAAACCCATAAAAGTGCGCGTCGCTGCTAAATCAATACCAAGTTCCTCTCTCTTATTTAAAGCTATGTGATCAAAAGCTAAAAAATCTGAACATTGTTTACCAGCAACATCAATGATTTGAATATAATCACCTGACTTTACTTCATAACTTATTGCTGAGCCAGGCTGAATTGTCTGCTCAAATTTTACTTCAAAAAAAGGAGGTGGCAAATTGAATTTTTCATTTTCAAGATAATTTTTATTTCTATCAATATTTATTAATATTTCTGTGCCTGGATTTTGTTCGCTAATTTCCATAGGAAAAGCTGGCGAAAAAAGAATACATACTATAGATTTATTTACAAAAATTTCTTTTTTACTTCCTGTATTTCTAAAACTTAAATTTTCTCCTAATATTTTTGCAGAACGACATTGATTTAAATCTATATTATTTTGCCGCAAAAATAATCCAGTAGCTTCATCTTGCGAACTAGAAAATAAAAGTTCTTGCGCAAATTTAGATAATAATTCTCCTTTTAAATTTATAGATTTAAGTGCATCTTTTCCGTGATTATCAAAAGCTAAAACTTCACAAACCTGACCACCTTCCGGATCTATGATACTAAATTGATCCCCGTCGAAAAGTGAAATTAAAACTCCTTCTCTAGGTTTTATTCGATAACGCTCTTGAGTCAAAATTAAAACCCTCATTCTAATTCGTTAAGGAGTAATAAATAATGTCTAAATTATTTTTATATTCATCCATGAATAAGAAATAAATTTAAAATTTTATTTAAATAAATATAATATTGATTTTTAATGCTCAAATTGTCAAAGAAACTTTGTAGAAACAAGATTTTAATATCATCATTTCAAAATTGTAGCAACTAGCTATTGTTATTTTATTTTTTCATAAATCTTTTTATTTTTATAAGTTCAAATTATTTTTTTCTTTTTAAAGATTCCCAATCTTCATTTTTCATTGCCTTTAAGAAATTAAATTCACCCGCACCTTGTAGCCATTCCCCGCCATCAATTGTAATCACTTCTCCATTGATAAATCCGGCGAAATCTGAAACTAAAAAAGAAACTAAATTGGCAAGTTCAATATGCTCGCCATGTCTTCCAAGTGGATTTTTACTTTCTAATACTTTTCCTAAATCAGTATTAGGTACCAAACGATCCCATGCTCCTTTTGTCGGAAAAGGCCCAGGTGCAATGGCATTCATACGTATGCCTCGATCACCCCATTCTACTGCTAAACTTCTTGTCATAGCAAGAACTCCAGCCTTTGCCATAGCAGAAGGAACAACATACGCCGAACCCGTCCAAGAATATGTTGTGACAATACTTAATACATTTGCTTTCATTTTATTTTGTAGCCAACGTTTTCCACAAGCTAACGTAACATAAACGGTGCCATGAAGAACAATGTCTAAAACAATATCAACAGCGCGATGAGATAAATCTTCTGTTCGTGAAATAAAATTTCCTGCCGCATTATTTACAAGAATGTCGATGGGACTTTGTACCCAAATTTCATCAATCATTTTTTCAACAATTTGAGCATCTCTCACATCACAAACTTGGTAAGAAGCTTTATCCTTATATTTTGAATTAAACTCTAAACAGGTTTCTTTTAAAACATCTTCTCTTCTTCCACAAATAACAACGTGAGCCCCTAAAGATAAAAATCTTTCCGACATGCTTTTGCCAAGTCCTGTGCCACCACCTGTTACTAAAACTTTTTTACCGTTTAAAAGATCTGGAGTAAACATATTTTCTCCTATAAAAATTTAAATACCTCATAGCCAATTAAAAATGAAATATAATTTATTTATAAAATTTCCACAATAAGAGCATATTTAATTTATAATTCTTTTTTAAATATTGGTGCTATTATATATTTTTTTATATCCTTACAATAATAAATTGTGAGATCATATTTTGAAAATGTCGTTCTTGCTCTTTGCACAATTTTTTCTAGGCAAATGCGAAAACTTTCTTGTCTTTGGACAGATGAGTTTTTATATTGATCATAAAATAAAGATAATATTTCGCCTCTTCTTAATCCTGAAGTGTGTTCAGATAAAAGACGCATTAAACGTGCTGGCTCCCGTAATGATTCCGAAGGAGCCACAAATTCCGCATAAGATAAGCAAAGTTTAATCCACCTTTTTGTCGCATTGCTTGATAAAGTCACGTCCCGCAATGCCATTTCTAAAGGAAGCTGTATTTTAGAAAAATGATCGCTTTTTCTAATTAATTTTTTCTTTTTTAATTTGTTATTATGAACATTGTTATTTTCATTAACAGTGTGTTCATTTTGTTTTTCAAAATTGGAATGGACCTCTGACATATTAAATTCCTTTCGGCAAAAAATGGCGCGTTCACTATTTGAGAAGAGAAAACTTTTTTAGCTCTCCACAAAGTGCTCTAATGCAATATCTGTGCCAAAATTTTATGCGAATTTTATTTAATTATTTTAGATATTTAAAGTTTGATAAGAATTTATAATTTTCAAAACGCTTGATTTTCAGTCAAAATTTAAAGTTTACCGAATGAATTTCATACGTTTACTCAAATTATTTTAATAATATTAATATATTGTGAAGCATATTTTTTTAATAAACTTGACTGATTTTCAGGCGGTAGAAATAAAATTTTCTTCTATTATAATAGATATTTATACAACTTAATTTTAAACTCAATAAATAAAAACCCACATATCTTATTTGATATGTGGGTTTTTTGAAATACGTTTTGTATAAAACTTATTTATTTTCAGAAGCTTTAAGTTCTTCTGCAGAAACATAACGGCTCGAAATACGCGCAGCCTTACCACGAAGCTTACGGATGTAGTAAATTCTAGAACGACGTACTTTACCGCGAACTTTAACATCAACATGATCAACAAGTGGAGAATGAACGTAGAAATTACGCTCAACACCAATACCACCCGAAGACATTTTACGTACTAAGAAAGTAGAGTTTGTAGTCCCTTTACGGAAACGAATAACAGTACCTTCGAAAGATTGAAGACGGTATTTAGGAGTCCCATCTTTTTCTGTACCTTCTTGGATTTTAACCCAAACACAAACGCTATCACCAGCTTTAAAGCTAGGAAGAGCCTTAGCACGCATATGCATTGATTCAAATGATTTTAAAATAGGATGTTTCATATTATTATCACCTATAGCGAGAATTGCCTTAAATCGGTTTCTCTAAATAAAAATTCAAAAAATAAAAAAAGTGGTCGGAGCGACAGGACTTGAACCTGCGACCTCTTGCACCCCAAGCAAGTGCGCTAGCCAGGCTGCGCTACGCTCCGAGTCAAATCAAAATTACTTAGCTAATGCTGCCATTGATTTTTTAACAAGATTTGCAAAAACTGCATCATCATGGATTGCAATTTCAGACAACTGTTTACGATCAAGAGCAATATTTGCTTTTTTCAAACCATTCATAAACTTGCTGTATGGTAAGCCATGCGCTCTGGAAGCTGCGTTGATACGTTGAATCCAAAGAGAACGGAAATCACGCTTTTTAACCTTACGGTCACGGTAAGCGTAGCAAAGAGCTCTACGAACAATTTGAATTGCTGTACGATAGAGTCTACTACGAGCACCACGATAGCCTTTAGCTAATTTAAGAACTCTTTTGTGACGACGGCGAAGTTTAAAGCCACGTTTTACACGAGCCATTGTATTACCTCCTAGAGAATGATGGCGCTGCCTAATGAGACAAACCTTTAGTAGCCAATCATCTGTTTAAAACAATCATTTTCAATGCCATATTAAACGGCTTTATGAGCCTATTAAGCTCAAAGGCAGAGTGAAACTGCCAGAAAATTATAATCCGTTAGGAATACAACGAGAAACGAGTCTAGAACTCTCAGCGCGCATAATTTTTGCTTTTTTCAAGCGATTTTTACGACTGCGGTTCTTAGAACCAGCCAAGTGTTGCTTGCCAACATGCGGAACCTTAACAAGACCAGTCGCTGTTAACTTATAGCGTTTTGCAGCTGACTTTTTATTTTTGATTGCCTTGTTAACTTTCCCTTTTGACTTAGCTATTTTGGCTTTAATTTTAGCTTTTGACTTTGCCATACAATAAATCCTTCAACTGAGAAGAGACAAAAAACAGAAACTTCTTATAACACTGCTTCAAATAAAATCAACCATTATCTATAAAGAAATAAGTAAAATAGTCAGGTTATAGATAATAAAAAGCCCAAAAGGATAACCTCTTGGGCTTCTAAGATTTAGTGGTGGGTCCGCCCGGATTCGAACCGGGGACCACTTGCTTAAAAGGCAAATGCTCTACCGACTGAGCTACGAACCCACTAAAAGGAAAATTAAAAGGCTGCACAGAGCTACTCTCCCACACCTAAAGGTGCAGTACCATTGCCGCAGGCGGGCTTGACTTCGGAGTTCGGAATGGGATCCGGTATTTCCCCGCCGCAATCAGCACAGCCAAAACGAGGCTTTAAAAAGACTTTGAGCTTGTACCCTCGGGTAGAGAGTAAGTCAAGCGGAGTCTGTAGAAAAGTAAGAGGATAAGAAGTAAGAAGAAGAAAAGAGAGAGAATGTGATTGTAATGGTAATGATGCCTTTAAGAAGCCGTCAGGGCGATTAGTAGTGGTTAGCTGAACGCCTTACAGCGCTTACACATCCACCCTATCA
>NZ_CP017834.1:3157479-3342382 GCF_001907975.1 Silvanigrella aquatica
AAGATTACAAAAACAGAGTGCGGTTCCCTTGACCTAGAATAGAGTCTCTTTACAGAGAACTCGAAATTCCTAGAAAGGAGGTGATCCAGCCGCAGGTTCCCCTACGGCTACCTTGTTACGACTTAACCCCAATCATCGCACAAGCCTTGGCAGGCTGCCCCCTTACGGTTAGCCCACCTGCTTCTGGCTTATGCAACTTTCGTGGTTTGACGGGCGGTGTGTACAAGGCCCGGGAACGTATTCACCGCAGCCTGATGATCTGCGATTACTAGAGATTCCAACTTCATGTGGTCGAGTTGCAGACCACAATCCGAACTGAGACCATGTTTTTGCGTTTGGCTCCACCTCTCGGCTTTGCTTCGCTTTGTCTTGGCCATTGTAGTACGTGTGTAGCCCTGGATGTAAGGGCCATGAGGACTTGACGTCATCCCCACCTTCCTCCGGTTTATCACCGGCAGTACCCCTATAGTTGCCAACTTAATGATGCCAAATAAGGGAAAGGGTTGCGCTCGTTGCGGGACTTAACCCAACATCTCACGACACGAGCTGACGACAGCCATGCAGCACCTGTATCCGTGTGTATTGCTACTATTACGCATCTCTGCGCTTTTCACGGTATGTCAAACCCAGGTAAGGTTCTTCGCGTTGCTTCGAATTAAACCACATACTCCACCTCTTGTGCGGGCCCCCGTCAATTCCTTTGAGTTTTAGTCTTGCGACCGTACTCCCCAGGCGGATAACTTAGCGCGTGGGCTACGGTACTGGAGGGGTCAACTCCCCCAACACCTAGTTATCATCGTTTACGGCGTGGACTACCAGGGTATCTAATCCTGTTTGCTCCCCACGCTTTCGTTCCTCAGCGTCAGTATTCGGCCAGGTGGTCGCCTTCGCCTCCGGTGTTCCTGCTGATCTCTACGGATGTCACTCCTACACCAGCAATTCCACCACCCTCTCCGAAACTCAAGAAACACAGTCTCAAATGCACGTCCCAGGTTAAGCCTGGGGATTTCACACTTGACTTGCATTCCCGCCTACGAACCCTTTACGCCCAGTAATTCCGAACAACGCTCGCACCCTTCGTATTACCGCGGCTGCTGGCACGAAGTTTGCCGGTGCTTCTTCTTTTGGTACCATCAAAGAACTGCTTTATTAAAACAACTCCCCTTCTTCCCAACCGAAAGAGCTTTACAACCCGAAGGCCTTCATCACTCACGCGGCGTTGCTGCGTCAGGGTTTCCCCCATTGCGCAATATTCCCCACTGCTGCCTCCCGTAGGAGTCTGGGCCGTGTCTCAGTCCCAGTGTGGCTGATCGTCCTCTCAGACCAGCTATCCATCTTCGCCTTGGTGGGCTGTTACCCCGCCAACTAGCTAATGGAACATGGGCTCATCTTTCGGCTGCCGGCCCGAAGGTCCCGGCATTTCCAGCATCGCTGCTGCTTACGCGGTCTTAGCTACAGTTTCCCGTAGTTATCCCCCTCCAAAAGGCAGATTCCCATGCATTACTCACCCGTGCGCCACTAAGGTATTGCTACCTCCGTTCGACTTGCATGTGTTAGGCACGCCGCCAGCGTTCGTTCTGAGCCAGGATCAAACTCTTAGCTCTAATTTACTTACGTTGAACTATTTCTAGTCCCACGATTTTTTTACTATCTTGACGGTTCTTTTACGGAACCTTAACAACCTCTTCTTAAAAACTTTTACATTCCTAATCCAACGTTGCTCGGGAACCGCACTCTGTTTTTGCTTTCTTCTCTTGTCAAATTACTTCTCTTTGCTGGGCTCTTCACTCACTCTTTCGAGTGGGAGTTTGCTAGCAGCGAGAACATCTAGCTACACAACGCCGTTTGACTTGTCAAATCTTTCTTAGAAAAAATTTTCAAAACTTCTTTTATTTCTGTAAATATTTGTTTTTATTGAACTTAAATTTGAGCTATTCCCTTGGAACTTCATTTCCCTCTCTCATTTCTCTTTTTCACTTGAGACGATCATTTTTTTCTGTATTTTTAAATCTTTGCCAACATCACTTATCTGAACCTCAAAATAAGATATTGATAATATAAAGTAAAATTCTTATTTGAAAACTTCACCAGATCAGCATCCCAAAATTTTTCCAACTTCTGACCAGGAAAACAATTTTTTTGAACAGCATTTTATTTACTAGATTCACATAATTTTATTTGATAAAGCATCGGCACTAGTTTTGATACCCGTTTGAACTATCAAAAAAATAATGGAGTACAAGATGGCCAATGAAATCAACAAGAGAAACTCTCTATTTTCTCGAAAGGTCGTCTCTGACGCCTTAACCTTTGATGACGTACTATTACTGCCGAGCTATTCTGAAACTTTGCCACACGAAGTTAATGTAAGCTCATATCTCTCAAAGAATTTAAAACTCAACAGTCCTATTATATCTGCCGCGATGGATACTGTAACGGAACACGAGCTTGCCGCTTGCATGGCAAGACTGGGTGGCTTGGGAATTATTCACAAGAATCTTGTTCCTGAGGCTCAAGCTGAAGAAGTGAAATTGGTAAAACGCTCCGAAAGTGGTGTTGTTGCAAATCCTATTACAATTTCTCCCGCAGACACCATTAAGCACGCAAAAATGGTCATGGAAAAACACAAAATATCAGGATTGCCTGTTGTCTCTAACGAAAAACTCGTGGGACTTGTAACAGGGCGCGACATTCGCTTTGAATCTATTGATTCAAAACAAATTAAAGAAATCATGACAGAAAGAAGCAAGCTTATTGTCATGACCAAAAAGAGCAAAGATACCCCTTTTGACACAGAACTCTTTGAAAATGTTAAAGGTTTATTACAAAAGCACCGCATAAAAAAACTACCCGTGGTTGATACTCATGATCACCTCGTTGGCTTAATTACAAGAAGAGACATTGAGAATGCAATTAAACACCCTTTTGCAAGCAAAGACGCTTCGGGAAGACTTCTTGTAGGAGCTGCTGTAGGAGTTACACCATTTGATATAGAACATCGTATCCCTACATTAGTGGAAGCAGGCATTGACGTATTGGTAATCGATACAGCTCACGGCCACAGCAAGGGTGTTATCTCAACTGTAGCTGCCGTAAAAAAACAATACGGTAATAAAGTTACAATTGTAGCAGGGAATATTGCTACAGGAGCGGCCGCAAAAGCTCTTGCCAATGCGGGCGCTGATTGCGTTAAAGTTGGAATTGGTCCCGGTTCCATATGCACAACACGTATTGTAGCTGGTATAGGGGTTCCACAAATAAGCGCAATTATGAGCGTGGCCGAAGCACTTGCAGGAACAAATGTAAAAATCATTGCTGATGGCGGAATTAAATACAGTGGCGACATTGTTAAAGCGCTCGCCGCAGGCGCTCATACCGTAATGCTCGGTGGACTTTTTGCAGGGACAGAAGAATCTCCAGGAGAAAGAATCAGTTTCCAAGGAAAAGTTTATAAACGCTACAGAGGAATGGGTTCCCTAGGAGCAATGAAGCAGGGTTCAAAAGATCGTTATTTCCAAGGCACGCAAAGCGACAACAATAAGTTGGTACCCGAAGGAATTGAGGGGCAAGTTCCCTACAGAGGTCCTTTAAGCGAAGTTGTGCACCAACTCGTAGGAGGTATTCGAGCAGGAATGGGATACACAGGTGCAAAGGATGTTCAGGAGCTGCACGAAAATGCAGAGTTTGTAAAAATTACTTCTGCAGGCTTAAGAGAAAGCCACGTTCATGATGTGAATATTACGGAAGAAGCGCCTAACTACAGTTTAAATCGAGGATAAATCCTACAAAATAGCTTGTTATAAAAAACAAGCTATTTTTAAATCCAAAATTCAAGGAAACACCATGATACTTGTCATAGATTTCGGATCACAATTTACGCAACTGGTTGCAAGAAGAGTTAGAGAGTTATCCATTTATTCAGAAATTGTTCCTTTTAAAAATGCAACAGAAAGAATAGAAGAGCTTAAAAGACAAAATATTTTATCTGGAATTGTTTTTTCTGGTGGCCCCCATAGTGTTTATGAAAATAATTCACCTAAAATCGATCTTGACTTGGAAAAAATTGGAGTTCCTGTTTTAGGCGTATGTTATGGTTTACAGTTAATAAATTATATGCTTGGTGGAAAAGTAGCACCATCAAAAAATAGAGAATATGGATTTGAAAAAATAATTGTAGAAAAAAATATATCCTCTTTAAATCCATTATTTAAAATAAAAGACATTGAAGAAAATATAGTTTGGATGAGTCATGGTGATGAAATTCAAGAATTATCATCTAAGTTAACAGTTGATTCTGTAACTAGAAATAATGTGATTTCTTCATTTCATCATAAAGAACTTCCTATTTTTGGCGTGCAATTTCATCCCGAAGTAGAGCACTCAAAATATGGAAGAGAAATCATAAAACAATTTGTTGAAGAGATTTGCCAAGACAAAAAAGAATGGGATAGCTCTCTTCAAATAGAAAGAGCAGTTGAATTAATTAAAAATCAAGTAGAAAAAGAAGGCAAAGACACGCAGGTGATTTGTGCTTTGAGCGGTGGTGTTGATTCCTGCGTGGCCGCCGTGCTCACTCAAAAAGCAGTTGGCGATAAATTACTCTGTTTATTTATTAATAACGGATTGCTTCGTAAAAATGAATATGAAGATGTTCTTGCTAGATTTAAGAAAGATTTGAATTTAAATGTCAAAGGCGTAGACGCATCTGAGTTATTTTTATCTCGATTAAAAGGCGTTAGCGATCCTGAAACAAAAAGAAAAATTATCGGAAATACATTTATTGACGTGTTTGAGTCAGAAACAAAAGATTTACCAAATGCTAAATTTTTGGTTCAAGGAACTCTTTATCCTGACGTCATAGAATCTATTTCTATTCACGGAACCAGCGTTACCATTAAGACACACCACAATGTAGGTGGCTTGCCTGAAAAAATGAAATTCAAATTAATAGAGCCTCTAAGAGAGCTCTTTAAAGATGAAGTCAGAAGACTGGGAGCTGAAATGGGCATACCTCAAGACATGCTTGCCAGACATCCTTTTCCAGGACCAGGTCTTGGTATTCGCGTTTTAGGTGAAGTTACGAAAGAACGTTTACAAATTGCCCGTGAAGCAGATGCTATCTTCATCGAAGAATTAAAAAAACAAAATCTCTACAATACGACTTGGCAAGCTTTCGTGGTACTCTTACCCGTAAGTTCTGTGGGTGTTATGGGAGACGGGCGCACATATGAAAGCGTGGCTGCCATTCGCTGCGTCAGCGCAACAGACGGCATGACGGCAGACTGGAGTAAACTTCCTTACGAATTTTTGGCACATGTTTCTTCAAGAATTATTAACGAAGTTAAAGGTATTAACAGAGTTGTTTATGATATAAGCACAAAACCACCAGCGACTATCGAATGGGAATAACAGAAATATACAACGAATATCAAAAAATGAGAAGTTATCACATTTCAAATTTTGTTCCAGATATTGAACAACTTACTGCTGTCATATTAACAAAAAATGAAGAGAAAAACATAGCAAATTGCCTCTCTTCATTATCTTTTGTTGAAGAAATTATTATTGTAGATTCGGGAAGTACCGATAAAACTCTCGAAATCGCACGCAAATTTAAAAACGTAGAAATCATTGAGACAGAATGGTATGGCTTTGTAGAAAATAAAAAAATCGGAATCAATCGAGCGGCGCACGATTGGATTTTATGGATTGATGCCGATGAAGTTGTGCCTGAAGGACTCGCTAATGAATGGAAAACACGCATTCATCAGGGTACTTTTCATGAAACAGGAGCCATCGATTTTCCCAGAAAAACATTTTTTTTGGGACATTGGGTAAAGCACTCAGGTTGGTATCCAGGAAGAATAATAAGATTTTTCCATAAAAAAAGAGCCGATCTCAATAATAATATTTTGCATGAAGGTGTGGTTCCTAGAAGAGGTTATGTTGTAGAGCATTTTCATACCGATTTATTACACTACTCTTATACATCTTTATATCAATATTTTGATAAAATGAATAAATACGGCCTTGCTGGCGCAAAAGAAATTGAGAGAAAAAGAAAATTTGCCTTCTTTCCTCAAATTATTTTCCAACCCATTTGGACTTTTTTTAAATTCTATATTTTAAAAAAGGGCTTTCTAGACGGACGTATTGGCCTCATCGTTTGCATGGGTGCTGCCTTTTCTAATTTCATCAAATATGCAAACTATTTTTTCTTAAAAAAATATGGTTATACCGATTTAAATGAAAAAAATAAAATCTCCTGATCCTTTAGGAAATTCATTTCATGGAAGAATTAACATTCAAAAAAATTCTAATTAGTAGAACAGACAATATTGGAGATGTTATTTTAACATTGCCAATGGCGGGAGTTCTAAAAAACAAATATCCAAATTCAAAAATATTTTTTTTGGGTAAAAAATATACTAAATCTGTTATTGAAGCATGCTCTCATATTGATAAGTTTTATGATTGGGATGAAATAAAAAATTCTGAAAATAAAACACAAATTTTCACAGATATGGGTTGCGATGTTATAATACATGTCTTTCCAAATAAAGAAATTGCTACAGCAGCAAAACGAGCTAAAATAAAAATTAGAATTGGAACAAACCGCAGATTATTTCATTGGATTTATTGTAACAACAATGTAAATTTAACTCGAAAAAATTCTTCCTTACATGAATCTCAACTTAATTTAAAGCTTTTAAACCGTTTAAATATTCGCGATGATTTTAAATTATCAGAAATTTATCAATTCTATGGATTTCATAATCTTCCTAAATTACCAGAAAAATTTATTAGCTTAATTGACCCCGATAAATTTAATATTATTTTACATCCTAAATCTAAAGGCAGTGCGCGCGAATGGGGAATTGAAAATTTTGTTACATTAGCAAATTCACTGCCAAAAGAAAAATTCAAAGTGTTTTTTTCTGGTGGACAAGAAGAGTCTCAATATATTAAAGAAAAAATTATTCCAAAATGCCCTGACTGCCATGACATTTCAGGATTATTTTCATTAAATGAATTTATATTGTTTATAAACTCTTGTGATGGATTTATCGCAAACAGCACAGGCCCCTTGCATATTGCTTCCGCATTAGGCAAGCATACCATTGGACTCTATCCTCCTCTCCCTTCCATGTCACCACATCGCTGGGCACCTATAGGAAAAAATGTCCAATTTTTCCTTGGTAAAAACACAAATTCAAATAAATACTGCAGCTCCCCATGTAATATAAATGAAAGATGTTCTTGTATGGAAAATATAAATCCAAATACACTCTTGGAATGTATTGAAAAATGGAATAAAAATTCAGACGGTTGAAAATCTCATTTTAATTTCGTATTCTTTGAATGTAAAAATCTTTGGCATAAAAACCAAAGCTGTGGTTAATAATTTAATTTATTAAAAAATAAATCCGAGTAAATATTATAGTTAATATTCACTCAATTCATTTTAAATGTAGATTAGTATTTGTTTTAAATTCATTTCTATTATAAATAACGGAGACTTTTTATGGATTACAAAATAAAAGACATATCACTTGCAGATTTAGGCAGAAAGCAAATTGAACTTGCAGAAAAAGAAATGCCCGGCCTAATGACCCTACGCGCAAGATATGGAAACACAAAACCATTGAAAGGATCCCGTATTGCCGGCAGTTTGCATATGACAGTAGAAACAGCTGTGCTTATTGAAACATTAATTGAACTCGGCGCCGATGTACGTTGGTCAAGTTGCAATATATTTTCAACTGTAGATGCTGCAGCCGCTGCTATGGCTACAAAAGGCATTCCTGTATTTGCATGGAAAGGCGAAACAGAAGAGGAATATATTTGGTGCATTGAGCAAACGCTTAAATTCCCAAATGGACAAGGTCCAAATATGCTTCTCGATGATGGTGGTGATTTAACTTCATTAGTGCATAAAAAATTCTCACATTTATTAAAAGATATTAAAGGTGTTTCAGAAGAAACAACAACAGGCGTTCACCATTTACATCAAATGCTTAAAAAAGGTGAATTAAAAATGCCTGCTATAAATGTAAACGACAGCGTCACAAAAAGTAAATTTGATAATTTATATGGCTGCCGTGAATCCCTTCCTGATGGAATCAAAAGAGCGACAGACATTATGATTGCCGGCAAAACAGTTGTCGTTGCAGGATATGGCGATGTTGGAAAAGGCTGTGCACACTCAATGAAATTCCACGGAGCGCGTGTCCTTATTACAGAAATAGATCCCATTAATGCACTCCAAGCAGCAATGGAAGGTTATCAAGTTGTTTCCATGGATGATGCTGTTAAAACAGGTCATATATTTGTTACAACAACGGGCTGCTGCGATATCATAACGGCAGACCATATGTCTCAAATGAGAGATCAAGCTATTGTTTGCAACATTGGACATTTTGATGTTGAAATTGATGTTGCAGGATTAAAATCCATTAAAGGAATGAAACATATTAATATCAAACCTCAGGTTGATAAATACCGTTTTCCAGATGGTCATGAAATTATTTTATTAGCAGAAGGTCGGCTTGTAAATTTAGGTTGTGCTACAGGGCATCCCGCATTTGTTATGAGCACAAGTTTTACAAATCAAGTTTTAGCCCAAATTGAACTCTGGCAAAATAACAGTCAATATAAAATCGGCGTCTATACATTACCTAAAAAACTTGATGAAGAAGTTGCTCGTTTGCACTTAGAAAAACTTGGTGTAAAATTAACTAAGTTAACAAATAAACAAGCTGAATATTTAAATATTAATGTTGATGGTCCTTATAAACCAGAAAACTACAGGTACTAATTCCTGTAGTTTTTAAATAATTCAATTCATTACCTTAAATTAATCTTTACTCAATGAATCAAAAGTATAACCTAAACTTAAAATCAATTCAGTCATCCATAGAGTTTGCTGCGCCGTTCCCATATAAACTGGGACATTATATAAACGAGCATAAGCTTCTTTTACAGCAAATTCTAAATAAATAGGATTCCAAACAATATAGCGCAATCCCCCTTCAACACCAACAGTCCATCCATTTAACTGCCACCAGCCACTCTTTGTACCAATATAGTTTCCAAGTTTTTTAGTTCCTACATTATTATCATTCCCCATAATTCTATTTTCGGCATGAGGTAACATGATACCTGCGCCCACTTTAATCAATCCAGCCATACTAAAAGTTTGGTTTAATTCTCCAAATAGAGGCAATCTTTTTACAATATTTATCATAATATGATTGGCGCCATTATGTAAATTATAATGAAAATAATCATTGCTTAAAGTTTGATAAGAGTCGACATAGCTCCCATTTATGATTCCTGTAACTCTGGCACTTTGATCCAAATTGGATGAATATTTTGTATGATCATAATTCAATTCTAAGGCAATCGATCTCTCTTTATCAATAAAATGACCTAGACGAATGCTATACTCAGGATCGGTAAGATCTTTATTGAAAAGCCCCGTATTCCACATAGGAAAATCTTCTGCTACAACATTATGAATCGTAAAATCGTTACCTAAAGCGGGTTGCGAAACGTGAATATCGCTAGGTTTCCAATAATCTTTATTATATCCCCATGAAATATACCATTCACCCTCCCAAAATCCGTGTTCTTGTTTTGAATTCAGAAGAGTATTATTTTTGCTACTTTCATTATTTTCAGCATAAAGTAACAGAGGATTTAGTAAAATGATTAGGAATATCCAAATTTTCATAATAAAATATCCACAAAAAATGTTTAATAACTTTTTTTCATTATTTTAATTATAAAGGGAATTACATTTTTTTGAAATAAGTGAGTTCTATTTTTTAAGGATCGCTAGATTTCTTAGCTGAAACGAGAAAAATAGCAATTAATATAAAAATAATGGAAATACACTCCGTGAGCTTAATATGTTCACCAAATATGACATAGCCCCAAAACAATCCTGCCAAGGCAACAATACATCCTACTAGGCTATAAAATACGGGGCCTGCCACTCTAAGAAGCTCAAAGAACAGAATATATCCCATACTGGATAAAATTATTTCGATTATAATAAAAAGATCAGGAGTGCTCAAAGGGAAGGTAATGGGATGAAAATTATTTGTTAAAAATATAAAAGGAGCTGTTATAATTGAAGCGGCAATAAGCATGCCACTCGACAATGCAATAGAGGATGTTCCTTGGGGTCTCAATTTTACCATAAAAACAGTACATGAAGCTAATAATATAGGAGTTAACAAAGCAAATAACATCCACTGATATTCACTAAATTGAGAAAGCTTTGGTAAAAACAAAATAAATAATCCCAAAAAACCTAAAATAATTCCTGCGCACCTTGTCCAAGCAAATTTTTCAATTAGAAAAATAATAGTTAAAGCATATGTAATAATAGGAGATGTATTGACTATTAATCCTAGTATTCCTGATGGAATATGAGTTGCCGAAAAATACATAGTTAAATTTGGAAGGGCAATTCCTAATAATCCACAGATAAAATAAAAAAAGAGATGCTTTTTATTAAAAGGGGGAATTGATTTCGTCTGAATGTAAGTTAACAGAAATACCAAAACAGCAGGGCCAAAACTTTGCCAAAATGAATAACCCAAAGGAGTTATTCCACTTTCCATAGCAAACTTTGCAATTGAAAAACTCGTGCCCCATGTAAAACCTAAAGACAATAATAAAATAACAGGATAAAATGCTTTTTTTTGAAATAAAGAAATCATTTTGAGTCCTTAATTTAATATATAAAATTTCCTCAAAGAAAATCCTTGCAATGTTATACTCGGAATGATCAGAGCTATCCGAACACCTTCCTTTTTAGCTCTTTCAAAAAGAGCATGGTATTCCGCATCAATTTCGTTTGCAATACGAAAACTATCTTTTAATAGTTTTTCAGAAACTTCACTTCCACGCATTAAAACAAAAAAGAGCCAAGCATCATCACCCTTATTTTTTGCATTTATAAGCTCAATTAAATGCTTTTGACCTCTTTCTGTTACGGCGTCTGGAAAAGCCCAAGTATTATGATTTATTTTCATGCTGACACTTTTAACTTCAACCCAACATTTTTTATTATTATCAATGGCGCTTAAGCAAAAATCAAAACGAGTTTCTTTTGTAAAAACAGCTTCTCTCTTAATAAAATTCCAAGGAGAAAATTGTTGATAAGGAAATTCAGCATTTATAAAAAATTCACTCTCTTTTTTACCAATAGTTTGTAAAAAAAGTTGTTCAATAAATTGGTTTGCTCTAGAAGTATTTAAACAGGCTAAGCCATCTTCAAGCTCAAGAAGCTCAAGTGAAAATCTGAGTTTTCTTTCTGGATTTTGAGAATCTAAAATATACGCGGGCGCATCAGGTAAAATACAGCTTTTCATACTACCACTATTTGCACAGTGTACAGTTAATATATTTTCACTTTGAATTTTAACATCAACAAAGAAACGCTTATATCTTTTTATAAAATAAGATTTCAACAATTCAATATTATATTTTAATAAAAGCATACTAATTCATTTCAGAAGAATTGGCATTGGTATGATTTCGACTTGCATAAATTTGAGTTATTTTATTCATAGGAATAATATAACTGGTATTGCAATAATGGCACTTCATTTCTAAATCTTCTGATTTATTAATAATATCTGTTAATTCATCAATAGGTAAAGAAACCAAAACACTTTCGACTCGCTCTTGTGAACAAGTACAAACAAATTTTGGATTGATACTTTTTACTCCTTTTGTTTCATCAGGAATAAGTTTTTTTGCCAAAATATCAGCATCATTATTTTGTAAATAAAGATCTTTCATAGAAGGTAAAGCAGCAATGTGATCTTTTAATCTTTCAGAAATCTCCTCAGGAATTTCAGGTAATTCTTGATAAATAACTCCAAATGCATTTAATTTGCCATCACTTTCATTAACCCAACTGCTTAACTTTAAAAAAGTATTCATTTGATAACTTGATAACAAATGTTCATTTAAAGCTTCTTCAATAGACCCGGTTTTTGCAACTGAATGCCCTTCAAAGAGTGAGCTTTTATTTCTTTGTGAACGCATTGAACGGATATGAAGCTCTGGAATTAAAATTTTCCCAGAATCAATATCTTTCACAAGAGTCGAACTTTCATTACACTCAATATATCCTCGCGTTTCTGCCTGAAAGGAAGTTTCGGTTCCAATAGTAAAATCGCTGCCACAGTGAATGCGCAAATTGATTCTTTCTTCATAGTCTAGAATGGAAGATAACAAGACACTGCCTAGGAGGGCATCAGAAAGAAGCAAGGCTCTATTTGTATTTAACTTATGAAGATTTTTAGCTTCTTCAACAAGATTGCTCAAATGTAACATACGGTAACAATAGTATACTTTTGTATCTACCCCAAAAAATAAATAGTCCTGAAACATTCAAATATCCCTCCATAAATCCAATAAAAGCGCTACAATACTCTTTTATTATGAACTTCCTTATAACACTTTATAGAAGATTTCGAGAAAATATTGAAAAACGAGGCATTTTCACTAAAATCTGTTTTAGCGACTTCCCTCAATCAGGGAATTACTAAATTAATATAAATATTGGGGAAAATATGAAAGTTCTGGTAACGGGCGGCGCAGGTTATATTGGAAGCACAGTCTGCTCTGCTCTAGAAGATGTGGGGTATACCCCTATCATTTTAGATTCTTTAGTTACAGGAAAAAAAGAATTTGTACAGGGAAAAAGATTTTATCAGGCTGATATTGCAGATAAAGTCGTATTAAAAGAAATATTTAAAGAGCATCCCGAAATTCAACATGCAATCCATTGTGCCGCACTTATTATAGTTCCAGAAAGTGTTGAAAAACCTTATGAGTATTACAAAGAAAATGTAGCTAAATCGAATGAACTCTTTAAAAATCTATTGGAATTAGGCTGTAAAAATATTGTGTTTAGCAGCTCTGCTGCTATTTACGATAAAACAGATGACTTTATTGTAACAGAAAAATCCTCTCTAAAACCAAATAGTCCCTATTCTAAAACAAAACTCATGATGGAAATGATACTTGAGGATTATTGCCATGCTTATTCAGGAATGAAAGCGATATCTTTAAGATATTTTAATCCCATTGGAGCCGACCCCAAAATGCGCTCAGGAAGTCATGCTCAAAATGCAACACATGTGGTAGCTAAACTTGTTGAGACGGCTCTGGGAAAAAATTCCGAATTTTGTATTACAGGAGTGAATTGGCCAACGCGGGATGGCAGTGGCATTCGTGACTACATTCACGTCTGGGATTTAGCCCAAGCTCACGTCAAAGCAATTGAAAATTTTAATCATGTTTTTGAGCAACAAAGTAGCTCTTATAGCGTTTTAAACATTGGGACAGGAACGGGAGTCACAGTAAAAGAACTGCTAGCTGCGTTCGAATCCGTTTATGGTAAAATATTACCCAAAAAAGAATCAGATCCAAGACCTGGCGATGTGGCAGGAGCTTATGCCAACGCAGATTCCGCTTTAAAATTAATAAATTGGAAAGCAAATCTCACAATTGAAAATGCCATTTATGATGCTTTAAAGTGGGCAGAAATTCAAAAAAATCTTTTTAAATAATTTTTCATTTTATTTATTTTAACTATTTTTAAAAACAAAATAATTTGATATTTAATGAAAGCTAAGTTATTTTAACTATTATTGTAATAATTAAAATAAATAGCTATTCATATCTAGAAAAAAAGGAATTTTTCATGATAAAATTTAATATCAAACATTTGTATTTCATTTCTCTTTCATTACTCGGCGTTGAAAATATTTACGCTCATCCCCAAGAAGAAATTTCGAAAAATACTAGTACGTTAAAAGCTGTGCAAGCTATAATAGATCTTCCGAATGGGGGTTTAGTTTATTTACTTCCTGGACAAGAATCCGCCTTTGTTCCCAAGATAGAATATAATGATTCCTATTCTGGAGTTTATACAGGCGAAATTGAGAAATTTGATAAATTCTATCTTACTTTATTGGATGATTATGGTAATGCAATAGATGACGAAAGAGTTTTAAATGAAGTAAGACTTATTAATTTAAATACTTGGATAAATGGCTCTGAATTGGGTCAAACTGAAACTTGCAGAAATATTAAACTAGAAGTTGAAAATAACAAATTAAAAATTATTAATTTACCAAATATTCTTGTAAGTTTAACAACATGTGACTTTCTAATTTCTACGAAAAATCCTCGTGTTCTAAATATCAATAAGAACTCTAAAAGGACAAAATTAAAATTTAATTATCCATTTAAAATTTGGGCAAATAATGATAATAATAATAATAATGCTGCAGTAAAAATGGCAAAAAAATTAGATGCATTAAATTTAGATCTTCCTGAAATAGAATTATTTGGATCTTATCTTTACGATGAAGTTGATTTTTCATCTATATACAATATAAATTTATTTCCAAAACTTGAAAATATTACCATAAAAGGATTTAGATTTAGGGACAAATCTCTTCAATTTTCAATGCTACCAAATAGCTCAATGTTGAAAAAAATTGTTTTTACAGAAAATATTATTACTAAATTACCTTCTTTTGCGTTTGAAAATTTTAGCACGATTGAAAATCTATCTATGTATAAAAACAAAATTGAAGTTATTCAAGATGATGCTTTTTTGGGTTTAAAAAACCTGTCTGAATTAGATTTGGCTAACAATCAATTAACCCAAATTAATTCGAGAACTTTTCTACACTTAAAATCATTAAAAAAATTAGATTTGACTAACAATCAAATTCAGGATATTCCAAAAACAACTGCTGAAGTTATTTTAAATTAAATTTCAAATTTTAAACATCACTAGAATTTATTAAAAAAATTTTAATGAGTTTTTTATACTGAAAATTTATGACGAATTTCTATCACAACATTTTCCATTGAAATATTACTAATAATACTATCCAATTTTTCAGTGTTTTTTTGATTTAAATTGGCATCCCATTCATCAAGAAGAAAAATTTTAGAATTTTGAGATAAGGCGTACATAAATTGACTTAGCTTCTGCTCGCCTGTAGATCCCAATTTATGGCTCTCAATAAAACAAGAATCTGGTAATATGAGAATGCAATCATCATAACTTCCTTTTAAAAACTTCAATAAGGAAGTTTTACCGGATCCATTTTCACCTGTTATTAAATAACTCCCTTTTTTAAAATTATGAAACTCTAACATAAATGAATTTATAGAAACTAGATTTTTGTGATTTTCTTCAATCTTATAAATAGTTATTTTATCCTTATTTATAGATTTTATTAAATTTAATTCATATAAGTTTTCAACAAAATTTTCTAAATTTATGAGCTTTCCTTTCATTAATGATAATTTATTATGATGAACTGCTGCGTCATGTATATTCTGCAACATTTGCAACGCTCTTGGAAGAGTTGCTATTGAAGCTCCCATGGCCACTAAATTATTTAAAATAGAATAAACATGAAAAATAAATTTATAAAATGAATAACAGGAGTTAATTCTCCTTGCATGGCATGAATGCCGGCTTGTGCAATGGAATATGTGGATAAAGCGACTAGAACTTGCTGAGTTATAATAAAAAAAATAGAAAATAATTTTAAAATATAACTATTGATGAAATAAAAAAATGTCTTAATTTCATTGAGAATATGTCATAAAATTTTATATCTTATTTTCCAGTTCGATTTTTTTAAACTCTTAAACTAAGGTTGCAATAAATTTCTCATATAGAATCTTTAATTATTGATATGATCTTAATTACATACAAAAAAAATTTTGAAAAGACAAGACTCTCGATAAAATAAATAAATTTATCTTCATAAACAAAATTATAAAATCCATTCAAAATAAATCTCACGCAATTCGGAATTTCCATTTTTGTTTTTTTAATGTTGCCTTTATTTTCAAATAAATTTAATTAATTAGAATATTTTAATTACTATTAAAAGAGTATGCACTATTAAAAATATGATTAAGTTGATTTCGAGTGTTAATTGATATATTTTTGCCTAAAATTTCGGAAATTTTAGGAATTGCTTCGTATAATTTTTTAAGTGCATAAGGATCACCAGTAACAAGTTCATAAAATCTTTGTCCACTGATTTTTCTTATTTTAGGATTACCCATTTTTCTTACACTTAAAATATTGTCTGAGGGTACAAATTCTTCATCGTAGCCATCTTTTTTATTTGGAATAATTTCAACATAATATGCAGTATAGCCAATATATTTAGTATTAAGAAGCTTTTCAAAATTTTCATAGAGACTCTTTTTTTGATCCCCTTTAGTGGTATTATGCTTATTTTTAACCTCAGCAATTATTTTTCTTTCTCTGCATTCAAGATCAATGACTTTGCCATTTTTTAAATTTTCCCATCCTGGAATACTACCCAAAACGTTTTGATGAAATTCACCAACCATATTCTGCATTGTCTTTTGAATTTGTCTTGTTTTTTCTTTTCTAACCCACTCATCAAAATCAAAATTGAATGTAAGGCATTCAAAAATAGCACTAAAAGGATCCAATACATTTTTTTTCATATTTTCATCAATTTCTCTTTTCTTTTTAATAGAATTTTGAGTAATTTCATTGATTAAAAATAGAAGCTGATCATTTGATATATAATTGAGCAAATCCATATGCCACTCCAAAAGTATTCATAATATTAAAAACCAAAGCTATCCTACCTAAATAAATTATAGATCAATCAAATTCTTGCATATCAGTTTGAAATAAAATACCATTGATCAATGTTGTGTAATGTTTATTTAGGAGTATTTCTTGAAAGAATTCTTCAAAATCTCTGAAGTAGCTAATATTCTATCTGTTTCAAAAGCAACTTTAAGAAGATGGGATAGTAAGGGAAAATTAATTTCCAGAAGACATCCTATTAATAACTATCGAATTTATCATAGAAATGACTTAAAAAAATTAGAAAATTTCGGATTTATTTTTGAATCTCATAAGGAAACCAATGTGGCTCTTGTTAAACCTTTAAAAATATATACATCCATTGAATTATTTGCAGGAGCAGGAGGACTTGCTCTAGGATTGGAAAAATCAGGACTCCATTGTGTTTTATTAAACGAAATTGATAAATGGGCTTGCAAAACTCTAAAGTCAAATAGACCCCACTGGAATGTCATAGAAAAAGATATTAAGGAATTAGATTTTACAAGTTTTAAAGGCAAAGTTGATATCGTAACAGGTGGATTTCCTTGTCAAGCTTTTAGCTATGCGGGCAAACAACTTGGCTTTGAGGATGCCCGTGGTACTTTGTTTTTTGAATTTGCGCGTTGCGTTAAAGAAACAAAGCCTGCCATTTGTGTTGGAGAAAACGTCCGAGGATTAGTACAACATGATGGAGGAAAAACTTTAAAAGGTATGATATCCGTATTAGAAGATATTGGTTATAAAGTATTACCACCACAGATTTTAAAAGCAATTCATCACCGTGTTCCTCAAAAAAGAGAGAGACTTCTCATAGTTGGAATTCGTAAAGATTTAGATATCCCATTTGAATTTCCTACTCCTCAAAAAGAAATTTACACGCTTAAAGATGCCTTAAAAAAAGGGCGTTTATATCCCTGCCCTGTTCCCTCATCTAGAGGTCAAATATATCCAAAACGGAAAAAAGAAATATTACAACTTGTTCCACCAGGAGGTTATTGGCGCGACTTGCCAGTTAAAATTCAAAAAGAATATATGCAAGGAAGTTTTTACTTAGGAGGTGGAAAAACAGGAATGGCAAGACGAATTAGCTGGGATGAACCTTGCCTAACATTAACATGTTCACCCGCTCAAAAACAAACAGAACGCTGCCATCCTGACGAAACCCGACCTTTTACTGTTCGAGAATATGCCCGCATTCAAACATTTCCTGATGATTGGCAATTCGAAGGATCAATAAGTCAACAATACAAACAAATTGGCAATGCCGTTCCTGTACATTTAGCTGAAGAAATTGGCTTATCCTTGGTAAAGGCATTAAATAATTTTTATAATCCGAAAATTTTTAATTTATTTGGTGAAGAAATAATTCAAAAAATAAATAATAAAAATTACCATGCCTCATTATAAAAATGATCTCTAATTTATTTTTAAAAAATATTCTAATTTTTCATTTCCAACAAACTTAATAGCTCTTTAGGAATACGACAAACTCTATTTTTTTCGGCATCAAATGTAACCATTTTGACTTTTGCTTCGGCATGAATATCATCGTTTATTGATGATTTAAAAATATATTTTAATTCAAAACTAGCTGCTTCCTTATTTTCAATATATTGCTCTAATATAATTGAATTTGGGTAACGATATTGTTTTTTGAATAGAATATTGCATTCATGCAATATCAATTGAATAGGACTTTCTAAAGCAAATTCCCAAAAATATTTTGCGCGCGCTTCGGTCATAAAATCAAAAAATTTTGAATTGTTCAGATGATTATAGGCATCCAAATCCGTCCATTTGATATCTATCACAATTTTATTTAGCAAATTATTCATAGATCCTCCCTTTTTATAAATTAATATTTAACGTAAAAAAAAGTAAAAGTCAAT
Organism: Silvanigrella aquatica; assembly: GCF_001907975.1. Taxonomy (NCBI): domain Bacteria; kingdom Pseudomonadati; phylum Bdellovibrionota; class Oligoflexia; order Silvanigrellales; family Silvanigrellaceae; genus Silvanigrella; species Silvanigrella aquatica. The sequence continues at coordinate 3,176,053 of NZ_CP017834.1, forward strand.
CTCAGCAAAAAAATTGATCATGAATTAAAAAATCAAATTAAGCATACTCATAACAAACTATATTATTCAAAAATCTTATATTTTAATATGTACAATCCAGCAAAAATTTATTAGAGTGTCCTTTTTCTTAAGGACTTGTTTAGACCTCGTTTTAAGGACTCCATATGAACAGAGAATATTCACTCAAAATTATAACAGAACTCTTAAAATATGGTGTTCAAGAATTTTATGTCTGCGCTGGAGCACGAGATATTCCATTAATAGAAACCGTTCACAATATTCAAAGCAAAAAACAGATCGTTTTTTCACATTTTGAAGAGCGATCGGCCGCATTTTATGCCCTGGGCCGCATCAAATCCTTAAACAAACCTGTCGCCGTCATTACAACATCGGGAACGGCTGTGGCCGAACTTTTACCCGCAGCGATGGAAGCTTATTACTCAGGTTTACCTTTAATTCTTATCACGGCAGACAGGCCTAAATCATACAGAGGGACAGGTGCCCCTCAAGCAGCAGAGCAAAATCAAATTTTTGGTGTTTATGTTGAGAAATGTTTTGATTTAGATGCTGGCGATGAATTTCATTTGCAAAATATTTCTTTTAAAAAACCCATTCATGTTAATGTATGTTTTGATATTCCTTTACAAAGTGGATTATTACAGCAAATTAATTTAAATAACTTCGAATTTGAAAATGTATCTTTAAATGAAAATCATAAAGACCACTCTTATGAGTTAAATACTTTAAAAAAATTCATTGATAACAGCAAAAATTTAATTACCCTTGTCTCTCAATTAGATTTAAATAACAATAAATCTCTCATCTCTTTTTTAAATAAATTAAATGTACCTGTTTATTTAGAATCCCTGTCTAATATTCGTGAAAATGAAGATTTAAACCACTTAAAAATCAAATGCCCTGATAAACTTTGGGAGAACGCTAAAAAAAGTAATTTTCAAATTGACTCTATTTTAAAAATTGGTGGAACTCCTACTCATCGCATTTGGAGAGAACTAGACGAATCATTTAAAAATATTAATGTATTGTCCATTAATGTCAACGGATTTTCAGGTATACCTCACGCAAAGAATATAAAATTATCTTCCGATTTCATTCTTGAAAATTTTAATTTTGATTTTGCAAAAAATCGTAGCCAGAATTGTAGTGATTTTTTAAAATCAGACCATGTATGCTATGAAAAATTATTAGAATTAATTCATAAATACCACCTTGCAGAGCAGTCTATTCATTTTCATTTATCAAATTTAATCAAAGAAAATTCTCATGTCTATTTAGGCAACAGCTTACCTATTCGCTATTGGGATTTAGCAGCAAACTACAATTCTAAAAATTTAAAAATGAATGCATCACGAGGAGTAAATGGCATTGATGGCCAAATTTCAACATTTTTAGGTTTTGCAAATGAACTTTCTACTGAAAACTGGGGCATTTTTGGCGATTTAACAGCTTTATATGACATGGTTGGATATTGGATGCTAAAACAAAGAACAAATTTAAATGCCAATATTGTTATTATTAATAACGGTGGTGGCAAAATTTTTAACACTGTTTTAAAAGATGATATTGCCTTATTATGCCAAAATAATCATAATTTAAAATTTGAGCACTTAGCAAAATTCTGGAACATGGAATATGAACTATATTTTGATGCCCGAAATATAAAAAATACACCTGGCATTAAAATCATTGAAATTATTCCAGATCAAAATCAGACTGAATCTTTTTTAAAAGAATTTCATTTAATATAGAGTTTGATTATGCTTCATTACAAATTGTAAAATATAGTCAGTTTTTTTTATAATAAAATAAATTCTTTACTAGTTTATTATTGGATAGCCTAGCAAAGTTTTCAGAAATCAAAAATATACTTAAAATAATAAATGACATTCCTAAAAATGTATAAAATGAAATTTCATGTTTAAAAAATATCAAATCAAAAACCGCAGTAACCGGAGGAACACAATATAACAAACTGGTGACATGAGAAGCTTTTCCTAATTTCAGAAGTGCAAAAAATAAGAAAAAAGCGCCTATAGACATTACAACGGAAACCCAAAAAAGAGCAGTCATAAATGAATAAGTCCATGTGACATGGTAATCTTCAAGAAATAAGCAACATATGAGTATTAATATTGCGCTGGCAGCATAGTGAATAAACATTTTAGTATCAAGCGGAATATTATTACAATATTTTTTTTGAAGTACAGTTCCATAAGTGATACCAATCAAGGACATAATTGCACAAATAATTCCATATATATTAATATTTCCAATAAAAATTATGTTAAAAACAGTTAAAAATAAACCTATAAATCCCAGAAATAATCCTATTTTATGTTTTATATCAATTCCTTCACGCATTAAAAGAGGGGTCAAAAGAGGCTGTATACCTAATATAATTGCTAATATTCCAGGAGATACTTTTTGATCTAAAGCTATAAAGAAAAATCCTAGATAAACACCTTGAATTAAAATTCCAGTAATAGTTATCTGTAGTAGCTCAATTTTTGATAATATTATTTTTTTTCCTTTGAATAATAATACCCCCCCCATAATTGCACTTGCAATAAAAAAGCGCATTGTTAAAAAAAGCATTGGAGAACAATTTTGTAAACCCGTTTCGACAAAAATATAGCCACTGCTCCATAAAAGAACAAAGAATACAGGTATAAATAAAGTAAATAATAATTTTTTCATAATTTTCTTTCTATTTTATTTAAAATAATTAATAAAAATATGATTTTAAAATTTATAATTTCAAATTACAATTCATTAATTATTTTAAAAATATTTTTACATATTTTATCAATGTTTGGATATTGAATAATAGTGCTATGATTTGCATCCATAGTATACGTGCGGACTTTACCTGAAGAATATAAACCCCAGCCCCAGTCATTCTTGAGGCAATATTGATGATTCCTCATTTGTTCACTTACGATTTGCTTAGCTTTAAATTGCACTATATCAATTTCACATTTCATAGGTTTATACCGAGAAAGCATTAAAATATTACTCTTAAAAAGATTAAATAGCATTTTTTTCATATTATCTTCTAATAAAACATAATTTTCACCATAATCATCCTTAAACCAATTATATAATATTTCATCAGTAGGTAATTTATTTATTATAGGTGATGGTGAATCAATCATAATTACAGGTCTGATTTTTATTCCCTTTTCAAGTAACTGTTTTGACATTTCAAAACTCACAACACCACCAAATGACCATCCACCTAACCATAAATTGCCATTAGGATATTTTTCTAAAATAATTTCTGTATAATATTTAGCTAATGATTCTAATTTTTCGAATGACATTAAATTTTCATTCATATAATTCGGATGCTGGATCCCATAAAAGCGACGATCTTTATCAAGGTATTTTATCAGCTCTGTATAGCATAAAATACCTCCTCCAGAGGGATGTATAAAAATAATGGGGGATTTTACCCCTTCATTCTGCAAAAGAAGGAGAGGAGATATGAATCCGTTCATTGATTTTAATATTTCATCTGCTATTTCACAAATAGAACCTCTTTGAAAAATAGTTGATAAAGATAAATTAAATCTAAATTCCTTTTTAATCTGATGAATTAATTGAAATGATAGAAATGAATTTCCACCAATTTCAAAAAAGTTATCATTACAACTGATTTCATTTAAGTTTAATAATTTTTTCCAAATTAAAAGTAATTTCTCTTCAATTATATTTTTTGGACTAATAAATTTATTGACATTATTATGATTTAGTATCAAGTTATTTAACATCTCATTTGTATTTACCTTTCCATTAGATGTTAATGGAAAAAGATCAATCTGATAAATTTGATTTGGAATCATGTATAATGGAAGTTTTTTTAGCAAATATGATTTAATTTTTTCATGATCAATTTTTATTCCTGAAGTAAAAAATGAAATAATTTTCTTGTTTTCAATTTTTTCTCCAATAACAGTTATAAAAACCTGATTGATATCTTCAATTTCCTTGAAAGCAGCTTCAATATCTCCTAACTCAATACGATATCCCTGGATTTTAACTTGTAAATCATTTCGTCCTAAAAATTCAATATTTCCATCGGGATAAAGCCTTCCTAAATCGCCAGTACAATATAAAGTTTTATTTAATTTAGAATGATAAATAAAACTTTCAGTAGTTTTTTTCTCATCATTAAAATATCCTTGAGCCAAACCTAATCCGCCAATATAGATTTTTCCAGTTGCATAAATAGGTCGAAAATCTAAATTTTCATCTAATATGTACATATTTTGGTTGGAAAGAGGTTTACCATAAGGAATACTTGTCCATGAAGGATTAACTGTATCAATTTCATAATAATTTGACCAAATTGATGCTTCTGTAGCACCACCCAGACTTGTCACATTAGCATTGAAATATTTTTTAATTTGAGCTGGTAATGATAAAGGAATCCAATCTCCACTTAAAAGAACATGTCTTAATTTTGAATTTGGATTATATCCTCTTATGGAAACTTCTTCTATAAATATTTGCATTACTGCTGGAGCAGAGTTCCACAATGTTATATTTTGATTATATATAATATTTACCCATTGACTCGGATTATTTAATTCCGTTTCTCCTGGTATATATATTGAACCGCCGGCATTTAGCAAACCAAAGACATCATAAATAGATAAGTCAAATGAAAAGGATGAGATGGCAAAAATAATATCATTTTCTGAAATATTATATTTTCTATTTATATCATTTATTGTATTCATAGCTGCTTTATGACTAATTTGTACTCCCTTAGGAATTCCAGTAGAACCAGATGTAAAAATAATATAAGCAAGATCAGACGATAAATTTATTTGATTACTATAATTAATATTTTCGAAGTTACAAATTTCACTGACAACAATTTGAGGAATATTTAAGTCAAAATTCAAAATCTTATTAACTAGTACAGATTTACATTGACACATTTCTAATATTTGCTTTATTCTTTTTTCAGGTAATTTAACATCTAATGGAATAAATGTGGCGCCTAGTCCAAGCACAGAGAGTGAAGCAACAATTTGCTCCCACCCTTTCTCCATTATTATGCATATGAAATCATTTTTACAAACCTGATATTTATTTAATTTAGACTTTAGCATTTCTGCAGTCGCAAATACTTGATTATACGTCAACGAAATTTTTTGAGTTATGATTGCTATTTTATTTGGATTTTTTATAGCATTCTTAATAGCGCCTAAATGCAATAGCTCTTCTTTTTGATGAAAGTAATTATTATCATTTATTTTTCTAATTATTTCTAAATCATCTTTAGGAATAATTTCAAATTCTATTATCTCATCATTACATATATTTTTTAAAAGATTTTCATAACTTGTAAACATTTTATTAATTATACTATCTTGAAAACATCCGTCTCTTGAATCCCATATGCAGCATAAACTTCCATCCACATCTTCATAAACTTGATGATCTAACATAACCTGTGGTGTTTCTAAGTGACTATGGCTAACATTTTTTCCATACCAACTAAATATATTTTTTTTATTTTTAAATTCATTTTGTATTAAATTTAATCCGCAGGCAAAAACTACAGGCATAGAAGCAGAACTTAATGTTCCTTTATAACGATTTATTTCATTTAACATTTTTATACCGTTAAACTCATGATACTCTAAATCTCTTAATAATTGTTTTTGTATTTTTATTGCATTTTCAGATAAATTTATTGAATTAGAGTATTCAATTTCTAAAAGAATAGTATTGCTAAAATTTCCTACAATTTTATTTATATCATCATGTATTTGTGGTCTATTAAAAAACATTAAATTCAATGCAAAATGGTTTGCATTACTCCATGTTTTTAAAATCTTAGCATACGAAGCAATGAGCATAGATGCAGGTGTAACACCACTCTGTGCTGCAATATTTCGAAATTTCTCCCATTCACAGGGCGATAAAAAAAATTGTCTTCGCATAAAAACAGACTCGTTTCTATGCACTAAATTTTTCAATGGTAATTTTGGAGCTTCAGGAAAATTTTCTATTCTATTTAGCCAATATTTTTTAGCTAACTCATATGAAGAACTTGGTTTAGAAAGTGCAACTAAAGCATCACGATAGGAAATTTCAGGCAATTTTAATGAAAAATTATCGTGCAAATAATAATCAGAAAGTTCATTAAAGATAATTTCTAATCCAGCTCCATCGGCAATAATTAAATCAAATAAAAAGTGTACAATATATTTATTGTTAAAAATTTTTGTAACACTTACATCAAAAAGAATATCTTTATTTTTCTTAAAAAATGAGATCTTATCTTTTCTAATATTTTCAATTTCACCAGAATTTATTATAATTTTATAGAAATTACTATTTTCTAAATATTGTTGAGTTCCATCATCATTTAGTACTATTCTCAAATTATTATGCCTATTTATTACACTATTAATTGCATTTTCAAATTTAATTATATTTAAATTATCAATCTCATTCTCGATATAAAGATGAGCTCTTATTCCACCCAACTCAAAATCATTTCCTCTTCCAATTAAATATGCTTTTTGCATTTCTGTCAAATTAAATGGCATATAATGCTTATTTTTATTCGATATTATTTCATTCAATAAATCATTTAAAATAGGTCTATCTTTAATTAATTTAGATTGTAATTCAACCGTATTATATTCATATATTTCTGCTAAATTTATTTCACGTCTTATTTTTTGCCTTATATTTTGAACCAAGGCCATTGCCTGAAGAGAATGACCACCCAATAAAAAAAAGGAAATATTTATTCCTAATTCTTTTTGATTTAATATTTCACACCAAATTTTGTATATTTGATTTTCTAGCTCATTTCTAGGATATTGAAGATTATGATTATTTTGAGACGCCTCTAATAGTGGTTTAGGAAAACTTTTAATATCTAATTTTCCATTAGGACTTAAAGGAAATTCATTTAAAAATACAAAAAAGCTAGGCACCATATAATCTGGTAAAGTTAAACTCAATGAATTTTTTATATTAAGAATAAGTTCATTTGATTTTACATCAGATATTAGATAAGCAACTAAATATTTTTGATTGATAAAATCTTCCCTTGCTATTACTGCTACATTTTTTATTTCTTTACATTTTAAAATTTCACTTTCAATCTCTCCAATTTCAATTCTAAATCCACGCAGTTTAATTTGATTATCAATTCTTCCAATATATTCAATAGCACCATCACTTAAAAATCTGCATAAATCTCCAGTTCGATAAATTTTCTCACTATGTAAAAATGGATTAGAAATAAATTTTTCTTGGGTTAATTCTATTTTATGGAGGTATCCTCTTGCGAGACAGATTCCACCAATAAACAACTCCCCAATTTCATTAATATCTACTGGTTGTAGTTTCTCATTCAAAATATATAGGTAAATATTTGCGATTGGATAGCCAATGGGAACAATATTTCTTTCATCATTTTTTTTACAATCCCAATATGTAACATCAATTGCTGCTTCTGTAGGACCATATAGATTATAAAGCATACAATTATCAAATTGTTCAAAAAATTTGTTTTGTAAATGGTAACTTAAGGCTTCTCCACTTGTAAAAACTCTTTTAAGAGAAGAACATTTTGATGCTATCTTTGCATCTAAAAATAAATTCAACATAGATGGAACAAAATGAATTGTTGTAACCTTTTCTTTTTCTATTAAATTAGCTAGTTCATACGTATCTTTATGAATTTCTGGATAAGCCATAATTAATGTTGCACCCGTGAATAGTGGCCAAAAGAACTCCCAAACAGAGACATCAAAACCAAAGGGAGTCTTTTGAATAACGAGATCATCTTCTGTTAAATTATAATAGCTTTGCATCCATAATATTCTATTAACAATGCCTTTATGAGTATTACATACACCCTTAGGATTTCCAGTTGTACCCGAAGTATAAATGACATAGCAAAGACTGTTGAATTGATTAATAATAGGAAGATTATTTTTACTATAAGGATCCAATAGATTATGATCTGAAATAAATATTTTATTTACTAAGACATCTAAAAAATTGTTATTTAATTCTTTTTCAGTAATTAATAACTCTGCTTTTGAATCATTTATAATATATTTTATTCTTTCAATAGGATAGTTTGGATCTATAGGAACATATGCACCTCCTGATTTTAATATTGCCAAGATTCCAATAACAAGTTCTATTGAACGATTCATAGAAATTGCGACTAGTTTATCTTCTTTAATTCCAAGATTTTTTAAATATGATGCTAATTGATTTGCCTTTTGATTTAGCTGAGAGTAAGTAATTTTTTTTTTTCACCAAATTTGACGGCAATTTTATTTGGATTTTTAAGACATTGCTCTTCAAATATTTCATGCATTCTTTTATGATTTGAAATATATAAAATTTCTTTATTAATATTAGATACAAAATTTAATTTTTCCATTAATTTCTCCAAGTTTATTTTAATTTATATTATGAATATACTAAAAACAAATAGTATCTCAAATTAATATATAACTAAATTTTAGCATCACCTCAAGTATGTGATATATATTTTCAAATAATAATTAGATAAATGATTACCATAATTTTAAAATTTGCGGATATTTTTTACTATAAATAACTCTAAATAAATACATTTTATCACATAAATAATATTATTATATTATAATAAATTTTACTATTTAAATATAAAATAAAATACTTAGAATATATTACCAAATAATTAATTTTTCTTATTATAGCAGACCATAATATCAACTAAAAAATATTGGATATCTATTAATTTGTATTGATTAAGATATTTAGGGGAAGAGATAATAAAAAGATACAAAAGTATAGCAGCAAATTAAATTCATTTAATTTTTATCTTAACCCACCAAATCCTTCATAAATGGAAACACCATCAATTTTCCAATTTCCTTCACGAATGATTTTTTCTAATTGAGCACTTTGTGAGCCATTGGCAAGATACTGCATATTTCTTAATAAAATAAAAATATCAAATACCTTAGATTCAAGACCCAATTGATTTAATTTTCCCTCTAAAATATTTTCGAATAAATTTTTAAATTTTCCATTATTAGAAATAAATTTTAAGGAATCCATGGATTTTAAATCTTTACTATAAGAAATTTTTTCCGAATTTTGATTTAAAAAAAACACCGGTATTGAAAAAATTTTCGCTAAATACGTCAGATCATTTTGATATTTAAACCCTTCCATAACAAGAATAGTATGAACATGTTTTTCAAAAATGAGTTTTTCGGCAGCCTGAGATAAACTTCCTTCATTTGTATTGGCTTCCATAATATCAATGAAATAAGACACTCCTTGCGCTGCCGGAGATGATAAAAATGCAGAGATTGAACGTAAAACATTTTGATTGTATTTTTGTCTATCAGGTTTATTTGCTAAAATGAGACCCACTCTCATTTCTTTAGGATCATCATGATTTAATTTAATGAGCCTCGATCTAAGCTGCGAATTAACAATAAATAAACCTGAATTTAATATGATGCTATCCTCATTTTTAAGTAGGTTTTTTTCTAAAATGTCGAGAGCTTGCTGATTATCACCTTCTTTCATTTTTAATAAAAATACATTTTCCACATAATTTTCTGGAAAACCTGAATTCACATTGCTTTCAAAATTTAAAATAGAGAGTCTTTCCTCAATATCAGAAATCGTTATATTTTTATTAGCATATTTATTAATTTCAACTTCCTGCATATTTTCTTTTTTCATTATACTCAATAAATTAGTAATCTCAGAGCGCTCAAATTCTTTGTTAAAAGAATAACGTGCAGCTTCAGCAGAAAGAGCGTAAAATCTGGCTAAATAAACAGGTTGTAAATGAGGAGAGGTTAAACTTTTGGATAAAGAAACAGCTTTACCATAATTTTTTGTAATAGCATATATTTGTAATAATCCATAAGTACAAATAGAATGAACTGATGAAGGTAAAACATTTTCAGCTAAGGAATCTTCTAAATAATGTTGTGATAAATTGATTTCATTCAGATTATTATTTAAAAGTGCGAGACGGCATTTTGAAAAAGATATTTCTTTTTTTGAGGAATATTCATTTTCAATCACGTTTTTATATAGACTTATTGCTTTGTCGTATTGTTTTTCATAAAAAAAACCCTCTGCTTTTTCAAATACAGAGAGTTGCGCATGAGCATAAATTGTCAATAATGTACTGCAAAATAATAAACCCGCAATTTTAGTCAGGCGCGCCGACGCGCACCATAGCTGTTCTAAGAATGCGATCCCCAATTTTGTAGCCCGCCATAAACTCATCAATAACAGTTTCTTGAGTATAAGAAGCATCGACCACTTTTGCGATAGCATTGTGATAAGACGGGTTAAAAGGCGCGTCTTTACCTGGTAATCTTTCAATTCCATGTTTTTTAACAGTATCTTGGAATACTTTTGAAACAAGTTGAACACCCTCGACAATTCCAGCAACTTTTTTACCTTCTTCAGTTTCAAAGTTTATCTGTGAATTTTCAATAGCAAGCATTGCCTTATCGAAGGCATCGATGACAGGAAGGAGATCTTTGGCAAACTCTTGAATGGCATAAATGCGTGTATCTGCTTTTTCCTTTTCCATTCTTTTGCGTGTATTTTCAAAGTCGGCAGCAATACGAAGCATACGATCGTGAGTTTCTAACAATTTAGCTTGCGCGGTTGCACATTCCGCTTCCAACGCCACTATTTTTGCACCCTCTTCACTCAAAGAAGAAGCCCCTTGCACTTCAGAACTCTCTTTATTTTGATTAGAAGAATTATCTTGCTTTTCAGATGAAGACGCACTTGTGGTGCCTTCTGTTGAATATTTCGCTTTATTGTTCAAAAACATATTATAAACCCTCGCGTTTCAGTTCGATCACAATCTCGATCCGTATGAATGTAAGCATTGAAAGCGGGTGGTCAACAATAAATTTTTTGATTATGTGCATTTGGTACTTGAAAAGTCTTCTCCTCTTTATAAGAATGACGTGCGTTTAAGCTCTTGATCCAGGAAAGGCGTAAATATCCCATGCTTGATCCCAAATTTATCCGAGATAACCTAGAAGCCATTGCAATTGCTGCAAAAAACAAACGTTTTGAGTTCGATCCTAAGCTATTTGCGGATCTTTATGAAAAACGTTCCAAATGTATAAAAGAAACAGAAGAGCTTAGAAATAAGCGCAACGAGGGCTCTGACGCGGTTAAGAAGGCAAAATCTAAAGAAGAGCGTGAGCTTCTCGTCTCGCAAATGAGACAAATGGGGCCCCTTCTTGAGGAAGCGGAAAAAAATCTGCGCGAAGTGGAAAAAGAATTTGAAAAACTTTTGCTGACAGTGCCGAGCATTGCTTCTGCGGACACCCCCCTGGGCGCGTCCGATGCAGACAATGTTGAAATAAAAAAAGTTGGAGAATTGCCCCGTTTTGAGTTTGTTCCAAAAGATCACATTGAGCTCTCCAAAAATCTTGGCATCATAGATTTTGAACGTGGCGCCGCCATTGCGGGAAGCCGTAGCTATTTCCTCATGGGTGCTGGAGCGGAATTGGAAAGAGCGATTCACTCACTTGCCCTCGATTTACTAAAGTCGAGAGGTTATAAGCAAATGAGTGTTCCTGTTTTGGTTCGTACCAGCGCTATGGAGGGAACCGGTTATTTGCCAGGCGGTGCTGACCAGGCTTATTACGTTGAAAAAGATGACATGTGGCTTGTGGGAACCTCAGAAGTTCCTTTAGCAAGTTATTACCAAAATGAAATTTTAGACACAGCACAATTGCCAGCAAAAGTATGCGCTTGGTCAACATGCTTCAGACGTGAAGCGGGAGCTGCCGGAAAAGACACGAAGGGGTTATACCGCGTCCATCAATTTCAAAAAATTGAGCAGGTTGTAATATGTGAACCTAATGTTGAAAAGAGCGACATTCTTCATGCTGAATTACTAAAAAATGCAGAAGATCTCTTACAACTTTTAGAATTACCTTATCGCGTTGTTCAAGTTTGTACCGGTGACTTGGGACAAGGCCAGGTCAAAAAGAACGATATTGAAGCATGGATGCCAAGCCGTAATAGCTACGGAGAAACTCACAGTTGCTCTAGTTTTTATGATTATCAAGCGAGAAGATTAAAAATTAGAACTCGTGATGAAAATGGCAAAATGCAATTTTGTTATACATTAAATAATACGGCCGTTGCCACACCGCGTGTTTTAATACCATTAATTGAAAACCACCAAACAAAAGACGGACGCATTCGCATTCCAAAAGCATTGCAAAAATATATGGGCGGTGCAGAGTATATTGGTTAAATATACTCTATATATTTAACCAAAAGGATTTTATATGATTGCATGTGTCTGGGATTATTATGGATCCGATGCTTCAGGAACTGCTTTACATTTCGAAAAACATTTAAAAGAATTTATTCAAGTTAAACATATTCAAAATTTAAAAACGGGTACCCAAATAAACGGAAACACACAATCCTTTGTTTGGTGCGCTGGCAAAAAAGAAGAACTCACTGTTGTTATTGAGGTACTCAAACCAAAGCATTATATTCCTGAAAATAATTTTAAAGAATTTGGAATTACTCTTTAAAGTTAAATACAATAAGCAATTTTTTGACTCTTCAAACTTATCAGTTGATTATTACATTTTATTTACAATATAATATTTTTATTAGGTTCATTTACTTTATTACTTTTGAGGTTAACATGATTAAAAAATATTATATACCCTTTTTTAAATTAATATTATTAATATTCGGATTAATTTCAATAAACTCATTTGCTGGCAATAAAGACATTATTATTGTTGAAAGCTATAGCAAGGAATATAAATGGGATGCAGATTATGCTAAAGAAATAAGAAATGCCTTTGGAAGAAAGTATAATCTCACTTTTTTTGAGATGGATACTAAAAGGCTTCCAAAAGATCAGCACGAAAAAATGGGTTTAAAGGCTTGGGATTTAATTCAAAAAGTTAAACCAACAATGGTTTTTATAGGTGATGATGCGGCATTAAAATATGTTGGCCCAAAACTAGAACAAAATAAAATTCGCACTGTATATTTGGGAATTAATAATAATCCACGAGTTTATTTTGATAAAGAGCCTAAATATATCACAGGAGTTCTTGAAAGGCCGCTCATTAGACGATCTGCAATTTTTATTAAAGATATAATTCCTCAATCGAAAAAAATATTAGTATTATTTGATAGTGATATTACCTCAAAAATTGTGCATGAAGATTTCTTTTCTGGTAAACCATCTATAAATTTTTCTGGAATTAATTATGACATTTATTTATTTGACAAATTTGCTGACTGGCAAAGAAAAATTATAGATGCTCCTCATAAAGGATATGAGGCAATTATAGTAGGACTTTATGCAAATATGGTCGATGAGAATAAGAAAAATGTGGATTCGGTAAAAGTTGTACAATGGTCTGCAGCCAATTCAAAATTACCCATATTCTCATTTTGGGATTTTACAGTTGGCAAAGGAAAAGCATTGGGAGGTTTAGTCATGACGGGAGCAAGCCAAGGAAAAGCTTTAGTTGAAATGGCGCAAAAACTTCTTAATAATCCAACAATGAATCCAAGTTCCTTATATCCAATTTATTTGCAAGAAGGAAAATTTGTTTTTAGTAAGTACGAAATGAAACGTCATAAAATCAAACTTCCAGCAGACATTGAAAAAGAAGCTATTTATACAGAATAAAAATAACTTCAAAATATTTAGAAATAGACTCCCATAATTTAAAATATATTAACATAATAATTTGTAATATAAAATTTGACAAATTAGATTTTATATTTTATCCCATACAAATAATATTTATTATAAATCCACAGCAAAAAAAATAATAGGTCTGTATGAAAAAAATCTTCTCCATGGCAGTCATTATATTCATAATTTTTACAGTGACTCATTATATACTTAATTATACGTGCTCTGGTTTTACAGGAAGCTTGATACTTGATAATTCAATAAAAAAATGCGTTACACATTATGGCTTAGTAAAACTAAAAAACGTGAAAATTAACAAAAACACTTATGTTTCAGGAAAAATAATTGCTGAAAACGTGATGCTCAATGATATTCATATTAATGGAGATATTTATTTATCACATAATAGTATTGTTATCGGAAACACAAATATCAATGGTTCACTTATCACTTCATCTTCAAAATTTGAAAATCCCATTTATATCACTACTGATAAAATTGAGCTTAACGAAGGAAGCACAACTAAAGATATTTACATTAGAAAACATTCTTTCATAAAAAGAGAGGAATTTGTTTATATTGATAGTTCTACTGTTAATGGAAATATTACATTTGAAGGAAATCTAGGAAGGGTTATTCTTATAAACGGAAGTATAATAACAGGGAAAATATTTGGAGGTGAAATTATAACAAATTAACATATACTCACATTATTCCAATCCCACTCGTAAAATAATGATTTAAAATTCTTTTTTCGAATAGCAAAAATGGAGGAATAATCATTTTGAATGTAAAACCTTCGGATACTCCAAGAATCAGGATGATTTTCATATTTGCAATCTTTTAAACTTATAATTTTAGGGTTTTCATTTGGATTGATACCAACAGTGATATTATTTGGTAAATATGATAATCCAATTCCAATACCTTTTAAAATAGCCTCTTTACAAGACCACACATGATAAAATGAGGAATTTTTTTCATTTTCTGATAAGCTATTCCAGCTTGTAAATTCACAATCTGAAAAAATGTAACTACCAAGAGAATTTTTATCTAATGAATTATCATATTTTTCAATATCAATTCCTACTAAATCTTCACATGAAAAAGCAAGTACAATATATTCACCAGCATGTGAAACATTAAAATTTAGAGATATATTATTTATTTCATGCGATAAAAACGGCTTAAAGTATTTATTATATTTAAAATGAATATTATGTGGAGGTAATTTTAAATATAGTGATATTAATTTTTTAAGTACAAAACGAGTTGATAGAGATCTTATTTTATCTGATATTTTAAAATACTTCAAAGATTTATTTATTTCATCTAAAGTTAATACTTTCTTAAAATTACCATTAAAGAAATCGTTACTTAATAAATAATTAGAAATATTTTTATTTTCTAAATATTTAAACATGTCATATGGAATTTTTATCTTCCAAATATGAACCTCATCTTTTTGAATTTCATTATTTTTTTCAAAATTTTTCCACTCAGTCACTTCTTTCATCATAATCATTATCTTCTTCACTAGATTAAAAATCTATATAATTATAAAATATTAAAAGAATTTTTTAGTAAATATTGTTTTACTAATTCAATGTCATCTGCAAAATAGCGATCTTTTTCATAAAAAGGAACTCTATTTCGAATATCTGTATACACACTTTTTAATTGATTTGGAATATTTTTATGTGGCTGTAAGTCAAATGCTTGCGCTGCAGCTAACATTTCAATAGCAATTACATAAGCTGAATTTTCTGCCATTTCATTTAAACGAAAAGCGGCATGAGTTGCCATACTCACATGATCTTCCTGATTTGCCGATGTGGGAATACTATCTACAGAGCAAGGAAATGAACGCGATTTATTTTCACTAACTAAAGCTGCTGCGGTGACTTGCGCAATCATAAATCCAGAATTCAAACCACTATTATTTACTAAAAATGAAGGCAAGCCGCTTGAATTTGAATCAACCATTAGAGAAATTCTTCTCTCTGATAAGGAAGATATTTCTGTACAAACCATTGCTAAAATATCTGCAGCAAAGGCAACAGGTTCTGCATGAAAATTTCCCCCAGAAAGAAACTCTCCTGTTTCTGAAATAGCAATAGGATTATTCGTAACAGCATTGGCTTCAGTCTCTAAAGTTTTTGCAACATGATTTATCTGATCAAGACACGCACCCATCACTTGGGGTTGGCATCTTAAGGAATAAGGATCTTGCACTTTTGAGTTAGAACTCTTTTCTTTTTTACTGTAATTGTCACTCAATAATCCTCTTATTTTCTCAGCAACAATCATTTGTCCTTTATGTCCTCTCAATTCATGAATACGAGGATCAAAAGGTTCGTAATTACCATTTAAAGCTTCTAATGCTAAAGTACCAGACACCAAAGCAGACTCAAAAACACTTTGAATTTTAAACAATCCTTTTAAAGCAAGAGCAGTAGAAACCTGAGTGCCATTTAATAAAGACAAACCTTCTAAAGGTAAAAGATCAAAACTTTCAATGTGACACTCTTTTAATGCTTCCTGTGCCTGAATTTTATTTCCTTTATATTGCACATAACCCACACCAATTAAAGGCGCTACAAGATGGGCTAATGGTGCTAAATCCCCAGAGGCTCCCACAGATCCTTTTATAGGAACGCATGGAAAATAACCATTATTAATCAATTTCAATAAGGCATCTAACAATTCATATCTAACACCTGAATATCCCATAGATAAACTAGCAATTTTAATAACTGAAATTAAAGAAACAGTTCTTTCGTCTAAAAAATCGCCAACTCCTGTACAATGTGATTTCACTAAATTATGTTGGAGTGTTGATAAATCTTTTTCATTAATGCGCGTACTAGCTAATTTTCCAAATCCTGTATTAACGCCATAGACTGCTCTAGGATTTTTTTCAGTAATTAAATTATTTACATTTTTAACAGAATTATCTAAATTAATTTTTGCTTCTTCTGATAAAAATAATTTATTATATTGACCATCATATATCATCTTCAATTGATTTAATGTAAGATGACCTGGTTTGATAAAAAAATCATTATTATGTTGCATAATAATACCTCATTAATTGTATGGGTGTAAATATTAAATTAAATATCAATTACCTATTCATAATAACATAATATAATTTAATTTAAAATCAATCTATGTTTAATATTTTTTTATAGTTAATAATAAAATAATGGGTATCTATAATATATTTATTTTTTAATATGTATTTTCAAAATTTTTTAATGATGAAAAAGCAACTCCACCATCAATACTTAATACAGATGAAAACCCTAATCTCCTGAAATTTTTTGCAATGATTAATGATCTTCTACCAGTCGAACATAATAATATTATTTTCTTTGAGGAATATTTTTCATTTCCTTGTAATAATTCACACATCAAATTTGTTATTTTAGACATGGGGATATTTATAGGCTGCTGATTTAAATTCAAGCTTGCCCAATCTTTAAATGCGAGAGATTCAGCCCTTTCTCTAATATCAATAACAATATATTCCTTATCATTTATTTTATCTGGATTTAGCAGAGGAAGAGAGTCGGATTTTTCATTATAATTCACAGAAATCAATCCGCAGACAATATTATCTGTCTTATCATCTAAAGATAAATTTGAATCTATTTTTTTCTTTTCATTATTAAAATAATTAAATGTCATTTTATCATCTGATATCAATGATGATTTTAATAAACAATTATTATTTTTTTCAACACCCCAACTTGTTGCTAAATTATTGTTATAATCATGCGCAGAACAAAGCATGGTTTGGGGAGATAAATTTTTATTCAACAAATGCAGTGAGTGAAAAAATTGTTCAATGCAACTCATTTCAAAATCGGTGCGACCTAAGCCACCAGGCAATATAGTATCCCCAACAAAAGCAAAGAGAGGATACTTAAGTTTATTTTTATCGAATACTAAATAACAAACACTATCTAAAGTATGACCTGGTGTATTTAATTTCTTAATTTCCCATTGATTTGAATTAAATTTTAATATATTTCCGTTTTCAGGCCAGCCAAGGACATCCAATCCATTATCATTTAAATTCAGTTTTGTAAATAGAATTTTTCTTACTGAGTCATGATCTGCATGCGAATGAG
This sequence comes from Silvanigrella aquatica, assembly GCF_001907975.1. Lineage (NCBI taxonomy): Bacteria > Pseudomonadati > Bdellovibrionota > Oligoflexia > Silvanigrellales > Silvanigrellaceae > Silvanigrella > Silvanigrella aquatica. Next base: position 3,193,945 of record NZ_CP017834.1, read on the forward strand.
TATCTAAAATAGCTTGTACATACAAATTTTTGCAATGAATTAAATTCAATATTCTATCTAAATTTTTTTCTGTAGGATCAATCACAATACAGGATTTTGTAAAACAATCTATTAGTATCCAGGTGTTTGCAAATTCTGAGTTTAACTGAATTATACCATGAAGATCATCTTGTGTCATAAAGTTTTCATCTAAATTATTTTCAATGCTGCAAGATAAATTTAGACATGAATTTTTAAAAGCTTTTCCTGCATTTAATATAGCTTGAGATCCTTTTATAATTTCTTCTTTCGATGTGGCAAAACTAAAAGATAAACGCACTCCTGATGCCAATCGCCATTCTGGAAAATTCATCGCCTCTAAAACATGACTATAATTTACAGACTTTGAATTACATGCAGAACCACCACTCATGCTTATTCCGGCGCAGTCAAAAACATTCATCAATTCTTTTGAAGTTAGACCATATACAGAAAAATTAATTGTTGTCGGAACAGAATGGTTTAAATCTGTATTAAAAACTATGCTGGGAAATGCTAATTGCAGAGCATCAAGTAAAATATTTCGAAATTCTAATAATTCATTATGATTTCTAATCGATTCAACTTTATTTCCCCTTTTTCGATCTTTCAGAAGCTCTAAAATAACTCCGATAGCTGCAATACCAGGAAGATTTTCAGTGCCAGAACGCACCCCCTTTTCTTGACCTCCACCTACAATTAAAGGGCACTGCGGTGCTTTTTCTCTTAAATATAAAAAACCAATTCCTTTAGGAGCATGAATTTTATGGCCACTAAATACAGCATAATCGACACTTAAATTATCAAAATTAAGATCAATTTTTCCTAGCGCTTGTACGCAATCAACCAACCAATAAATATGATGTTGTTGAGAACGAATTAGATTTTCAATAGCATTTAATTTTGTAATAACACCCGTTTCATTATTAACAGCCATAGTGCATAAAAAAATAGTATCTTTTACATGCATTTCAATTTCATTTAAAAGAATATGTCCTTTTTCATCTACTCCAATTGGAATAATTTCAATGTCTAAATCAAGCACAAAGCACCAATGTGAAATAGCGTTAGGAATTGCTTTATGCTCTGTTGCTGAAATTAATATCTTCCTTTCTTTTATATTAATACCTTGTTTTTTTTGTTCTGAAATCCATTTTAAAACAGAAAGTACAGATATTTGTATTGCCTCAGTAGCACCACTGGTAAAATATATTTCAGAAGGATGAGCATGAATTACTTCGCTCGCCGAAACACGTGATCTTTCCAAAATAATTTTAGCCTGCGCCCCCACCATATGAGTGCTGCTCGGATTTCCATAAACTTTTTCCATTGTTCTTAAGACGGCCTGACTTGCTTCTTTTAAAATAGGAGTTGTTGCATTACAATCAAAATAAATGCGATTATTTGTTTCATTTGATGCAAATATCATTTTAAAGCCTCAAGGTTTATATTTCATATAAGTTCATTTAGTCTAAACAAAGTACCAGATACAATTTTAATTATCCATATAAATTATAAAATATATTTATTTAATTATTTTTTTTTATTCTGAATTCATAAAAACCAATCATATAATATTTAAAATTTACATTATATTAAAAATTATGTTATTTTTTATTTATTAAGAAAGTTTGTCAATTTTTTGATATTATTTTTTTAAATTAAATCATGATAAAATATAAGATTGCAACTACTGGGAGGTTAATATACTGTGATAGATTATAAAAGGATTTTCCTTTCCCTCGCTGCATTTTTTATAATGGTAGGTTATGCTATGGCGGATAAAACTGATGATAAGTATGAAAAAATTAACAAAGATGAAAAATTAAAAAAATTAACCCCTCTGCAGTATAATGTTACACAAAAAGAAGGGACTGAGCCCCCCTTCCAAAACGCTTTTTGGAATAATAAGGAAGAAGGTATTTACGTTGACATTGTCTCAGGCGAACCCCTTTTTAGCTCTACCGATAAATTTGATTCGGGCACCGGATGGCCTAGCTTTACAAAACCTATCGATAATAAATATTTAAAAGAATCAAAAGATAACAAACTTGCTTTCGAAGAACGTACCGAAGTCCATTCGAATTACGCCCATACCCATTTAGGACATCTCTTTGATGATGGTCCTGCACCCACACATAAGAGATATTGCATTAACTCAGCTGCACTTCGCTTTATCCCCGCTACTGATTTGGAAAAAGAAGGTTATGGACAATATTCCTATTTATTTAAAAAGAATGATAAAAAGTAGGATTTCGAAATGAAACTCTTTATTCACACCGAGCGTAAGACCTCGTTCTTCAGAGCGAGGATATAAGCGAGCTGAAAAGACCGCAGCACCAAACGGTGCAAGATTTAAGTGAAAGCCTGACGAGGCATGCAAAAAGACGATAGGAATTTTTGTTTGTAGTAAGATGGCTTTACTTGTAACTTTGTTTCATTTATAATTCTTTTTTAAGCTTAAGGAGTTTAAGCTTGCTGATAACAATATATCACTACAGAATTAAAGATTCAGGGAAGGCAAATAGAGTGCTTTCTAAGATGTCTCGTTCTGTAAATATGGTATGGAATTTTTGCAAACAAACTCAACAAGAAGCTCTTAAAAATAAATCCGTTAAGTTAATTGAAGATAAAAAATCTGGTGAAAAAGCTTCTATCCCTTATTTTTTAACCAAATTTGAGATGAATAATCTAGTAAGTGGAAGCTCAAAAGAGCTAGAGTTGCATTCACAAACAGTGCAATTTGTATCTGAAGAATACATCACACGTAGAAAACAATTTAAAACACTATTGCGTTGGCGTGGCAAAAAATCTTTAGGATGGGTGCCATTTAAATCATCTGCAATTAAAATTCATAATGGAAAAATATCCTATAATAAGAATGAATTTTCTTTTTGGAATTCAAGAGAACTACCTGAAGATGCAAAAATAAAAACAGGCTCATTTTGCCAAGATAAAAGTGGGCATTGGTATTTAAATGTTGCTTTTGAAAGTCAGCAAATAGGAATTAAAAGAGAAGATCATAAAAAAATTGGTATCGATATTGGAATTAAAACTCTAGCCACTTGTTCAAATGGTGAAAAGATTGAAAGGCCAAATTTAAGAAAAAATGCTTTAGCAAAAATGCGGTATTTAAAAAGATGCCAAAAGTTTGCACAAAGAAAACAATCCAAAAGTAAAAAATATCATTCTCTTCCAAAAGCAAAACAAGAAAGAAAACTGCATGTAAAAGTAGCCAATATAAGACAAGACTATTTGCATAAAGAATCTACAAAAATTGTTAAAAAATGTTCTCTTATTGTTGTAGGTGATGTTCCTTGTAAATTCATGAATCGTAATAAAAAGCTATCAGGAATATCACTCGATTCAGGAATAGGGATGTTTAAAAATATGTTGAAGTACAAAGCCGTTAGAGCTGCTTCAATATACAAAGAAATTTCAGAAAGAGATTCAACTCGGACGTGCTCAAAGTGCAGTGAAATACTACCACGGATCGGTCTTGGAGTAAGGACATGGACTTGTGAAAAGTGCAATACGATCCATGATCGTGATGTAAATGCGAGTATAAACATACTCAACGCATACAAGAACATGTTCCCTATCGGACATGATAGGCCGACTCGTACGAAGAAAAATTAGTTTTTCTTTTGTATCTAGGGAATCCCCTTCATTCATGGGAAGGGAGGATGTCAATCATAAAAAAACACTCTCTCACAAAGAAAAACTCTGTGAAAGAGTATTTTTAAATATAATTTCTCAAAAGAAATTACATCATTCCGGGGTATCCGCCGCCTGCAGGAGCTGCCGAAGCTTTATCGTCTTTTGGACGTTCTGCAATCATGCATTCTGTCGTTAAGAGTAAAGAAGCAACTGATGCTGCGTTTTGCAATGCCGAACGAGTTACTTTAGTTGGGTCGATAATACCAACGGCAACCATGTCTTCATAGCGCTCTTCTTTCGCATTAAAGCCAAAGTTTGCTGTTGAATTTTCGCGAACTTTATTAAGAACAACAGAAGGTTCTTGGCCGCCATTCGCAACAATTTGACGTAGAGGTTCTTCGGTAGCGCGATAGATGATATCAACACCAAAGCGCTCGTCATTTGTAGACTTCGCACGAAGAGCTTCAAGAACTTTTTGTGCACGGATAAGAGCAACACCGCCCCCTGGCACAATACCTTCTTCAACTGCCGCGCGTGTCGCATGAAGTGCATCTTCAACGCGCGCTTTCTTTTCTTTCATTTCGGATTCTGTTGCTGCGCCTACACGGATAACGGCAACGCCACCAGAAATTTTAGCAAGGCGTTCTTGGAGTTTCTCGCGATCGTAATCAGAAGTTGTGTCTTCCATTTGTTTATTGATTTGTTTAATACGAGCTTCGATATCTGCTTTTTGGCCGTGACCATCAATAATTGTTGTATTGTCTTTGTCACAACGGATGCGTTTTGCAACGCCGAGTTGCTCAAGAGTTGTGGACTCAAGTTTCAAACCTAATTCTTCGGAAATAACTGTCGCACCCGTTAAAATAGCGATGTCTTCAAGCATCGCTTTACGGCGATCGCCGAAGCCAGGAGCTTTTACAGCAACAATCTTGAGGTTTGCGCGAAGACGGTTGAGAACAAGGGCAGCGAGAGCTTCCCCTTCAACATCTTCTGCAATTATGAGAAGTGGTTTGCTTGAACGAACAACTTTCTCAAGAATAGGAACAAGATCTTTCAATGAAGAAAGTTTCTTATCAAAGATGAGAACATAAGCATCTTCGTAATTTACTTCCATTCTTTCCGCTTCATTTACGAAATAGTTGGATAGGTAACCACGATCAAATTGCATACCTTTAACAACGTCGAGGGTTGTTTCCATACCCTTCGCTTCTTCAATTTGAATAACGCCTTGTTTGCCCACTTCTTTCATTGCTTCTGCAATGATATTACCAATTGTCGTATCGGAGTTTGCAGAAATTGTACCCACTTGCGCAATTTCATTGTGACTTCCAATAGGTTTGCTAATTTTTTTGAGTTCCGCTGTAATTTCAGTCACAGCTTTATCAATACCGCGCTTTAAATCCATTGGGTTGTGTCCAGCCGCAACCAACTTCACGCCTTCGCGGTAAATTGCTTGAGCAAGTACAGTTGCCGTTGTAGTTCCGTCTCCGGCAACGTCAGAGGTTTTAGAAGCAACTTCCTTAACCATTTGCGCGCCCATATTTTCAAATTTATCTTCAAGTTCAATTTCTTTAGCTACGGTCACACCGTCTTTAGTTACGCTGGGAGAACCGAATGATTTGTCGATAGCAACATTACGGCCTCTCGGTCCCATAGTGACTTTGACAGCGTCTGCCAGAGTATTCACACCAACAAGAATTTTTTTACGAGCATCTTCACCAAAATTAATCATTTTAGCTGACATAGGGATCTCCTCAATTTCATTTGCTTAAAAAAGTAGATATCAATTAACCAATTACGCCAAGAATGTCATCTTCACGCAAAATAAGGTGCTCTTCGCCATCAACCTTGATTTCAGTCCCGCTATACTTGCTAAAAAGAACGCGCTCACCAACTTTAATATCGATAGCGCGAACTTGGCCATCAGCAAGAACCTTGCCATTGCCTACAGCAACGACAGTTGCTTCCACGGGTTTCTCTTTGGCATTGTCTGGAATAAGAATGCCGCCAGCAGTTTTAGTTTCTTCTGCTACACGCTTAACCAAAATACGATCTGAAAGTGGACGAATCTTCATAATGAACCTCCAAAAAGAGTGGAAATACCCACAAATAAAAAGCTAATATTTCAGGGACAAAAGACTGCCCCGGCACCTAAGGAAAGTAACCGTGCATTGAAAGCTGTCAAGGAATTTTTTTTTCTCGATGGGAAGAATTTGAAATATTATAAAAATTTATATCTTTTTTGGAGTTACTGTAATATTCTTTAATAAGATTATCTTATTAAAATCATTTAGGGTTCCTGAGAAGCTAATGCGCTTGCAACACCAATCGTCCGAATAGCAAAATCACTGGGACTTACTTTTGAGACGGAATAGACAAAACCACTGTCATTGATAACAATGGCGGTTAATACATCTTTTTTATTTATATAAGCTGCAATAAGACGCCCGTTGGCAACTGAATTTTTAAAAGGGAGAATGGCTTTATCGGAAGAGCTTACATAATACCCATAAACAGTTTGTCTGTAATAAATATGAAAATATAGTTAAATACAGCAATTGTTTAACCATAAATAAATTCGCCAAATTTCATATTATACCTCCAAACTCATCCCTTCTTACATCAAAGAAATAATATTGGCAATATTTAAATTAAAATCAGCTTGATTGGTGAACATCTATACCACATGAACGCATAAAGTTAATAACAAATTCATAATCTTCATTTTTATAAGCTGTTTTAAATACCACCTTTTTTACACCGGCTGTGATAATCGCTTTAGCGCAATCACGACAGGGGCTATAAGTACAATATAATGCCGAATTTCTGAGATCTTGCCTCGATGCCGCAATGGCATTTATTTCCGCATGCACCATAAATGGATATTTATCTGGTCTTAAATTAGGTAACGTCGTATCATCACAACCAGGAGGAAATCCATTGTATCCTGTTGCTAATATTCTCTTATTTTCATCAATAATAACAACACCAACTTGAGTTTCTCCATCGTGTGATCTTTTTGCAACAGCTTCTGCTATTCCAATAAAATATTTATCCCACGGAGGTCTTTCAATTATTTTCCTATTATTATAATTTACATTAATTACTTTAAAAGATTTTCTATCTTCTTTTAAATTAGAAACATGTTCATTCATAAAATAATATTTTCCTTATACTCTCCAAATACATCTCGCATGGCGTTACAAATTTCACCAATACTCGCACAAGATTTCACAGCGCGAATAATATATGGCATTAAATTATCTGTTCCTTGTGCCGCTATTTTCAATTGCTGCAAGCTTTCATCAACTGCTTTTTGAGCTCTTGTTTCTTTAATTTTTTTTAATCTTTTTATTTGATTTTTTTCAACTAAAGCATCAATTTTTGTAAGTTCAGAGTGATCTTTTTCATCGACTGTAAACTTATTTACTCCTACAATAATTCGATTTTGATTTTCAATATCTTGTTGATATTTATAAGCTGATTTTTGAATGGAAGCCTGAACAAATCCTTCTTCGATCGCTTTTACCATTCCCCCAATAGAGTCTATTTTTGAAATAATATCGAGTGCTTCTTTTTCAATGCGATCGGTTAGTGCTTCTACATAATAGCTCCCTGCAAGAGGATCTACAGTTTCAGCAACACCGCTTTCATAAGCAATAACTTGTTGTGTACGAATGGCAATGCGTGCCGATTCTTCTGTAGGCAATGCAAGTGCTTCATCTTTGCTATTTGTATGTAAACTTTGTGTTCCACCAAAAACGGCGGCTAATGCCTGAATCGTAACACGAATAATATTATTATCGGGCTGTTGCGCTGTTAAAGTAGAACCTGCAGTCTGCGTATGAAAACGTAACATAAGACTTTTTGGATTTTTAGCACCAAATCTTTCTTTCATAATTTTTGCCCACATCCGTCTTGCCGCTCTAAACTTTCCCACTTCTTCTAAAAGATCGGTAAAACTATTGAAAAAGAAGGATAAGCGAGGAGCAAATTCATCCACGTCTAAACCCGTTTGTATTGCTGCTTCAACATAAGCAATGCCATTGGCAAGAGTAAATCCAACTTCTTCAGAAGCGGTACTTCCTGCTTCACGAATGTGATAACCGCTTATAGAAATCGTATTCCATAAAGGAACAGATTCTTTGCAATAAGAAAAAATGTCTGTAATTATGCGCATCGATTGCTTAGGTGGATAAATATAAGTACCACGCGCAATATATTCTTTTAAAATATCATTTTGAATCGTACCACGTAATTTATCGCTGGATATTCCTTGTTTTTCTGCAACACAAATATAGAGAGCCAATAAGACGGCTGAGGAAGCATTAATCGTCATAGAAGTGGAAATTTTATCTAAAGGAATTCCTTCTAATAAAACCTCCATATCGGCAAGGGTATCGATAGCAACACCCACTTTTCCCACTTCTCCTTCGGCTTCAGGGCTATCGGAATCATAACCAATTTGCGTTGGCAAATCGAAAGCCACGCTTAACCCTGTTTGCCCTTGACTCAACAAATATTTATAGCGTTTGTTACTTTCTTCTGCTGTAGCAAATCCAGCATACTGCCGCATTGTCCAAAGACTACTGCGATACATTTTTGCGTGAACACCACGGGTATAAGGAAACTCACCTGGAAATCCAATATTTTTTAAATAATGCTGATTGTCTCTCGCATTTTCAGGATAATAAATTTCTTCAATTAAGGAATTAGATGCTGTGGTAAATTCAGATTTGCGTTGAGGATCTTTTTTAAGAGTTGTCATTGAAAAACCTCATCGAGTATTATATTTATTTATCGAACTCGTTATGTTTTCTTTTGATTTACAATTCTACCTGGAAATTTATCCCAAAATTGTTCGTTAAAAATACTATTAATTAAATCATCCCAACTAGGATAATATTTTTTTTCCTTTGGATTTTGTAATGAGGCGTAACCATCTCTTCCCCAAATTAATTTTCCGTTGTTTGTATCTACAAGTAAAACAGAAAAACCACCATTTATACTATAAATATCAACGTCAAGATTGGATTCAATATCATTAATAACAACAATTAAGGCGGTATCTGCATTTAATACTTTAGCTGCTAGAGTATTTAAATTTTCGATCCATAATTTATCAGGAGAAACGCAATGAATATAAAATTCCAGGAAATTTTTTCTTGCTAAACAAGAAGATGTAATAAGTGTGCGCGTCGAAGTTTCATTAGATTTAAATCGATTAGCAATAATTTTCATACTTTCATTTAAATTATCTAAAAGAGAGGGCTTTGTATTTCCAATTATATTTGATACAGCTGCAAATGAATGCCCATTAATATTAGGTTGTTTATTAAATGATTGAATGACTTTCTCTTGAATTTTAGAAATAATTTGATGGGTATTTACAATAGCCGGATCGATGGATGAAGACTTCGAAGGATCAGGCAACATAAAAACAGGAATGGCTATGACAGATGCCGGATTTACGGCTTCATAACCTTCTTGAATGCCTGAAGGTGTCCATTTTGCTGTTTGGCAGGATGAAAATAAGAATACAGACATTATACTGCAAAGAATATTAAAATTTATAAGGCGCCTAATCCGCATTTTATTTTTCCTTTTAATTTACTCTTTATATTAAAACTCAACATAAAGAGCAACTATCAAATATCTATTTAAGCTTAATTAAATTTAAACGCTCACGCTTTTTGCAGAACTCTCAGTTGCATAACCGTTTTCAAAATAAGTTCATACTCTGAGGCGCATAATTTGTCCAAGATCGCTGGCAATGAAGAATCAGAAACCGAATGCAAATGGTATAAGGCATTGCGAACCAGTCCTTGATATTTAGCCCTAGTTGCTGCCGTTCCACCAAACCATTTTTCATATTGATCTGTATCCATGAGTGCCATGTCTTTAGCGGTGATGATTTGAAAAGGATTATGATAATTCGAAAATTCTTTTAATATTTTAAAATCACTTGTCACAAGATTATAAGGACACACCTCTTGGCAAATGTCACAACCATAAATTGTATTTGCAAAGTGGGGAATAAATTCATTGTCTACAATATCTCTATGCTCAATGGAAAGGTAAGAAAGGCATCGATTGGCATCTAAAAAATAAGGTTTTTTAAAAGCTTGGGTAGGGCAAGCATCAAGACATTTTGTGCAGTCACCGCAATCTAGATTAAGTATGGCGTTCTTATTTTCTAAATTTAAATCGCAAATATCCTGAATTGAAGCATCTGTGAGGAGAGTCGCAATAAAAAAAAAGCTCCCCATACCCGGACGAATTAGCATGGTATTTTTACCAATAAAACCTAATGCGGCTTCGCGTGCGTAGGCTCTATCAAAAAAGGGAATGGAATCGACAACAGCACGAAATTGAAACGGATTGCCAATTTGCTTTTGAAGTTTTGTCGCAATTAAATTTAACTGTTTCTTTAATACTTTATGATAATCTTTGCCATATACATATTTTGAAATTAACTTTTTAGCTAGTATCGATTCTGAATTATGATTTAATTGAATATTATTATGCGCATTTTCTTTTTTTTTATTTCGAACTCTATGACCAGCTGCGTAAGGAAACAAGAAGATAAGAGCATTTTTAACATTCGGTAAAATAAGGGAAGGATCTTTTCTAGCTTCTATATTATTTTCTAAAAATGTCATCTTCGCATGAGCATTTTCAGAAAGCCATTTTTGAAATGCAGGTATATCTTTTTCTAAAATAAGGGAATGATTTTTTTCAAAAGAAAACACTCCTGCGGACAAAATACCATTTTGATTTAATAAATCTAAAATTTCTTTTTTTAATTTCATAATTTTAATCTTACACTACTGGGATCAGCGTGTACAATGACATCTCCTTCAAACTCTAGGGCGAGAGCTTCTTCTATTTTTTCAATAATAACATGAACTTCTTGAAAAGATAAATCGTCTGGCAAAGTAACATGAAAATCAAAGAAGTATTTATGTCCACTTTTACGACCTCGAAAACGATGAATATCTTGAATTCGATTGTCCGTGTTTTTTACTTTTAACTGAGCCTGCAATTTTATTTCTTCTGAAATATCATGATCCATAAGTTCATTAATACTTGTTTTAATGAGTCCAAAAGATCCATAAATAATATATAAAGAAAATCCAAAAGCGATAATAGGATCGAGAATGGGATCTCCCAGTAAAATCACTATTAAAATAGCAATTCCACTTGCAATATTAGTAGTTAAATCAACTTTGTAATGCTCTGAATCAGCTAACAACGCCGGACTTTTTAATAATGTTCCCTTAGATTTTAACATTTTTGTAACTAAAAAACTGACAAATGCTGCGAATATAAAAAAAACAACTTGTCGCCAATCGGAATGATAATCTAATTCTATTTTACCTTTATAACTATCGTATATTTGTCGCACACTAGAAACGATAATACCTATGGCGCCACCAATAATTAAACATCCCTGACCTAAAGCAGCAATGCTTTCAACCCGGCCATGTCCGTAGGGATGGTTGTTGTCGGGATCGAGTCTGGAAAATTTGACAATCTTGCGATTTACAAGGCTGACAATCATATCCATGGTGCTATCCCACGCCGAAAGAGCTACAACTAAGGAACCGGTGAATAAAAAAAGAGAAAGCTTTCCAATAGCTAATCCCGCAGCACAGAGAGCGGCGATCAAGGCCGCTCTCTGTGCCATTTTGGAATTTACAGAATCACTTTCTAAGATTTTCTGCATGGCATCACAACTTTCTATTTTTTAAGATAGACCCGCTGATAAAAAGGAACTCCCTTTTCTGTAAACAGCTTTTGAAAAGCCGTTTCATAAGGCCCTCCTAGAAAATTCCGAGGTTGAGTCAAAGGCTCACCTTCTTGCACATCATCTGCTTTAAAACCGCAATCTAACACAATTTTATTGGTTTCTAAATAATAGGGCTCATGATCTGTTTTGAACCAAAAAAAGCCATTGGGAGCCAGCTTTTGATAAAGTCCTTCAATAAATTCTTTTTTAAGCAACCGATTTTTTTCATGACGATCTTTTGGCCAAGGGTCAGGAAAGAAAACACAAACGCCGTGTAAAGCATTTTCAGGAAGAATATCATTGATAAGAGCTTTTCCGTCACATATGGCGATTTTTCCATTATCGACAGCTAGTCTTTTAAGCTTACGTGCCGCTTTGACAACTCGTTTGTATGTAATGTCGATACCTAAAATATTGAATTGTGGATTTTGCAAAGCGAATTCAATTACATTTTTGCCCATATAGCACCCTATTTCAAGAACAATAGGTTTCTCTTTATTCTTAAAAAGATTTAAATAGTTTGCTTTTAATTCTTCTTGGGTAAGTAGATACTCTGAAAGAGAAAGGGCTTCTTTGAGATAGGGGTTTTCATGTCTATCAGGAGCCTTCTCGCCTTTTCGTAAATTATCAATAATAGTTCCAACTTTTCTCATTTATAAAATTCTTTCCCATCATTACTCTAATTTGACAAATCAAATTCTTGCCCAGCGCACCCTCCGCAGGTTGCCGAAAAGGCAAGAAGGAATCAAGTTATATTTTAAGTTATAGGATATACATGAAACTTAACATTCTTAAAAAAAGAATAATAAGGAGACATTTATTCTCTTTGGCACTAATGTTAATTTTAAATTATTCAAAACCAATTTATAGTTATAAATTTCCTGACACATTACCCTATTCACCCTATCCTTATTCCATATTAAGTTATTATTTTCACAAATCCTTTCCCGAACAGGAATGCACTCCAAATGGTATGCAAACACAGACTTTAAAAATTGATTATTCGCAAAAAACGCAAACTAAAAATGAATTTAGAGTAGGGTGGCATTTTAATTCAGAAATGGAAATCCCATCTCATTTAATGCCCTCCGTAGGAGGAGAAGTTCAAATTGCAAGGTGTTTACCTCCAGGAAGATGGGTTTTCTTAGGAAAAGGTAATGTTGAAAGAATGAATGGAAATATGATTGAAGCCCTCATTACAGGAATGGAATACAAAGGAACATCACCTGGAAAAATTCCACAAGATGTTGTCGAAACAGGAAATATGTACTGGCGTCCTATGGCGGGAGATAGCATTTTTCCTTTGCAAAAATATGTTAATAAAAAAATATCGATCACTCCAAAATTTGAAATTTCTTCACAAGAATTATTTGTCAGTCAAGATTTAAATCAATTTTCATATGAAATTTCTAAACAAGGGGAAGATCTCTTAAAAGAAAAATTTGACTATTTTAAACATAAAAATGGCAGATTACTTGTTGAAGGATTTATTTTAGCAGCAGGAAACAGTGATGATTTACGTATTGAAAGTTTAATGAGAGCGCAAACAATTGCAAAATATCTTTCTAATACTTTTAACATTGACTCAAATCAAATTATTGCAATTGGATATGGAAATGACTGGCTTGAAAAAGGCATGCAGCCCGTAAAAAACTGGCCTAATAAAAATATTACAAATGGAATTATTTTAAAAATTCTACCAGATTAGATTTCACTTTAAATTAACGCATTTTTGCTAAAACATCATCGCTTTTTATTTTACCTACCTGGGGTATTCCAATAGCTTGTTTGATATTGAGCTCTTTAACACCACCAAGCATATCTGCTTTTTTTTGAATGGTAATATTGAAATCATCAATTTTATAGAGTTTGCAATTCTCTAAAAAGAAAAAACTAGCATGAAATGCTACTACTTTTCTTTCTAAATTAGCACATAAATTCTTTAGAGGTGGTAAATTTTCTTTTATGTAGGTTTCAGAAACTTTCATACTTGTTTCCTGATCATTTTTATTGACAACCATTTCTTGACCTGTAGGAAATATGCTTAATTCACGAGGTTTAATAGAAAATACAGGTTTACTTTTGGTTTTAAAAAAAGAAATATCGCTATATTTTTTAAATAATCTTTTTTTGCAAGCGTCAATATAATAAAAACTATAAGCATCTGCAGTAACAATATTTTTATTAAACTTCATGCATAAATCTTTTAAATTTTCAATTTCATCAGCATTATAATCTGTATAATATTCATCGAAAGTATAATTTTTGCCCATTTCCATCATAGAGTAAACTTTATCTGAGAGAGATATAAGTGATTTTTTTTGTATTTGAATTAAACTATTTGTAATTTCAGGATCCTTGATTGGCATTAATTTACACTTTTTCACATAAAAAACAAGATCGATATAAGTTACAACTTTGTTTTTTAATAAATCGCAAGCCTGTGTCCGATTTTCTATTTGATTCATAAGGTATTCATTATTATTTAAATGAACCAAAGATTTTTTTTCTTGATTTTCATCTGCATAAACTTTTGTATCAATAAAAAAAATAAAAAACATTATTACAACATTAAAAACTATAAATAAAAATTTATTAAACATATTTTTCACAATTTTCTCATAAAAATTCATCAAAACAAGATATCTCTCATCTAAAAACACTCTACCAAATTTAAAACAAAAATATTGCAATATTTTTTATTTTAACTTAAAATATCACTTTGCGTGCGAATAACAGGAGGTTAAGTGCAAGCTTCAAATATCGTTTCATTGCATGACATCCAAGTCGCCTTTATAAAAAACAAACCCGTTCTCCAAAACTTAAATTTGGAAATAGAAAAAGGAACTTCTTTAACCATTCTTGGGCCAGGCGGATCTGGTAAAAGCACACTTCTTAAGGTTATATTAGGAATCATCAAACCGCAATCAGGTTCAGTGAACGTTCTGAACAAAGAAGTCAATCGATTAAAAGACGCTCAACGCGCAGACCTCTTTAAAAAAATGGGGATGGCTTTCCAGCAAGGAGCCCTTTTTGACTTTATGACCGTAAGAGAAAATTTACTTTTTGCAATGGAAAATATGACTGCATTTTCTAAGGAAGACAGAGAAAAAAAAGTTCTGTCCTTTTTAGATCAAGTTTTACTTTCACATTCTCTAGACAAAATCCCAAGTGAATTATCAGGCGGCATGAGAAGAAGAGTGGGCTTTATTCGTGCTCTTATTACCAACCCCGAACTCGCTCTTCTTGATGAACCTACAGCAGGACTAGATCCTGTGACTACAACAATTGTCATTGATATGATTCATAAAATTGGCGAAAGTGTGGGAACCACCATGGTGAGTGTGACATCAAATATCGATGTGGCATTTCGTTTTTCAAAAAATGTTGCCATATTAAAAGATGGAAAAATAATAGGCAAAGGCACAAAAGAAGATTTGCTAAATTTAAATGACCCTTGGATTACAAAATTTTTAACAATTAGACATAATAGTTTTGAAGATGTTTAATAAAATGTTTTATTAAACATCTTCAAAAAATAAAATAAAAAAAAAGAAAGTAACATGAATACCGATTCAGAATATCTTACATGTACTGGCGTCCGTACTCATAATCTTAAAAATATAAATACTAAAATTCCTTTAAAAAAATGGATTACAATTACAGGAGTGTCTGGTAGTGGTAAAAGCAGTTTTGCTTTTGACACCATTTATTCTGAATCCCAAAGACGGTTTTTAGAAACCCTTGGCACTTATGAACGCCAATTTTTACAAGGATTACCACAAGGTGATTTTGAAAGTATTGAGAATATTCCAGCAGCTATTGCATTAAAACAATCAAATCGTACGGGAGATCCGCGAAGCGTGATTGCAACATCCTCCGATGTTGCTGAACCTCTGAGGACTTTATTTATATCACTTATGGAACCTTCTTGCACAGCCTGCGGTTCGCCTGTAACAATGAATTTAGCGCAGGAGTTAATTGATTTTTTAAACGCACCTGACAAAAAAACATTAACAGAAACTTATCTTGTTTCTGTTCCGTATTTTATCCAAAATAAAAAGTTTGCAGAAGATCTCATTGTTGAAGGATATTCAAGAATTGCAATAGAAAATAACATTTTAAATATTGAAGAATTAATAAAAAAATATAATGACAAATCTTATCCCCATCAAGTTGAAATTGTTCTCGACAGAATAAATTGTTCCATGGAAAAATCAGAAATTGAGAATCGTGTAGAAACCATTTGGTCTCAAGTTAAGTTTTCACCTAAATTTTCATTTATTAATATTAGCAAACTTGAAAATTCAAATAGTATTTCATTAGATAAACAAAAATTTCACGTACAAGCCTATTGCCAAAAATGCGAACAACAAACCCATATTATTCAAGCAAATGATTTAGATTGGCAATCCGTATTAGGAGCATGTAGAAAATGTAATGGTCTAGGCAATATCCCCGTTCTCGATGAAAATAAAATTATTCCTAATCCTAAATTATCATTAGCTGAAGGCGCTATTAAACCATGGACATCGGAAACATTTTCTTGGATGAGCGAAGAACTTATTCGTTCCTGCAAAAAGAAACATTATTCTATTAACGAGCCTTATCATAAATTAAACAAAGAAACCATTGATTTTATTTGGAATGGTAATCAAGAAAATAATAAAAAATCAAAAAATGATTACGTTACATTAAATGAATTTTTTAATATTCTTGAACAAGAAAAGTATAAAAGCACTTCAAGAATCATGCTTGCAAAATATAGAAAATATGTTCTATGTCCAGAATGTCAAGGAGCTCGCATAGGAAAATCCGGTCAAAATGCAATATGTTTCGATAAAACGTATTCACAATTATTTGAATCTGAAATTTCATCAACATTAAATTGGCTCGAAAGCCTAAGAAATGAAAAAAAATTTCAAAAAAAACTCTCCGCTATTTCGGAAATATATAACGAAGCTCATAAAAAAATTTCTCTTTTAAACCAGCTTGGCCTCGGATCTGCTCATTTGTTTAGAAGATGTAAAACGTTATCAGGGGGAGAGTATCAAAGAGTTTTATTAACCCGGGTAATTGGCAATGGCCTTACCGATGCTCTTTATGTACTTGATGAACCTAGTGTGGGCTTAGGAAAAAATGAAATTTCAACTTTAATTCAATGTATTAAAGAATTAAGAGATTTAGGTAACACAATAATTATGGTTGAGCATGATAAAGATCTTATCATGGCATCGGATGAAATATTAGAATTAGGCCCTGGTGGAGGCGAAGAAGGGGGACATTTATTACCAATTAAAAATAATATTCCCAATTCTTTAATCACAAAATTTAATCAAGATAATTTACAATTTAAAAAGCAAATTATAATATCTCAAGAGCAACTTAAAAATGAAAAAATAATTTCAATTCAAAAATTTTCAGCACTCAATTGTAAAAATTTAAATTTCGAAGTTTTATTAAACAGAATTAATGTGATTACAGGATCAAGTGGCGCAGGAAAGACAACACTAATCCGTTTTGGTCTAGAGGCGGCACTTGATAAATTAAAAGATTACAATTTGACAAAAAATGGCGATGCTGATTTCGATGCAAGTATTGGAACCTGGGAAAAAATTACGGTTCCCAAAGATTTTTTTGAAACATCGCACATTGTCAGTGTGGAACAAAAAGCACTTCACAGAACAGCAACAAGCGTCCCCGCAACCATCCTAGGATTAATGGATATATTAAGGAAAAATTTTGCCGCCACAAAAGAAGCTAAATTTGCTGGTTTTAATTTATCTGACTTTTCCTTTAATGGAGCGGGAAGCTGTGAAAATTGCAATGGTCGGGGAATCATACAAGAGGATCTTTTTTTCCTAGGCGAAGTGGAAAAAATATGTCCCGATTGTAAGGGAACTCGTTATCGTAACGAAATTCTAGATATTAAATGGAATGGTAAAAATATTCATGAGTGGCTTTCAACAAGTTTACAAGATTGCAAAGTGAGACTTGGAAGAGAAGCGGGCTTTGGTAAGGTGATTTCACTCTGCTGTCAACTTGGTTTAGGGCATATTCCTCTGGGCATGATGACAACATCTATGTCGGGAGGAGAAGCACAAAGACTAAGAATATGTGCTGCACTTGCAAAATCTGATAAAAAATTATTTTGTATTCTTGATGAACCGACACGCGGCTTATCTGAAAAAGATGTGGGTAATCTTTTTGAAACATTGCTCAATCTAAGTTACGAAGGACATACTTTTGTCATTGTAGAACATCATGAACTTTTCCAACAGCATGCTCATTATTTAATCCATCTTGGGCCAGGAAGCGGTTCTCAAGGTGGAAAAATTGTCGAAAAAATATTAACAGTTGCCAAATGACAATGACAGTGACTATGATACACACTGTCATTTATGAGATCATCACTCAGGGATAAATTAAAAATGTTGAGATCAATTTTAGGAAATACAACAAAACAAATTGAAGTTATAAAAAGAATGAGTGGCGAAAAATTCATCGAAAAAATTTATGGTGAAGACGCTATGAAAATTTTTTATGGCAGTGCTGCTGGTGCTGCATTTACAGAAAAATTCCTCACAAATAAATGGATAAGTAACATTTATGGTGCTTACAATGATTCAGGAGCAAGCAAACATAAAATTGAAGAATTTGTAAAATCAATGGGAATAAATGTTTCTGAATCTGAAAAAGATATATCTGAATATCATTCTTTTAACGATTTTTTTGCTAGAAAATTACACCCTCGTGCTCGTCCGGTAAATAGATTAGCTCCCGGAATAAACTCTCCCGGCGACGGCCGTTTACTCGTTTTTCCTAATATTAATGACTCTATTATTACCTATTTAAAGTGGGCGCCCATTAAACTTACAGATCTTTTTAATGGCAACGAAAGCTTAGCGGAGCGTTATAAAAATGGATCATGTGGAATTTTAAGACTGTGCCCATCGGATTATCACCGTTTTCATTTTCCCGTTTCCGGAAAAGCAGGAATAACCAAATCTGTTCCAGGGCTTCTTCACTCTGTAAATCCTTACGCTCTAGAACAAAAAATTCCTGTTTATTGCTTAAATAAAAGAACTCTTTGTGAACTTGATTCGGACAATTTTGGCAAAGTTTTATTAATGGAAGTAGGCGCATTATTTGTTGGTACCATTGTGCAAACTTATCGCCCCGCCATGCAAGTCGAAAAAGGGGACGAAAAAGGTTACTTTAAATTTGGCGGTAGTACTTGTATTTTCTTTTTTGAGCGTGGAATAATGAAGTTCGATGAAGATCTCATCAAAGCATCTGAAGAAGGTTTTGAGACATTAGTACAAGTGGGCGAAAAAATTGGTACCTTAATTGAAGGAAAAGTTGATGCATGATGCCGAAGTGCAACAGCAAATCATCCGTGATAAAGACTTTTCGTTCGCTGATCTTGAAATTCTAACCAATCTTTGTTTCCAAACAAATCAATATTTAAAAAATTTTCCGCAAGTTTTTCAGGAAGAAAATCGAGAGCATCTTTTTTTACTACGTTTGAAAAATAAAATAGCATCGTTTTGCTCTATTTATCCTTTTTCATTCCATGTCAATGGGACACGTTTGAGCGCCTATTGCATTGGCAGTGTCTGCACTCATCCTAAATATCGTAATTTAGGTCTTGCTCAAAAAGCAGTGACCATGGCAGAAATGAAGGCAATTGAAAATGCTGCAGACTTTATTTTTTTATTTGCTGATAAAAATAAACTTTATGCAAACTTAAATTTTATTCCTACAGGAAAAACATTTTTAGCACAAATAGGGACAAATATATCAAATCAAATAGCACTTAATAATTGCAAATCTATCATGGAACAACTCGAAAAATTTAAAAGTATTTTTGATAACAATCCTATTCAAATTTTGTTTAAAAAAAATTTACTTGAATTAACCGATTTTGAAAAAACTAGAATTTGGCAATTTATTATTTTAAATAGACCACCCTGTGAATCTGTATTATCTTATCTTGATTTTTGTAATATACTAGCAATAAAAAATATGAATATATTTTATGCTACAAATAACAATCAAATTTTTTCATTATGCTTTTATAATAAGGGAGATGATTTCCAAAACGTCATCCACTCATCTTATTATACCAATAGAAATTATTTATTTATATTAATTAAAGAAATTCTTTCTATAAATAAAGGCAAAGATATTATTTTTTTTCCTGGCGCACTCTCGCATGAGTTTGAAGATGTTTTTGATTTTATTTCAATCCCTTCCATGTCAATAAAAACTCTTAATGAAAAAAAAATTCCTATCCAAATACTACAAAATTTCTGTATCAAAAATTTAATATTCGTCAATAGTTTGCAAGGCACATAAAATGTTATGATTAAGTAAATAAAAGTTACTTAACAAAGGAAGTTGTTATGCAAAATACTGCGGATAGCGAGCATTCTATCGAAATGACCGTTCTGATGACGCCTGATATGGCCAATTTTTCAGGAAAAGTTCATGGGGGACATATTTTAAAAGTGCTCGATCAAGTCGCCTACGTTTGCGCCTCGCGCTATTCAGGCCATTATGTCGTTACTTTATCTGTTGATCAGGTTTTTTTTAGACATCCCATTCACGTAGGTGAAATCGTTACATTTTCAGCAACAATCAATCATACAGGGCGATCATCCATGGAAGTGGGAATCCGCGTTGTCGCTGAAGACACACGTACGCGTGTCACAAACCACGTTCTTTCTAGTTACTTCACCATGGTGGCATTAGACGAAAATTCGAAATCTGTAACTATTCCACACCTGCAAATTGTTTCTGATAAACAAAAAGAAAGAAGCGAAGCTGCCTTAAAGCGCAAAGAGCTTCGCGATCAGATTTGGAAAAAATAAAACATTAATTTGATTTTTTCTTTTCATCTTTCATTTCAATTGTGATTGTATAAATTTGATAGCTACTTAAATTTAAATCTGAATTTTCGTTTTGAAATATAACATAAGCTTTTGTCACTTGCTTTGATTCTAATTTATGAGGTAGTTTTGCAAGTTTTTGCAATTGCGCTCCTGAAATAGCAATGCTGTCCACAGTATTAAATACATTATCAGTATTTTTAAATAAGGCATGAACTTTTTGATATGAAATAGGACTCTCTAAATCTTCATTTGGTGCAATAACATATTTGTTTCCTAGAGTTTTATTTTTCGTAAATAAAATTTTTCCAGAATATAAAACAACACGACTGGAAACATCGTATATTATTTTCAGTTTCTCTGAAGGATTTATGCTATAATCAGGAGCAGGAATTTGTTTCAAATTTAGCTTTATTTCATTTTCAGAATAAATTTCATGTTTATCAATTTTTACAAGATCTAATCCAGCTATTTCATTTGAGTCAAATATTTTCATTTCAGATAAGACAATTGTAATTGTAGGATCTCGACTAAAATCAACAGGATCTATTTTAGCATCTGCATATATAAATTCATTTAAGTTTTTATCTTTTTTCTGTAAATCAGTGAATACTCCCTCTATTTTAAAGGAAGATTTAATGCTATCTAGATCAGAAAAATTTTCTACTAATAAATGGCCTTTAATTTCCTTATTATTCTCATTAATATATTTATATTCAAAGGTATTTCCATTTTCTTCAAAACTAAATCCTGTTATTGATAATTTACAATCTTTATTATCTATATTATCTTTATCAACTTTCATTAATATCAAACTAGATGTATCTTTCGAATGAAACCATTCCTCACCTTCTAATTTACCAGCACAATTCGAATAGATTCCCATTAATTTAAATTTATTAGTTGGGAGTTGAAAATCTTTCGTAGGAAGTACAGACACATTTGCTTTTAAAAAGGTATTACTTCTTTCAGTATGTTTATTTGGAGGAGATGAAGAATTTCCTCCACAACTCGTTATAATAGGCAAAGCTAATAAAGATAAAAATGACAAACTAACAACATAAGAGTATTTCATTTAAAGCCTCAATGAATTTAAATTTTAATATAGAGTTTTTATTTTTAAGTTTTCTCTTTTGCGCAAAAAAACCGGCTTTGTCTGCCGCTGCCTTCATAGATCAAAAAAAACACAGTATCAAGAAAAATTTAGATAATCTGTATTTAATTTATTTATAATTGTTATTTTATAAAATATTAAAATATATTAAATAATTTCATATAATTAAAAAGTTATACAGATATCTTCTGTTATATTAACTTTCCAAAAAAATCTATACCTGTTTTAGTTAAAGCAAATCAATCAAAGAGGCTCTTTAAAGTTTTCAATAACTTCAACAGTAGTATCTTCTACATTATTATTTTTTTGAATTTTATTTAGAGTGTCTTGAATTTTAAAGCCATTCGGAATCTTAATAAGGTAATAACCTAACTTTGGATAGCTCTTCACAATCTCAAAGGAAGAGTCATTAAATAAAGAATTATTTTTCATCTTGACAATTATGATTCCACTAAGGATCCCAAAGCTTTCGGAGTTTTCATTTAGTACGATTTGATTTCCTTTTGAAGGAGATTCCTTCTTTCCATGCCCATCTGCATTATAAATTGTAAATGATTTGTTACTCATGACAATATTTGATTTATTACCTTGGCTTGGTACTTCTTTTTCATTTTTTTTATTAAATTCTGCTTTTAATTCGGGATAAACAGTATATGTCACTCCACCCTGAATAAAACTTTCTCCACGAGAAAAATTCTTGGCTACATCTTTTTCATTAAATTGCTTTGAATTTGTTTCTTCAGAGATTTTTGTAAGTTTTTCTGAAGCCTGCACCTTCAAAGAAATTAAACCTATAAAAACAATAATTGATAAAGATAAAATCACATTTTTTAAATTCATATCGACTCCTAAATAATTTCAAATTTATATTTATATTTACTTATGTCCAGATATTTTTAATTTCCAACCTTTGAAAGTCGCATCTTCTTTATGTAAACCCGTATTTATAACTTTTAATTTCCATTCTCCAGCACTATTTTCTCCATAAAATGCGTTTGATTGCATTGGCATATCAACTATATTTCCATTTCCTGAAAAAGCATTTCCCGCATGCCAAATAATACTTTTTGTTCCACTGGGGGAGGTCAATTCAAGCGCGACATCTCCTACATATTTGCTTTCAATTGTGACTTTAATTTGAACTGATTCTATAGATAATGATTCTGACTTAGGAATGCGAACTGAGTTTACCAATCCCTTAATATCGCCTGATTTTACAACTAAATTCATAGCACTAAAGTATTTTGGAAACCAGTATTGATCCACATAATTTCCTAAATCCACATCGTAATTTTTAGCTAAAGAAACAGCTTCTCCTACATTAACCAAACCAAAACCATACCAGTTTGAAAAATGAAAACCAGCAGCATTATCCAACCAACCTTGTTCTGCTTGGTAAGATTCACCATTGGGCAGTTGCATATAGACTCCAGCGAAATCGGGATCTATTTTTGTTGCTGTTTTAGCAAGAATATATTTCACATCTCTCCATGTTAAATCTGGATTTGCTTCTAATATAAGAGCAATACTTCCTGAAGTAATAGGAGTTGCTGAAGATGTTCCATTCATAGAGTTTGTATAGTTACCATCTTTATTTTCTTCTATATCACAAGCATTGAATTCATTACGAATCCCTAAAATTTCTTTTTTGTCTAAAAGCTTTGAATATTTACTAACACCATAACGCGTTCCGCTCACATCAGTAGTCACAATGGCGGGCTCACCGATGGTTGCTCTGTAGTCATTCCAATCAATTACATCACCCAACTTGTTGACATGATGTTCTACCCAACTTTTATCAACACCGTATTCCCCACCAGGAGCGCTAATCCACAGAGATGCACCTGTTGTCGAATAACTCGATTTGACACCGTGGGCATTCACAGCACCTACAGTAATGACTTCAGGAAGCGAGTTTTCCAAATTCATATTTGAATTTTGACAGGATACATTGAATTGAATTGCAGATTGGCAAGCCCAGCCACTAAACATGCCGAGACGACTAAATCCATTTCCAGCTGCTTTAACATAAAGAGCGCCTTTTCCATTGCGCAATTGTCTCGTTCCCATTTTAAAGGCGGCAAGAGAAGCACGAACAGAAGCATTATCATCTGGAATTTGTTTCATATTACTAAAACCATAGCTCATGCTAAAAATATCATTTCCATTCGAAGCATCTGATCCCCCTAATGAATCTAAGAAATTTTGGAACGTTTGTGATCCTTGACTAATCACATTATAGGCAGCGAGCTGGGCACGGGGAGCTACCCCCGATCCTCCAAAACCTAAATTACTTCTCATAGCAATAATTCCTGAAACCATAGTACCGTGATCACTGTCATCTTCAGGAATAGGTGAAGGATCGAAAGGACTTAGCAAATTCTTACGAAAATTTAAGGACCAGGTTGAAGACTCATTGGGGCGATTGTCGATATTGGGCTGTAAAGAAGGATGAGCCAATTCCATTCCTGAATCAACGACAGCAACGTGAACTCCTTTTCCACTCAAACAGTTGTCTTTTAATACACGACTGACATTAATGTCGACACCAGGTCTTCCAGGGGTTGTCGCAAATGAAAGTTGACCTAAATTTTTAAGGTGCCATTGATATTTTCCCAGTGGATTATTTTGTTCATCATTTAAATCAGTGCAGTAGGAATCAGAAAGTTCCTCATCCTCTTGTATAGAAACTGTCATCAATTGATTTTCAGATAAATGCTGCTGTGAGATTGTATTTGATTTTCCACAGGATGCTACAAAAGAAACAACAAGAATAGAAACAGAAAATAAAACATTTTTATTTTGAGCCATGTCTGTCTAAAACTCCTTTATTTAAATAACAAAATATGAGCCCTATAGCCTTTAAATAAAAGTCAGGGCGATGCAAAATTAATTTCGAAAATAAACTGAATTTAAATCACATTGCTGATTTAAAGTTTTCTATGACTTCAACTTTTAAAGAGGATGCGTTAGGATCATTGGCATCACTTGTGAGATTTTCAACCATGGGATTTGCTTCTTTTAATTTTGCTAATGACTCATTGATTTTTAAATCGCTTGGAACTTTAATAATATAAAGACCCATATTTTTGTAAGCTCTAACTATAGAAAATGTGTTATCAGGAATTTGCACTGTGCTTTCAGGATTTATTTTTAAAACAGCATTGCCAGTTAATATACCAAACTTTTTTGTCTTATTATTAAAAGCAACTTTATATTCTTTTTTAGCTTTTAAGCTACTTGAGTTTTTTGACGATGAATTATTTATACTCCTTTTTGAAATATTTTTATCTAAATAAATCTCATAAGATCCCTTATCAATAAAAACTTTTTTATCATTGGTATTTATATCGATATAATTTAAATTTTGTTCACTCTTATTATTTGATAATGATTTCTTATCAACTTTTTTATTTTTAAAGTTTATACTCAAATTATCATATACTGTGTATTCTGTTTCATTTTGAGAAAAACTTTGATCTACAGAAAGTATCGCTTTATTTTCTTTAACTTTTTTCTCATCTTCACTTATATTTGTATCATTTAAAGATACAATCGCATAAGCGCTTTGAGCACTAAAAGCCATAACAGAGTATGTACTTATAAGCATTAATGTATTTTTTAATTTCATGGCATTTCCTTCAAAATTTAAAATTTTAAAATCATTTAGCATAGTAAAAATCCATTAATTTATAATGGATTTTTACTTCCCGAAAACTGCAGTCTTAAACCTTTAACTGTCACATTCTTCGCATTTAAACCGCTATTGATTATTTTAAAAGTCCAAACACCGGCACTGTCTTCGCCGTAAAATGCGTTACTTTGTATTGGCATGCGAACTAAGTTACCATTTTTTGAAAAGGCATTGCCTATATTCCAAATAATACTCTTAGTCCCGCTTGGAGAAGTAAGCTCAATTCCAACATCACCTATAAAATCACTATCTATTGAAACTTCAGCGCGAACAGATTCTATGGCCATATTTAATGTTTTTGGAATTGATTTTAAGCTATATTTGTAGCCATTGGCTCCTGGTGCTACTGTAAATTTTGTTGCATATCCATTTTGTGGATACCAAGGTGCTTCACTATAATCGCCTAACTCAACATCATAATTTTTAGCTAACTTAACAGCTTCTGCTAAATTTATTCTACCAAAACCGTACCAGTTTGAAAAATGATATCCTGCGGCATTGGTAATCCAACCATCTTCGGCTTGATAATCTTCATTATTGGCAACTTTAACTTTGACTCCTGTAAAGTCAGGATCTACTTTAGTCGCCGTTTTTGCTAAAATATATTTTACATCGCGCCATGTTAAATCAGGATTTGCTTCTAGAATAATAGCAACACTTCCCGTCGTTACCGGAGTCGCGGAAGAGGTTCCATTCATTGTATTGGTATAATTAAAATCAGCATTTAAATCATTGCCATCTTCATCCGTAGCTGTGCCAGCATTAAATGAATTTCGAATATTAAAAACATCTTGTAAACCTGCTTCATTATCATAGTCAGTTAATTTGCTCATTCCATAACGGGAACCCGTGACATCGGTTGTCACAATAGCCGGTTCACCCAGAGTCGGGCGTAGGGATGTCCAATCAAATGTTTTTCCAAAACGTTGGTACTGTGAATTTACCCACTCTTTATCAAAACCAAATTCCCCCCCTGGGGCGCTTATCCAAAGCGAAGAACCCGTTGTGGAATAACTTGTTTTTTTACCTTTCGCACTTAAGGCTCCGACAGTAATTACTTCTGCTAAAGTATTATCCGTATTCATATTTGAATTCTGGCAAGTGACACCTAATTTAATTGCCATTTCACAAGCTTTTTTAGTCGCAGGATCGTTACCTAATTTATTAAAACCATTTCCAGCTGCTTTAACATAAAGCGCACCTTTACCATCACGCAATTGTCTTGCACCATATCGATATGCCGTTGTTGAGCCTAAGGTAATCGGGTCATCTGCAGGAATTTGGGAAATATTATTATCGCCATAACTCATGTTAAAAACATCGTTCCCTTTTGAAGCATCAGAGCCGCCAAGAGAGTCAACAAAGTTTTGAAATTGTTGAACGCCCGCTTCATCTTGTATAATATTATATCCTGCTAATTTCGCCCGTGGAGCAATACCCGATCCACCAAATCCTAAATTACTTCGCATAGCTATAATGCCACCCACCATTGTTCCATGATCTTCATCATCTTCAGGAATGGGTGAGGGGTCATTTGCTCTCATTAAATTATCTCTAAAATTTAGAGATTGTGCGCGATCATTCTTTTCAATATTGGGTCGTAATGAAGGGTGGATTATTTGGAGACCAGAATCGACAACACCAACGTAAACACCGTTGCCACTCAAGCAATCTTTTTTCAAAACGGAGTCAGCATTGATATCTTCGCCAGCAACTCCCGCATCAGTTGCAAAAGCATTTTGACCCGTGTTTTTCAGGTGCCATTGATACTTACCAAGAGGGTTTCTCTTTGTATCCGATAAGTCTGTGCAAAACTTTTTGCTATTTATGTCTGATTTAGTGCTCACAGATTCAGAAAATACTTCTTTATTTAAGTAAACAGATTCTTTCATTAAACTCGATTTTTCATTTTTCCCACAAGATGATAAAAAAGATACAACAAAAATAGACGCAGAAATAAGCGCCACATAACCATGATTTGTCCCCATAAAAACACTCCGTTTTCTTGAGTAATTAAACAATTTTTCATTCTTGATTGACTGAACAGCCAAAGTACAAAAAAGTTTTTTTCTTGTCAAATAAATTATGGGTATGTTTTAAAATAAAATTATATAAAATTTTGGTAATCTTTTAAATAAAAAATGATATTATAATTAATTCCTTTATTATGAACGAATACAGGTAATTTAAAAACATAATTAATTCTTTTTAAATTACAGGAAACATTTAAAAAATTCTTTTGAATGATAAAATTTAAAAATAAGAAATTTATTTTATAAAAAAATTTATATAAATTATAAATAAGTATATTTTTTAAAATTTTACCACACAACCAGATCGACTTTGTGATCATTTTTATCAAAAGGAATATTATCAAAAATAAAATCTTCAGAAGGCAAACAAAATACAGAAGTTATCTGCTTATTCATTTTATTAAAAAATCTATCATAGTAACCGCCTCCATACCCAAGACGATACCCCTCTTTGGAAGCCGCAAGACCCGGCACAAAACAAATCATAGGAGGCATATCATAAGTATACTCAAAACAATTTTCATCATGTCTTTCTAAAATATCGTATTTATTTTTAAATAATCCTTCTTTGCCATCGCCATATTCAAACCATAATAAATTACCGTTTTGAGATATTTTAGGAAAAAGCCATTTTTCACCGGCAAAACAAGCGATATCTAATTCATTTTTAATTGGAAAATAACATGATATTAAAATTTTTTTTTGATCTTGCTTCATTTTTAAATGAGAAACCGTCACATTAAGTAATTCAAGAGCTCTAAAAAATTGACGCGCTCCCCAATCTTGAGGTTTGGCGAGTTGCGAGATTTTATTTCTTTCTTCAATCAGAAATTTCCTTAAGATCTTCTTTTGTTCTGCAATTGGCATGTTTAATTGATTTTCCATAAGGACATGGTTTAATTTTCTCATTTCTACCTTGTCGCCTCCTTTTAATTAGAATAACCTATATTTCGTTTGTTAACCTCTTTTAAGGAGAAATGCCATGGCATTGTCAGAAACCCTTGTAAAAATGTCACCTGTGAAAGGTGAATATTACCTTGTAGAACGTGAAAAAATTGATTACCTCTACCGCAATGCTGGGCACAGTGATGAAGACGAAGTTCCTAATTTTATCACTATTGATGGCAAAGAATGCCTTTTTACCGAAAATTTCATTGAAAAAGATGGAAAAGAATATGAAATTGTTATGGTAGCAAATGGATTTTCTTGGGAAGACATCATTATTTATGATGAAGATGAATAACTTAAAAGATGGTGGCTACTCTTTCTTTTAATGGCAAAGAACTTGCAGCAAGCCTGGCATATTCTTCTCCCCGATTCCATTATTTTGAAGCGGGGGCAAATATTCTTTTGTCTTCTGAAATCCTTAAAAAGGAAAATGTTTTAATCAGAGATGACAATCTTGAAGCATTAAAATATATATCACAATTAAATTTTAAATTTAATATCATATATATCGACCCTCCTTATAATACAGGTTCAAAATTCACTTATAACGATCTATTTAAAAATTTTGATGGAATTTCTTCGGTAGACTCATGGCTTTGTATGATGTGGCCACGCCTCATTTTAGCCCACAAAATTCTCAAAGATGATGGCGTGATGTTTATTTCTATTGATGATCGCGAAAATTCAAATCTTACTGTCATGATGCGCGAAATTTTTGGAAAAGAAAATCATATTGGTACTTTAAAATGGAGAAAAAAAAATAAACCCTCTTTTTTAGATAAGCATATTGGTTCTGTTATTGAATATGTATTGATATTTTCAAAAAATAATAATAAACTCTTAAAACTTATTGCCGAAAAAACAACTGAATTAAGCAGACCTGTTTTAAATGCTTCAAATGCAATTTCAAAACGCGTTTTGAAATCGAATACACAAGCAAAATGCTGTGATGGAATTTATAAAAAGGGTATTTATAAAAATAGAACTCTAGAATTTGAAATTGAAAATGATGCGATTATTAAAAATGGTCTACTTTTGAACAATGTTATTGTAAATGGAAAGTTTCGTGTCTCTCAATCCATACTTGATGAAACCGTTTTTATCACAAAATCTTTCGGCCTACGAAGAAGTGTAAAAGATGATGAACAAAAATTTCGTCATGCTACTGATGATGCCACTGTAGATTTTGAAAGCAACGAGGACGCAGAAACTCAGCTTAAAAAAATTTTTAATGGTGAAAAAATCTTTGATTTTCCCAAACCTGTAGGACTTCTGAAAAAAATTCTACAAATGTACCAGCAAAGAAATAATGGAAATATACATTGTCTTGATTTTTTTGCTGGCAGTGCAACCTTTGCCCAAGCAATTTATGAACTGAATTTAGAAAGAAATTTAAACTACACATTTTGCTGCATTCAAAGCGAAGAAAAAATAAATAAAAAATCAATTTATAATAAAATTGAAAGCATTGCAGATATTGCCCAACAAAGAATTAAATACGTTGAAGATAAATATAAAATTTTTCCCAGGTGCAAATTTTTCATACCGATAAGTCAAAATGATGAATAATAAAACTTGAATTAATCAACTAAAAATTACATTATTTCATAGTATAAGAATTAATAATATTATAAAAGGATTTTAAATGCTCTTTTTTGCAAATAAAATTAAAAAATATTATCTTGTTTTTTTAATTTTATTTTCACTTTTATCTAATAAATTAGCCAACTCAGAAGCAGATAAAATTGGCAAAAAAATGATTATTACTCAAACTGAAAAAGAAACTAATAAAGATCCCATTCACATTGAAGGAGAGGCCGAGCCAGCAAGTTTAGCTGACATTCCTTTACCTGAATTTGACTATGATTTTGATTCCTTTGATCTTGGCTATGAGCCTAAAAAAGAACTTATCAGCTTACTAGAAAGACCAGAAGAACTCACAGGAATGAGGGAAAAAGATTTTGCCCAAGAGTTTCAATTTGAGAAGTAAGGGAAAAATATGCTAAATGATATTTTTATCATGTATCGCAATGGTGAGGTAATTCCTTTTATCATATTAGCCATTGTTTCTGTTGGATACATTATTATATTTGAGAAATTTATATTACTTCAATTTGTTTATCGTATTAATTTTGAAAAATTTAATTCCACCATAAAAAAAATGCTCGCCGCAAATGACATGGAAAGAGCTCGCAATTTTACCAAAGCAACTTCGCGCACCTCTGTTCCCATGCTGACACTAAAAGCCATTGATGCCTATGAAAATGACCCCATGCGCGTAAGATCTGTTGTCTCCGAAGAGAGTCTGCGGTTTTTTCCTCGTGTAAGAAGACGTATTAACCAACTTCCCAATTTAGCAGCCGCATGTGTTTTACTTGGAGCTATAGCGACAGTTCAAGGAATTTGGAGATCTTTTAGGATGGTTGAAGGACTTGAGCTTGGTATTAAAAGTTTTGCTTTCACCACGGGACTATCACACGCCCTGTTACCTTTAGCAATTGCTTTGGTAGCAGCCGTACTACTTATGTTACCTTTTGGAATTTTAGATGCCATTGCATGGAGATTAGAAGCCGAAATGGAACACAGCTTATGTGTTATCTTAAACATTTTATCTCCTGAAATGCAGCCTATGTTTACAGGAGGGAGCGGAGGAAGCTCGCAATCCGACTCCGCTGATGGACATTCAGGGGGTGGCGGTGGTGGCTCCGGATTAGATGACGATGGTATGGATAGAGTCGAATCGAAAGGAAGACGCAATGATGTTTCAGACACCGGTGGTCTACAAGAGGTTCCTGACGAAGAAGAAATTATCTAGTTTTGCCTGGACTCACTGGGGATTTGCACTCATTACAACAATTGGTATTGGGTTTCTTTTTACTATTATTGAAATCATAAAAATGCACGACCGCCCAGTAGTCTTTTTTAATTTGCGAACAGTTAATTCTGAGAATACAAAAATATCGAAAATAAAAAATGAAACTTATTTAAATAATAATTCTCCTGTTTTTGTTTTTGAAAAAGAGCATATCCTATTTGGCCCCTTAAGAGGCGTTGTTGCTCCTCGGCCTTATAATGACGTGATGGTGCTTGATATCGATAAAAATTGGAAAGAAGAATTTAAAATAAAGATTGACTATTATGATAATAGAAAAATTTTATTTCCCGCAAAAGTCTTTGGAGTTATTTTCCAGAATGACTATACTTATGAAAAAAATGTTGAAAAATTAATGGACATATTTGATATTATAAACACACAAAATAAAATAATCCAAAAAAATAAAAATGAAAGAATATTTCCTTCAGTTGTACTTATTGATCCTATTAAGTTAAAATGAGGATTGAGATGTTTACTTTTGCTACTAAAAAATTTGGCGTTTGGAAGGAAGAAAGAGCATCTAACGTGATACGTTATGAGATTAATTCACGCCAAATTATTTTTGCATTAGGAATGGCTGCTTTCATGAGTTGGATTTCTTTTATTATCGCAATAAAAGTAAGAGAAGAATTTTATATGATTGAATCCGCACCTCACTCCTATATGAAATTGAATAGCTTAAAAATTTTAGATACTGAATTTTTCTTTAATGAAAGAAAATCTGCCATTACAATCTTTATAACACTAGATAAAAATAATAATATTAAAATTGTATTTGATAGCGGAAAAAGCTTTATTATACCATTTCAAGCAGCTGAATTTTTAGATTACTTTGAAGAAAGAAGACAAAATATCATGCTGACTTCCATGCTTATGCGAATAGAAGATAGATCGATTTCAAGAATTAAAATTTGGCCAGATAAAAATATAAATTTTAAAAATATAAGGTATATTATTAAAATTTTTTCACAATTTGGTTACGATGATTTTGACATAGCAGTTGAAAGGTAGCCATGATGGCGAGCTATAAAAAAAATACAAATAAAAAAATTTTAAACCCAAATTCGTTTTTGTTTATACAAGTATTTCAATCTGGTGCTTTACAAATAGAAAAAAAACTTAAAATAAACACTTTTTTGTCAAAAAAAATAAAAATGGGTGGAAATCCAGAATGCGAACTGTTTATTCCCTTTAGCAGAGGAATTCTAGAATTACCTTTTTTAAAAGTAGGGAGGAGCAAAGTCGAAATCATTCTCGATCCCAGACTTGAAGGATTTATGAGTACAGGTAACAAATATGGAACATTTAAAGAATTCACATCACCTCGTGGTGCTCTATTGCAATTGTCGACTATTGAAGAGCCCATGATTGTTCCTTTAGACTATGGCTCACGTGGAAAAATCCAATTTAATGGATTTGATATTGCATTTAAAATTGAAAAAGAACTTCCTAAACCTAAGCCAATTAAAGTACAAAAAATTGAAAAAAATATTTTTCAATTACCCGAATATGATATTCCAATAGAAAGAAATGTAATTCCCATCAGCTTAATTGCAACAGGATTAACATTTATTCCGGTTTTATTTTGGCTTCTCAATGCTCCTATGGAACCATTGACTGGTTTAATTAATTTACCAAGTGAAGTTGCCGTTCGATTTATTGCTCCAGAAAACATTCGACTCTTACCTTTTGTTTTTAAGAATAAATATGACCCCAATGAAAATGAAAAACTATCAATATTTTGGATTCATGAATTGCAAAAAAGATGGGAGTTTGCTGAAAGAGGAAAAGCAACTCAATCCATTATCCCTTTTTTAAATAATGCCCATAATTATATTGATCCTGCAGCTAAATTAGAAGATTGGGAAAAAAAGATATATAAAAATTATCAAGAATTAGAAGACTATCGCGTCTCATTTCTCGCTGCACGCTATTTTTCATTTTTAAAACCATACCCTGCCATATCCGGAGTTGTTTCTGGTCTAGAGGGTGGATCTCAGTTTGTTACTTTAAAAAAACGATTAAAACAATTAGATGATACTGACAATGCTATTTTAGAATATATGGAAGAAGAACATCTCATCTTAAAAGATTTTTATGAAACTCAACATCGCGCTCGCAAACCAGGCATTGTGGATCCTCCTGCAACGGGGCAAGTGTTAGGGCCACAACCAGATAAATCTTTTAATATTGAATTTAAAAATTATAAAGAAGCAGAAAGAAGTGCTAAATTTGCAGAAGATTCTTACTATCGTCAATCATTCTTAAAAAATATTTCCTTACCAAGTAAAGCAGAAAAAAAGAAATTGACATCATTTTCAAACTCAGTCATATGGATTTCGGGTGACGATCTTATTATGCCATCTGATTTTAGACGTTCTAATAAAAAGAAAGCTGATGAAACAGATTTCTTTAATATGATGCAAAATGCATATTATTCCGTCGGAATTTTTAAAATCCCCCCATTGCCACCACCCAAAGCTATCATTGATAATAAAATGGTTGACTTTGTTATCTTTAATAAAAAAGAAGAAATTCGCTCGTGTTATAATTCTGCTCTTAGAAAGATGCCGGGATTAGAAGGAAACTTAACATTAAGCTGGAAAATTACGCTCAATGGAAAAGCAGAAGATATCGTCATTGTTGATTCAAGCGTGAAAGATAAAAATCTGATAGCGTGTCTTGAATCGCGCGTTATGGTTTGGAACTTTCCCAAACCAAAAAATGGATTTGTCGTTGTCACATATCCCTTTGAATTCGTAGTAACTAAAAAAAAGTGATTGGAAAATAAATGGAATCTTCTTCACTTAAGATCATCCCACTCGGCGGTTGCGGAGAAATTGGGATGAACATGACAATTCTTTGTGTCATGGATAGATATTTTTTTATCGACGCAGGTGCCCTATTCCCTGATGCGTCTCTACTCGGAGTCGATCTCATTCTTCCCGACACTTCATATATTGATGAAAATCATATTCAACCCGATGCCTGGCTGATCACGCACGGACATGAAGATCACATTGGTGCATTATCTTATTTATTTAAAAAATATCCAGCACCTATTTATGGAACAGAATTTACGATTGAATTAATTAAATCAAAATTTGAGGAAGCAGATATATTTGATGCTATTTTTAATACTTGGGGATTTTTTGAACCCATTTATTTTAGAAATATGAAAGTAACAGTCTTTCCTGTCAATCATAGCATTGCTGATGCATCGGGTTTATTTTTTGAGACAAAACTCGGAAATATTCTGCATATGGGCGATTTTAGAATTGATTATTCGCCTCCTGAAAAAAGCATGACTCATAAAAATGTTGAAAAAGCGATTGGTAACAAATCTGTTACTTTAATGATGAGCGATAGTACCAACTCTTTTCAAATAGGAACCGATATGAGTGAAGCGGATGTTTCACCTCATATTATCGATTATCTTGAAAAAGAAAAGGGAATTGTGATTATTGCCACTTTTGCAAGTAATATTTGGCGATTGCAGAGTGTCCTTGAAGCTGCTTATTTAACAGGAAGAAAAATTGTTTTATTTGGCAGATCCTTACTTAAAAACACAGAAATAGCCAGTCGACTGGGTTTATTAAATTTTTCACAAAATATTTTTATTGAAATGCAAGACATATCTAAATATCCCAGACATGAAATTTGTATTCTTTGTACGGGAAGCCAAGGAGAATCATTTGCTGGACTTCATCGTCTCGCTTGGAATAATGTTTCAGAATTTAAAGTTGATTCTGAAGATACCATTATTTTTTCATCGCGTATTATTCCAGGAAATGAAAAACCCATTGAAAATCTAATCACACAATTTACAAGAATAGGTTGCCAAGTCATCACAGGCAGAGAAAATAAATCAATACATGTGAGTGGTCATGGGTACCAGGAAGATCTTATCACCTGCATTAATGTCGCCAAACCTATTTCATTTTTACCCGTCCACGGCACATACCGTCATTTAAAAAAGCACAGAGAAATTGCCATTTCATGCGGAATTGCTCCTGAAAATTCTTTTTTAGCAGAAAACGGAGATGTCGTTGTTGTCGGTCCTCAAATTAGGGGAGTTGTCGATACTGTTGTTTCGGGAAGAGATTATGTTTGTCCTGGAGGAATTTTTTCACAATCCAGTCAAATTTATAAAGAAAGAGTGGCGCTTATACATGGAGGTGTTGTTGCCATTTCCCTTGTGTTTGAGAGCAATGGTTATGATATTATTTCGGAAGCATCAGTTTCTTTAAAAGGTGTTCCTTTAGATCCAAAAGAACTTACCAAAAAAATTCCCCTCATTTTTAAAAGTGTTTATGAAGCTGTCATAAAAAGAAGAAATTTTAGCGAAGAACTACTGAAAGAAGAACTGAGAATTGCTGTGCGTAAGTATATTGAAAAAAGATTAAATTTTAAATCAAATATTTTAATTTTATTCCAAAGAATTTAATACTGTAAAATATAGATATGGATGAAATATCCATGGTAAATTTTAATTTATTTAAATTAAAAGGCAATTTTTACTAATAAATATCCTACGAAACAACTTGTACTCACGCCAATAAATCCTGGTAAAATAAAGCTATGATTTATAATATATTTACCAATTCGTGTTGTTCCAGAACGATCGAATCCAATACAAGCAAGATCGCTTGGGTATGTTGGTAATAAATAATACCCGTAAGCAGCAGGCATAAACGCTACTATAAGTTTAGGATCAACTCCCAAGCTTATACCTAAAGGAACAATAGCGGTGATGGCTGCTGCTTGACTATTTACCATTGTAGAAACAAATAAGAGAACTATGGCATATGTCCAAGGATAAATTTTAACAATATCCATCAAACTATTTTCTAATAATATAAAATGTGCATCAAAAAAAGTATCTGCCATCCAAGCAACACCAAAAACGCATAATACCGCAGCCATTCCTGCTTTAAAAATGGCACCACTGGGAACTTCCTGAGCTTTAACTTTACAAATAATTAGCATAATTGATGCTGATACCAACATGATCATTTGAATAATTAAATTCATCGATAAAATTTGCGTTTTTCCATCTATAATAAAATGCGGACGTAAATTTTCAAAGGCTCCAAAAATTACAACAACAATTGTTGTTGCTATAAATATCCATGTTGCCCAGTAAGATTCTTTTGGAAATTTTTTATTTATCAGACTGCCTTGCGAATCTCCATAAATATAATTTTTTTGTTCCGGATCTTTTAATTTTTGTTGAAATTCTTTGTCTTTATTTAAGTCTTTGCCACGACGCAAACTCCAAAATGAGGCAACAAGAACGCCAATAAATGAAGAGGGAATAGCCACTTTTAATAAATCAATTAAACCTACAGAAATCCCAATGCCATGAGATTCTGCTAAAATCGAAACCATAGAAACAACGGCCACAGACATTGGAGAGGCGCACACTCCTATTTGTGATGCCACCGATGCAACAGCCATGGGACGCTCGGGTCGGATATTTTTTTTAATGGCAATATCATAAATTATGGGAAACATAGTATAAACGACATGACCTGTGCCACAAATAACGGTTAAAGTCCAAGTTGTTAAGGGAGCCAATATTGTTATATAAGAAGGATTTTTACGTAACAATTTTTCGGCAAATTTCATCATCACATTTAAACCACCTGCCGTTTGTAAAACAGAGGCACATGAAATCACAGCGATGATCGTGAGCATAACACCCACAGGAGGATCTCCTGGCTTCAAGCCAAATACAAATGTGAGAATAAAAAGCCCGACGCCACTTATGACACCAAGACTTATACCTCCTAAACGACTTCCTATTAAGAGACATCCTAAAATGACTAAAAACTGCATAAAAATCATATTAAAATTGCTCTCCTTTAAATATTATTAACTTAACATCATTTGCTCAAAAAAGAACCGTATTATAAAATGTATATTCATTTTCTATATTTACTTTGTTTTGAAACTTTTAAAGTCAAAAACGAATTCAATTATCTCACAAATAGTATTTAAAATATACTATGAAAATAAATATTATAAAAGTATTTTAAAATTCAAAAAAAATAATATACAATTACTTTTTATATTTTAATTATTTTTGTTTAATTAAATGTATAAAATGGAAAATAAATTGCGATTTTCTAATTTTAGAATAATTTTTGGAGTTATTATGAATCATAATAAATTTGATTTTAGTCTACTTAATGATAAATATTTTTTTGAAACTGCTCAGTGTTTAAAATATGTCCTCACTTATAGTGAACCTATGGGAAAATACTTAATAACCAATGAAGAAGAAAACACATCCTTTGTTGATGAACTTTTAATTCATGCAGCCAAACAGAATTTATCGTGGGTTGCTATTGATAGTGCAACACAAAAAGTTGTTGCTGCTCGCATTATGTCTGATGCTTCTTATCAATTAAACTTCCATCCCGAAACAGAAAAAGTAAAAATAATCTTTAATTTACTTGATTCCATATATTTAAATCATGAAAATGAATTCAATGTATTGCCAAAGACAACTTTACATACTAAACTTACCGCTGTTCTTCCTGAATATCAAAGGCAAGGATTACTAAAATCACTTTATAAAATTTCATCTCACCATGCAAAAAAACAAGGATTTAAATATTGCATTGGAGAAGCAACAAATAAACATAATTTAAATTTTTTAAAGAAAGAAACGAAATGCGAAATTTTGAATCGTATAGAATATAAAAAATTTAACTATCAGGGCACATGTCCATTCGCAAATATGGAAGAACACATTGAGTGCTGCCTGTATAAATATCCACTACAATTTTATCCGGAAGACTATTTTTTCTATTTAGACAAACACTCTTAATCCATAATAATTCATTGAACTATTTGCTACTGTTATTTATTTAATTTATTTTCAGAAAAATACTTGGGATATTAAGAAAAAATATATCATAAAGCAAAAAAATAATGATATATTTTTTCTTAATATCTCCATTTTACAAACGAATTAAACTACCACCCCAAGTAAATCCAGCACCAAAAGCTACAGTTAAAATAAGGTCTCCCCTTTTAATGCGACCTTGTTCAAGAGCTTCATTTATGCAAATGGGAATTGTAGCCGAGGTTGTATTTCCATATTTCTGGATATTATTAAAGACTTTATCAGGAGAAAGCTCCATTTTCTCTCTCACCATTTCACTAATGCGCAGGTTTGCTTGATGAGGTATAAGGCATGCAATATCATTTGCGGTAATTTTGTGTTTTTTCATTAACGTTTCGGCTACTTCACACATTCTGTTCACGGCATGCTTAAATACGGCGCGGCCTTCCATTTTAGGGTGCCAATCACCAGTGGCATGAGTTTCTTCTGTTAAAAATCCTCGGGTCGCCGTTCCTGGCGAGCGAATAAGTAACAATTCAGCACCAACTCCATCACTTCCGAGAATGGTGTCAATCACGCCTGAGCTTTGATTATCAACACGTGGCATTTCGGACTCAGAACACTCCTGAGCTTCACAAACAACGGCAGCAGCACCATCACCAAATAAAACAGCCACATTTCTTCCGTTGGTATTTAATTCAAGAAGTTTGCTTTGCACATCAGAAAAAACTAATAAAATTCTTTTATATTGACCGCTTTGAATCATTGCCTGAGCCATTTGTGTCGCATACACAAATGCGCTACACTGCACACGAATATCAATGGCAGGAATGGTTGGGAAACCTAACTTATGCTGCACAATAGGTGCAATTCCTGGAAAATAAAAGTCAGGAGAGAGAGTCGAAGCAATGATATAATCAAAATCTTGCGGACTAAGTTTAGATTCCGTTAATACTTTTTTAACGGCCTCTATAGCAAGATCAGAAGTTGAGGTAGGTTCTTCCACAAAACGTCGTTCTTTAATTCCCGAACGCTCAGTGATCCAGGTATCGTTTGTATCCATAAGTTTGCTAAGATCGTCGTTTGTCACTCTTCCTGGGGGAAGATAACGCGAAAAATGGGTCATAACTGTCTTATAATATTTTGCCATGCTTATACTCTCCTCTAGCAACCATGACTTTAGAAAGTCTAGGACTCCCTACCTCAAGTAGCATATCATGGCAAATTTTATTGATTATGCAAGATTTTTGCTCATAATATAACGCGTCCATACAGTAAAGACAATGACATGTTCTCACTGTATAATAAGCATCATAATTTTGAAGGATAATAGATGTTAAAACAGCTTAATATTCAAAACCTTGCCATTGCTGAAAACATTTCTGTGCAATTTCAAAAAGGACTCAACGTCATAACAGGAGAAACGGGAGCGGGAAAATCACTTCTTGTCGATGCTCTCTGCTTATTAAGAGGATGTCGTGTTGACACAACGCTCATTCGAACAGGACACGAAAGCGCCCAAGTAACAGGGGTATTTATTCCTCTCCACAATTCCTCACAAATTTATAATTTACTTGAAGAATTAGGAATCCCACTTTATTGTGATGATCCTAATGAAATTGTTATTAAAAGATTTATTCAACGAAATGGCAAACATCGAGCTACTATTAACGAAAATTTGGTCAGTTCAAAAATTTTGCAATTAATCTCGGGTGAATTGATCGATATTAGCAGTCAATTTGAAAATCAAAGACTATTAGATAATGAAACCCATACTTCATTTCTGGATGAGTTTTCTGGAAATCAATACACATTTAAAAAATTTTCTCATTATTTCAATCAGGCTCATGAACTTCTTAAGCAATTAAAAAATTTATTAGTTGAGCAAGATTTAATTAGAAGGGAAAAAAATTTATATGAATTTGAACTTTCACAAATTGATACTGCACAAATTTCAAAAGTTGAATTTAAACAGATTGAGGAAAAAATTTCATTAGGAAACAAAGCAAATATATCAAAAAGAATTTGTTCAGAAATCAACATGAATTTATGCAATAGTGATATTAACTGTTTAGACCTACTTAAATACAGTAGAAAAAACATTGAAAAACTTGTAAAAATATCGGGACATTCCGATGTCATAAAAAACCTTGAGCAAATTGATGGTATTATTGCACTTCTCGAAGAGCTTAATAATAGCATAGAGTTAACTTCAAACAAATTTGACATTGACGAGACAGAACTCAACCAAGCGACAAAAAGAATTGAAGAATATAATAAACTCCTCATCAAATTTGGCCCCACAATTGACGACATAGAATGTTACAAAACAAAATGTGAAGAATTTCTTTCAAAAGCTGAAGGCATTGAAAATGAGATGAAAAATGTGGCTCAAAAATGTGAACTAGTCATGGAACATTGTATTTTATTATCACAAGAATTGAAGAAATCACGCCAAGAGAAGTTAAATTTTATTTCTCAATCTGTACAAAAAGAAATGTCTGAACTCGGTATGCCAAAAGCGAAATTTATTTGTGAGTTAAAGGAAAATCAAAATAATTTAGACATTGCTAAAATTACAGGACTCAATCAAATTCCGATTTCTCAAAAAACATTAAAATTATTTTATTCTATCGCAAAATCAGGATCTGAAAAAGCTCAATTTCTTTTGAGTACGAATTTAGGAATGGAAGCTCAACCTATAGAAAAAATAGCCAGTGGAGGAGAATTATCAAGAATCATGCTTGCTATTAAAAATGTATTATTTGGTGAGGAAGCCATGAGTGTTTTTGTATTTGATGAAATTGATACGGGCATAAGTGGTAATATTGCTGCAAAAGTAGGAAGAAAACTTTCTGAATTTTGCAAAAGCTCAGATGGTGAAATAACCCGTCAAGCTTTGTGCATAACGCATCTGGCACAAGTCGCATGTTATGCTCAAAATCATTTTATTGTTTCAAAAGAAGTTAAAGACAATAAAACGGTCACGAAAATTGTTCAAGCAGATTATGAAGAAAAATTAAATGAAATAGCAATATTGCTTTCTGGGGAAGAAATAAGTCTAGAAAGTATTGCACAAGCTAAAGTACTTGTAAGCGAAGCTCAAAAAGAATTACTTATATAAAAAAACTAAAATCTTTTTAAATCATTATTATCTGAAAATTTTCCCTCATAAAAATCTAATGAAGAAGAATTTGTTTCTTTTAAAAATAAAAGACAAAATGTGGCTACTAAAAAAAATAGAGATGCAGCAACAGTTAAACCAATCCAAATTGCACTAAATTGCATTGAAATCCAAGGAATAAATGAATTCATAAAAACGAGTGAACATCGCGCAAAATTAGAAATAACAGAAGAAGCGATAGCTCTTTGGTTGGTACCAAAACTCTCCACTGCAAAAACCATAAATAAACCAAGGTAACCGCTAATAAATCCGATTAAAAATAAAATAAAATAATAAAATTCAATTGTAATATAATGCCCTAATGAAAATAAACTGACAGTTATTGTCATCAGTAATAGCGCTATAAAAATTCCTTTTTTTCGACTTGAAATTAATTGCGATAAAAATGGGAAAAAGTAAGAACCGATAAAAGAACCAACAAAAAATATGCCCAAAGAAAATCCTTGACTTATTCCATCCTTTATACCAATTGATTTTGCAATTTCAGGAGCAAAATTTACAAAAAATGCCATAAACCAAAAGGGAATAAGAATGGCAATAAGAGCAATTAATTTTAGAAAAGATTTTTTATTTAAAATTAATAATTTTAAACTACCCCTAGTAATATGCTTTTTATTTTTTATGTCACGAAAGATACGTGAGTCAATCAATGAAAAACGTAGCAACAGCAACAATAAACCTGCAATACCGCCGACAACAAAAATTACCTGCCAAGGAAATAAGCTTCCGATTAAAGCAGCTAAAATTCCACCTAAAACGCCAAAAGAATAAATAATTCCTGAAGTCATACCTCGTTTTGAAGCTGGCAATAATTCGCTAATCAAAGTAATTGACGCCGCAAACTCACCCGCTAGTCCCACACCAGATAGAAATCTCATAGCAGCAAATAACGGAACAGTGGTTACAAAAGCATTTGCAATAATAGCAATAGAATAAAGCATAATACCTGCACGAACAGCTGACATTCGCCCATATTTATCCGCCCAAATTCCGCTTAAAATACCACCTACCACAAGACCTATAGCTTGCGCATTAAACATTAATGAGCTCACTTGCATAAAATCATCTTTGCTCACACCTAAGGACTGCAAAGCAGGAATACGAACTGCAGCAAATAT
Organism: Silvanigrella aquatica; assembly: GCF_001907975.1. Lineage (NCBI taxonomy): Bacteria > Pseudomonadati > Bdellovibrionota > Oligoflexia > Silvanigrellales > Silvanigrellaceae > Silvanigrella > Silvanigrella aquatica. Next base: position 3,236,131 of record NZ_CP017834.1, read on the forward strand.
AGTGAGATCAAAAAAATCTATCATATATCCAATTGCTAAAACGATAATTATAAATTTAGGATTATTTCGCATTTTTATTTTCCAAACTATGAATTGCAAATAAAATTTATATTTGAAAGCAATTGTGTTCTTTTTAATTTACCGAGATTAGTTCTTGGAATGTGATCAACATAATATACTTCTTTGATTTTTTCAAAAGGAAAACATCTTTTATTAAACTCTGATAGAACTCTATTTTTGAAATTTTCATTATTTTTACTTTTATTATTTAAAACAAGGCAAATTTTATTTTCCAAACGAAAATCAGATTTAGAAATAATTGCCATATCTTCACATAAAGACAGATCAGATTTAACATCAGTTAAAATATTATCTAACCTATTTAAAGAAACACTTTCACCAGATATTTTTACAACGTCGTCACTTCTACCAATTATTTGTAAGTAGGAATTATTTATGTTTCCTACATCCGAAGTCAAAATATATTTTTGTTCATCAAAAGAATCTTCTGGAAAATTATTTTTACAATCAAAAAAAGTAAATTCGCCATTTTCTAGAAAAATATATCCTGTTAAAAGTGAATCCCCCGAAATACAAATTTTTCCATTTTCCATTGTTCGAATATAGATATGATCTAAAATTTTTAATTCAGGCAAAGAATTATAATTCCATAAAAATCCTCTTTCAGCTGTAGCAACTTGCGAACAGCATTCCGTCATTCCATAGCTTGGTAGCAAAGGCCAGCCTAAAAATTTTGCTTTTTCATATAAAGTATAAGAAAGAGAACCACCGCCGACCACAACGGCTTTTAAGGAAGCCGGACACAAGCAATTATTTTGTACTAAATCAAAAACTTGTGTGGGAACTAAGGAAGTGATGGTAACTTTATTTAATTCAATTTCTTTCTTGAAATGAAATGGATTCCATTTCATATTCTCAGAATATAAATTAATTAATTTGGCACCACTTAAATAGGATCTTGAAAAAGTTGATAAACCACCTATGTGAAAGTGAGGCAATGGATTTAAAATGACATCATTTGCATTACAATTTAAATGTTTATTAACAGATTCAGAAGAAATTAAAATTGCCGATTTTTTTAAAGCAACTAATTTGATATCAGCAGGATTGATTGCTGTAGAACCCGAAGTAGCAAGTAATATATGCGATTGTAAATTAAATTTATTTATAACTTTAGGAAAATCAATATTTAAATAAGAGAGTGTCCTTGGATTCAAAAAAAGATACGATTGTTCTGATTGCCAATTGATATTCATAACAATCTCCTCCAAACTTCATTTTTCAGTAAACCATCAAAACCAAACCCTGTTCCTTCAAAAGAAGGAATAAGTTTTGTATCATGAATTTCAAAAGTCTCTGAATAAATATTTTTCTCATAAAGATTGTGCGTTAAAAAACCGCAATGAGACTGATTTATATTAGCTATATTATTTTTATAAAATAAAGCGGCCTCATATAGAGCAGTTAATTGTCCAAAAGGATGGTCCATATAACTTGTAAAAAGCACAGGTAAATTTTTACCTTTCAAATTAAAAATATCATTTATTTTTTGTAGAGCAGGTTTTATAATTATAAAATCTACTATATTATTATTCTTATTAAAATCACCATAAAACCTGTCTAATGCCATATTCAAATATGGAAATTTATTTTTTATTTCTACCCATTGGTTTATGTTAAAAGGAATTGGATCTTCAATAAAGTGAATGACGTCTAAACAATCCTTAATATTTTCTAAAAAATGATTTATCTGATTTAAATTTAAAGTAGAATTAAAATCCAAACGCAATTTGATATTATTATTCTTCAGCTGTGGTGTTATTTTTTTTATTTGGATATATTCTTCGGCTAATGACATTCCACATTTTAATTTTATAAACGAAAATCCAAGCTGATTTAAATTTTCAATATATTTCTCGTTTAAGCTAAATAAATTCACACAAGTATAGTGATTTTTTGGCAAAATAATATCTTGAAAAATGTTGCATTTTAAAGCTCGATATTGAGCATCTATGTATGCAAAAAAAAGACTTTTTTCGAGATGGGAATTATAGATGCCTCTTGCTAAATTTTCAATTTGCTTTGATAAGGGGATGTCTCCTAATGTCTCCCAAGAAAAACAATCTGAATATCCAAACCCTACATCCCTAAATGCAAATTTTAATAAAGCTCCTTCTTTATCTTGAGCTCCGTTTTCTTTTGCATTTAGAGCATAGATAGGTTTTAAATTATATTTTGCATATTCAATATTCTCAATATTTAATTTTAAACTATTTATATTAAGCAATTTCATGATATTTTAAAACAATCTTTTTTTCATTATCCACTTCAGATTTGATACTGTAATTTTGCTCATAAAGAAATCTTGATTTATTGGCTTCTATTCCAAAAAATAAGGTCGATCGCGTGCCGTATTTTTCTCCCTGAATAAAAAGTGATGATAACACCATTTCCCATTCTGCAGGAACCCCTGTATTGGGCAAAGTTGACATAGGATATTTATTTGGATTTGTCATCTGTTTTTTAAAAAAATTCCAATAAAAATCTGCACTTTTTTCGGAAGAGGGCGATAAAAAAGAATCAAAAATATTTTTAGTGAAAGTGACTTTGGGCCAATTAGAATCTATTTTACCGTTACTTAATCCATAAATTTTTTTTTCATGAGCCCCATAGTGATGCAATATTTTGAACTCTCCATCCTTACTATGAAAATAATAAATTGAACTTGAATCTGAAAAAATAATATTAAATAAATTATACTCAGGAGAAATCTCATTTAATATTTTTAAATATTCTTTGGCTGATAAAGATGAATTTAAATAGTTTAAAATAATTTCTCCACGAGATTTCACACCATTTTTAATCGATAAAGGATCTCTAATGTTAGTTAGAATTGCCCATTTACCCATATAATGATTTTCACAGGCAAACCATGTTCCTTTTTGTTCTTCATCACGAGGGGCAATAATGGAATTACCATAATAATTAAAATTTTGATTCCAACCTTGCAGAGGAGAACTTCTACGTTTTTTCACTTCATCGCGATTTGAAATAAGAATAACCGGTATGTTTTTCATATAATTTATTATTAAAAATAAAGTACACAATCTGAATTATCCTATTATAAATCCAATGCCCATTAAGATACCAAAAATAATTTGCACCAATGCTGACATTCCTAAATATTTATTAAATATTTTTGAAGGCTCTTGAAATAGAATGCCATTTATTACCAAAATTGCAATTGGCAACGACAAAAAAGACAACAGAGCCGCTGCCCTATGTCCTTCATAAATCCAAAATATATTAAGCAAATAAGTCATTGAAAATAAAGATACTATTTCAAACCGTGCAAATTTTTTACCAAAACGTGCCGCAAGAGTCATTTTTCCAACGGTTTTATCACCCTTAAAATCACGAAAATTATTTATGGAAATTAAAACTGTAGCAAGCAGTCCAATTTGTAACCCAGCAACAAAGGCAGGAAGTGTAAAATATCCTGTATGAATATAAAATACCCCTCCCACAGCAGCCAAACCAAAAAATAAAATAACAAATAATTCGCCCAATCCCACATAAGCTAAGGGATAAGGACCACCGGTATAAAGATAACCACAAATTAATGAAATAATACCAATAGCTAAAATAAAAATTCCGCCTTGAAAAACTAAAGGGAGTCCAAATAAAATCGCAATAAAAAAACTTAAAAATCCGCCAAATATGACTTGTTTCGGAGTCAATAAACCACTTTGCGCGACTCTTTTTGGCCCTATTCTCTTATCATTGTCTGCGCCTTTTTTGAAATCAAGAGCATCATTAACAAAATTTGTTCCAATTTGAATAAATATAGAAGCAAGAAGAGCCAATAAGCTTAAATTCCAATTTACTTTTTCTCCCGAAGGTTTTAACGCAACCATAGCAACAGCTGTTCCGACAAAAATAGGAGTAAAAGCCGCTGTTAATGTTTTAGGTCGAGAAGCTAAAAACCAGGGTATTATTTTATTCATAAAAAAATCCATTAAAAATATCACTGATAATCAAGGAAATCTATCAAACTTATTAAAATCAGGTTTTCGTTTTTCGATAAATGCTTCCTTACCTTCTTTTGCTTCTTCACTTAAATAATAAAGAAGTGTCGCATTGCCTGCAAAGTCGAGCAATCCAATTTGCCCATCACAATCTGCATTTAAAGCGGCTTTTAGACAGCGTAACGCAAGAGGTGAATGCTCTAATATTTCACGACACCATTTTAATGTCTCTGTTTCAAGTTCATCCACAGGAACAACATGATTTACCAGACCCATATCCAATGCTTGTTGAGCACTATATTGTCTACATAAAAACCATATTTCACGTGCTTTTTTCTGTCCAATTATACGTGCAAGATAACTGCTACCAAGACCGCCATCAAAGGAACCTACTTTAGGGCCCGTTTGCCCAAATTTGGCATTATCTCCCGCAATAGTTAAATCACAAACAACGTGAAGAACGTGACCGCCACCGATGGCATATCCTGCTACCATAGCAACAACAGGCTTCGGCATAGAGCGGATAGATTTTTGCACATCTAAAATATTTAAACGCGGCATGCCATCTTGACCAACATAGCCGCCGTGGCCTCTTACTTTTTGATCTCCACCGGAACAAAAAGCTTCTTTACCTTCACCTGTTAAAATAATCACTCCAATTTTTGAATGATCTCTACAGATTTCAAGAGCTTCAAGAAGCTCTTTTACTGTTTCTGGTCTAAAAGCATTTCTGACGTGTGGCCTATTAATTGTTATTTTTGCAATACCATCTTCCGTTCTCTCTAACTTAATATCAACAAATTCTTTCATACTATGCCAAATATTTGAATTCATGAGACATCTCCTTGCTGAATCTTTGTTCTACAGATCAAAATCCTTTTAGCTTAATACTGCGCTTAAGCACAACAATTCAAGCAGTTTATTGATAAAGAAAATTTTAAACCCTCGCTACAGAATGTGGAGTAAGCTTAATAAAATTGCTTACCATTAACTTTGAATTATTTATAATACTATTAACATTTGTATTTAAATAAATAAAACGCATTTGTATTTTAAAAATAAAATGTTTTTAGTTAAATATATCATTATCATTTTGATCTATATTAATATTAATATAGTTCTTATTAGAAAATAATTCATGGTTGACAATGCGTATTCAAATCTGTACATAGAAACATAAAGTTGCATTAAGCCAACTTCACGTTTCTATTCATAATTTATTTACAAAAATATTGCTTTAAATACATTAGAAAATTTTATTATCAAAATATTTATTTTTAAATCTGAAAATAAAAGGTAAAAATCATGCCAATCGAAGATAATTCAATAAAAATATTAATTGACTCATTTCCAAAAACATTTTACTATTTGCAATCTATTTTGCATATTAATAAAATAGATATTATTTTCGAATTTTATGAAAGCCATGAATTTAATAATTACCTTGAAAATATAAAATCTCCTGAAGGCATAACCATTGAAGAATCATTTTATTTATTTATAAAAAATATTAATTACTTAAATAATAGTATTATTAAATACTGTTTAATACACGAAATAAACGCAATTATTTTTAAAATGATTAACATTTGTGAAAGCACACATCTTAAAATTAAAATTATTAAATTCAATCATCTCTTCAATAACTATTGGACAATAATAAATTACCCCAAAAATTGTAACTATTTTTTTCAATTTAAAAAAAATTTAAATATGAATCAATCAAGCATTAAATTACTTTATGCTTCTACAAATAAAAAATATACTTGTGCAAAAATCAACAACAATATTGAAAATTATCTAGATAAATATTTTAATGAAAGAGAAATCATAGACTCTACAATGGAAAACATTTTAAAAAATATCGGTTTTATTTTATAATTTTGGCTATGAAATTTCTAAAATTCCAAGAATTTCTTGCTCTCCGATTTTATTATTTTCTCCTAGTTTTTGATGATTTGTAGATTCCATAACATTAGTTGCCATTCTTTTCAACTCATTTTTTGCAATTTTATATTCAGAAAGCCTTGTTTTACAGAGCCCTCATAAGGGTATCAAATTCAGGATTGGATTCAATTCCTTCAAATTCAAAAACTTCTTTATGATTTAAGGATTTTTTAGTTAATCCTTAAATTTATATGTCAATTTTAACTCTCTTGCCGCCTTTGTTTCATCTACTTTTTCCCTAAAAACTCTTTTGGGATAAATAACAGAAGAATCACCATTTGATAATATTTCCTTCAATGATGCTACAAAACGATCAAGCTCACTTTTGCTTTCCGTCTCTGTGGGCTCAATCATCAAAGCATTTTTCACACAAAGAGGAAAATACACTGTAGGCGGATGAATGCCGTAGTCAATTAATGCTTTTGCAATTTTAGAAGTGTCCCATCCTTTATCTTTTAAATTTTTATCGTTAAAAACCACTTCGTGCAAATGATTTCCATCTACGGGAATATGTAAAACATCTTTTAATTGTGATTTGATATAATTTGCATTTAAAATAGCATTTTCACTCACCTGACGTAATCCAGTATCACCTAAAGCTTTAATGTAGCACCACGCACGAATAAACATTCCGTAATTTCCATAAAAAGCTTTTACGCGTCCAATGGATTTAGAAAAAGAATAATTTAATGAATAATTTCCATTGCTATTTTCAACACGAGGGATAGGTAAGTAAGGTAACAATTTCTCACTTACAGCAATTGGTCCACTTCCGGGACCACCACCTCCATGCGGGGTTGTAAATGTTTTGTGCAAGTTAAATTGAATGACATCGGCTCCATAATCTCCTGGACGACTTAAGCCGAGAACCGCATTCATGTTGGCGCCATCTATATATAAAAGTGAATCATTATCATGTAATAATTTAGCAATTTGCAAAATATTTTTTTCAAAAAATCCTAGCGTATTTGGATTTGTCAACATCATACCTGCCACATCATCATTCAAAACCGCTTTAACAGAATCTAAAGTAACATAACCATCAGAGCCCGTTGCTACTTGAACAATATTAAACCCGGCTAAGGCCGCACTTGCCGGATTTGTACCATGAGAAGTATCTGCGGTGATAATTGTTTTTCTATTTTTCCCTTTATTCCTATGATATGCAGAAATTAATAACAATCCTGTAAATTCCCCTTGCGCTCCTGCGCTGGGCTGTAACGAAACACCAGGCATTCCTGTAATATTTTTTAAATCTTCTTGCAGCTCGTACATAATTTGCAAATGAGCCTGAGACCATTCTAGAGGATCGTAAGGATGCAATTCACAAATTTCAGAACTGCGCGCCACTTCTTCATTTAATCGGGGATTGTGTTTCATAGTACAAGAGCCTAAGGGATAAATACCCAAATCAATCGCACAATTCCAAGTAGAAAGTCTTGTAAAATGGCGTACAACTTCTGGCTCTGATAGCTCAGGAAGCCGTGCTTTATTTTTTCTTAAATTATTTTGAAATAATTTTTGTATATTTATTGCAGGGACATCAAGTTTAGGTAACCCAATACCGCATGCTCCCGTATGTGAACGTTCAAACAAAAGATCTTCTTCTAAAACAACAGTATTGCCAGTATTTTTATTTAAAAATTCCATTGTGTATTACCTCATCCAAATCTTTTTAAAAGATCACATAAAATATCGATATCTTCACGAGATTTTTTTTCAGTAATTGCAATTAATAGACCATTTTTATCTTCAGAAAAAAATCTTTGTAAAGAAACACCAGGTGCCACATTATTTTCAATACATTTTTTTATAAATTCTTGCGAAGAAATATTTAAATCTAAAACAAATTCATTAAATGATTGTGATTTTTGATATCTTAATTTTGCTTTACCTAATTTCGTAAGTTCAGATTTGGCATACTCTGTTTTGGCAATATTTTGCTCGGCGAGCTCTACAAAACCATTTTTTCCTACCAAGGAAAGCCAAATTGTAGACCATAGAGCACATAAGTTTTGATTTGTACAAATATTTGATGTGGCTTTTTCTCTTCTTATATGCTGCTCTCGTGTGCTTAATGTTAAGGTATAACTTCTTTTTCCCTTGGCATCAATTGTTTCACCACAAAGTCTGCCGGGCATTTGTCTTACATTTTCCAATCGTGTTGTAAAAAGACCTAAATAAGGGCCTCCAAAGCTTTGTGGCAGACCAAAACTTTGTCCTTCTCCCGTCGCAATATCAGCTTCATATTCTCCAGGAGTTTGCAGCAATGCTAAGCTTAAGGGTTCTGTTACATTAGCAGAAAATAAAGTGCCTTTTGAATGTGCTAAATGAGAGAATTCTTGCATATCTTCTATGCAACCAAAAAAATTCGGGCTTTGTACAATGAGCAAAGCCACATCCTCACTTAATAATGACTTCGTCGCCGTTAAGGATGTTTTACCATCGTCTGTTCTAGGAATTACAGTTACTTCTATACCTAAATTTGTTAAATAAGTTTTTAAAACTTCAATATATTCGGGATGCACTCCCGATGAAACTAATATTCTTTTTCTATTTGTTTTAATGCGCATGGCCATTAAAGCGGATTCTGCCATACTTGTTGAACCATCATAGTGAGAGGCATTGGAAATTTCCATGCTAAATATTTCTGCGATCATACTTTGAAATTCAAATAAAGATTGCAACGTTCCTTGTGAAAATTCTGGCTGATAGGGTGTATATGAAGTTAAAAACTCACCTCGTAAAGTCAATTGATTTACAGCCGCTGGACAAAAATGATCATAAACACCGGCGCCTAAAAAACTTAAAGCCGATTTTTTGTTTCTTGAATTTTTAATTATATTTGCAATTTTTCTTTTAATTTCAATTTCAGATAATCCATCACCAATAGAGAGATGTTTTTTTAATCTGACTTCTTCGGGAATACCAATAAGAAGATCTTCTATATTATTCGCACCACATGCTGCTAATATTTCTTTTTTATTTTGCTCAGTGGTTGGAAGTAAACGATGTGCAGACATTTTTATTTCCCTCTTAAAAAAAAGGGCGGGTTTTTAAAAGCCCGCCTCTAACTTGCATTTATTTTTATACACCTTCTGAAATATATTTTTCATATTCCGAGGCAGACAGTAATCCCGAAGGAACTTGATCAATTTCTACTTTGATCAACCAACCATTTTGATAAGCATCTTGTGAAAGATTTTCTGGAGCATCGACAATGGCTGTATTGATTTCAACAACTTTACAAGTGGCAGGAGCATAAAGCTCACTCACTGTTTTGGTAGATTCAATGGTACCAAAAGCATCGTTTGCGTTGAAGTTTGTTCCTACTTTAGGCAACTCTAAAAAAACGACATCCCCAAGCTGATCTATTGCAAACTTTGTCACACCAATGGATGCTTTTTTCCCATCAATTTTTATCCATTCATGCTCTTTAGTGTATTTTAATTCATTTGGATAAGACATATTTTTCTCCTTCTAAACATATAACAAATACTTTATCCCTGCACACTACCATGAACAAAAAAAGGCTTTTTGACAACTGTTGCTAATTTTTTTTCTCCACGAATTTCTATCCAAATTTCTGAACCCAACTTAGCATTTTCTGATGAAACATATGCCATTCCAATATTTTTAGACAATGTAGGGGAGGGACTGCCGCTTGAAATGAAGCCAATTTCATTCCCATTCTCTTTTGCAGAAAATACTTTATAACCATGGCGACCAATTGCTTTGTCCTGCATTTCAAATGCAATAAGTCGTTTTTTTAATCCTTCTTCTTTTTGTCTTAGTAAAATGTCTTTTCCAATAAATGAATTTTTATCGAATTTTGTAATCCATGACAAACCACATTCAAGAGCCGTTGTCGTATTATCCATATCATTTCCATACAACAAATAGCCGCATTCCAATCGCAAAGTATCACGTGCACCCAATCCACAAGGTTTCACACCATAATCTTGGCCAATTTGAAGCAAGCCTTTCCAAATTTTGGAAGCAACTGATGCGGGAAAGTACAATTCATAACCCAGCTCTCCTGTGTAACCTGTACGCGCAATAATAGCTGGTGTGCCTAATACTTTTCCTTCGGTAAAATGATAATATGCCAAATCAGTTATTTTAACATCAACAACTTTTGCAATAAGTTCACGGCTTTTAGGTCCTTGTATGGCAATTTGCGCATAATCATCACTCATATTTTCAAGAATAACGCCTTGTTTTGGACAGTGTTCTTTAAGCCAAGCAAAATCTTTTTCAATATTATTCGCATTGACACAGAGAAAAAAGGAATCAAAACCTCTTCTATATATAATAATATCGTCGACAACAGTTCCATTATCGTAACAAAAGGCATTATATTGCGCTTGTCCTATATTTATTTTTGCCACATCATTAATGGTCATCATTTGTAAAAATTCAAGAGCACCACGCCCCGTGACATTAAATTCACCCATATGACTGACATCAAATAAACCTACTGAGTTTCTTACACATTTATGTTCATCTACAACCCCAGAATATTGGACGGGCATATTCCAACCCGCAAAGGGAACCATTCTTGCACCCAATGACACATGCTCTTCATAAAGGGGGGTCATTTTTAATTTTTCAGTTGTAGACATAGGCTCTCTCCCTAATATTTAAAGATTTTTATGCAGCAAGGCTCATAATCCTTTTCTTGAAATCAGGAGTCAACCACACAAGAATAAAAAAAATCCTTCTCAATTATTTTTATAAAATGAGAAGGATTTTGAGAAAGATATAAATAAATTTATTTCTTTAACATTTCTTTATTGCGATTGTAGAAATCGATACTTTCTTTAATGATTTTTTCTGCTTCGTCTTTTCCAAACCATCCGACAATTTCTACTTTTTTATTTTCAAGAAGCTTGTATGTTCTAAAAAATTGCTCAATTTCTTTAATATAATGAGGGTTTGAAACCTCAACTTCTTTAAGGTCATTAATATGCTTAAATTGAGGATCAGCCGCATGCACAGCAAGGATTTTGTCATCAGCATCTCCCCCATCAACCATTTTCATACAACCAATGACTTTGACATCCATCATGCTTAAAGGATGAACAGGTTCCTGACCTATAACCATAACATCAAGGGGATCACCGTCGTCGCAGTAAGTTTGAGGGATAAAGCCATAATTTATTGGATAAAACATAGGACTTGAAAGCACACGATCAAGAAAAAGCAGACCCGAATTGGAGTCTATTTCATACTTATTTTTAGATCCGCGCGGGATTTCAATAATTGCAGTCACAATAGATGGGGCTTTTTCACCCACGCTCACAGAATGCCAAGGGTGCCATGGATTTACTGACATAATACACTCCAAAAAATAAGGAAGAAGCTCATAGCCTTCCCTATAATTTCTATAATAAGGAAGGACATAGATGACGGTATGTTGTACATGCAGTTTGCTGATTTGTGAAGAAAAAAAGCCGCCATACAAATTAGCAACTGACTCGATATGGAGAAATCATGTCAGAAAAGAAAAAGTCAAAACCTATAAAGCTAGAATGGCAAGGAGGACTTGCCTCCCTTCACGAGGAAGCTCCCATTGCCCTGAGAGGAGCTGACACACCTGCTTCTTCTCCCCCTCAAAAATTACCAATTGGTGAAATCCAAGGAAAAGTGAGTATTCGAAAAGAGAGCAAAGGGCGCGCAGGGAAACCCGTTGCGATACTTTTTAATTTTGCTGATGACCTTGCAAAAAATCCTGAAAATTTAAAAACTTTATGTTCAAAATTAAAAACCACGTTAGCTTGTGGCGGGACTGTTGAAAATGGAGAAATCATTTTAATCTTGCGAAACTTTGAAAAGTTAAAGGAAATTCTTTTAAAATTAAATCTTATTGCAAAGTAATATCATTTACACTTCTTCCGACCCTCATTTCAAAATCCCTCATTTATAAATAAATCAACAATAATAAATCCTTATATAAAAATAAAATATCCCTAAATATTAACATTTGATTAAAATACAATGACGAATTAATGAAAAAAATAAAACCGAACTATGAACATTAAAATTTTATTAATAATTCATTAAAAACCCTTAATAAAGCTTATTTTAATTGACTAAAATTTAATAATAAAGTATTTAAATTTTATTCCAATAAATTTATGGAATTTAAATATCCAATTCATGGACGATGGATAAGGTTATTAAACAATAATATCCTTGCTATATTATCATGATATATAACAAGATATTTATTCATAATAATTAAATTTTTATGCTTTTTATCGGAAATTAAATCACATCACTAATAATAAGTTACAAACATAAAATCGAACGATTGTAATTTATTATTTAGAAAAAATAAAATATTAAAAAAATATCATCACAAATAATTATTAATAAATAAAAAATCATAGGTAAAATGATATGAAAAATATTACAAAATTTTCATTAGTATTTATTTCTCTAATTGCTCATCAACTTTCATTTGCGGGATCTTACTTATTTTGCGCTAATGAAAATGGTGATTCTAAATGGGCAAACCCCAATCAAAATAACAATGACTCCTGGGCACCACCTGATGAAAACGGTTTTTGGCTAAAAGGAAGTTTATATATTGTAAATGCGCCAAAGCAACTTCATAGCGCGTTATCTATTGACTTATCCGAATCTAAATCACGTAACAAAAGAGCAAGTGCAAACGATTTTAATCAAAGACCTCATACAATTAACGATAATGACCATTCAAGATCTGTTCAAGTTTGTCGTAAATTAATTACTACGTGCCAAAGCTCATTTGGCAACGAATATAAATTTGTTGGTGCCGCATCACATTCTTTAGCAGCAACGGATTGGGGATATATTGCTGCCGATAATATTGTGTGTCCCAATTGGGATTATAAAGAAGGTCTCTCTCTGCTTGCAGAAGAAGGATCAAGCATTGGAGCCTTTCTCGGCGATCTCGTAATTGATACCGTTGCCAGCGGACCTTTCCCAGAAAAAGGCGTAGGTATTGTATCAAAGCCCAATACAGCAAAAGGAATTAAAGTTCCTTCTGTAAAACCAAGTGGAACAAAAGAAAATCCGAAACCCTCATTTAATAGAAAAAATGTTGTTGATGCAGACGGATTTACTTTAGTTCAAAGTAAGCCAGACATCCCTTATAGAGCATATGAACACTCTGATAATATTAATTTTTCATCAACTAATATAAAAAAATATAAAAATCACAGTAAAGCTCTGCCTGAAGGGGGAAATTATTATGAGATTGACATTCCTTTCGAAGGCCAAAATGGGCGCGACGCAAAACGTGTTGTCGTTGACAGAAATACAGGCAAAAGATGGTACACAAAAGATCATTATGACTCATTCATAGAAATGAACTCTATACCCAACTACAAATTAACAAAAAATTAGGTTTTAAACTTGAAAGTCTCAAAATATTTAATTAAATTTTGATAATTTATATTAAATTAAACTTATTAATTAAAATTTTGATTTTTTCATAAAATTTAATATATTATTTTCGGCTCACTTTTTCTGCGAGTAAAAGTGAGCTCTTATTTATCCCATTTTGTTAACTTTACATCATGACTCTGGAGAAATGTCTGTGAAAATCATATCAACAGTAAAAATATCCTTGCTTTCTATTTGTGCATCAATGACTTTTCAAACAAGCCATGCAGGTATTTATAATCACTATAGTTCTTTATATAAGAATAATGATTCATTACATACTAACAAGGGAGGCTCCTATCTCTTTTGCGTCAATCCTAAAAAGAATTTTGCTACAAAATGGGCAAAACCTTCAGACAAAAATTGGAACGTCAACGGCTCCTTATCGTACCCTAATAAAAATATTTTTAATCAAGGAGGAATTTGGATCCCTGGTAGTGAAAAATCAAATAACCACTCACAATATTATCTTATTGCTCAAAAAGAATTTGCGAATAAAGAAAAAGCCGATGAGTTTTGCCAAGCTCTCATAAAAAAATGTCAATCCGATGTGAAAAATTTTAATCAAATACATTCCATTATCGACGACAGTCACGAATATACCCAAATTGGCGCGTCGAGTTATGCAATACCAACCAGTGAATGGGGAATTATTCTAACAAAATATGAAAATTCTTCATCAGAAATTGTGAACCAATCATGTTCAAATTGGCGCCATAAAAAAGGTGAGAAAATAGAATTTCCAAGCAGACCTATTGCCGAACTTATGGCTGAAACATCTCTTTTATATAGCACCTTACCATTTTATTATTAATTGGTAAGCTACTCTGAATTAAATGATATAAATCAAAAACTACACATTTTTTATTAAAATTAAATAAATTATCTAAAATTAATGTTGCGTAATTAAAAATAAATTAATATAAGTATTTTTTATCAATTATTAGAGAATATTAATTGATATATCTAGTTTAATTTTAATAAAAAAAACACAAGGATTGTGCTTAAAAAAACCGCAGGAGGCGACTCATTTTGCAAACAACTGAAATTCAATTAAATGATCTTTATGTTGCTTTTCATAAACCAGAAAACTGGAATGGCAATACACTTTTTTATGTACATGGAGGCCCAGGCAGTCATTGCAAAGATTTTGAAGAAGGTATTCATTATTTTAAATGCTTTAAAAATTCGAATTTAGGCTTCATCACTTATGATCAACGCGGCTCAGGAAGATCATCATGCACATCCAATAATATGCCTCACCTGACTCACAGAAAAAACATTGAAGATTTAAATTTTCTTATTAATTCAACATATGAAATATTTTCATTGAAAAAAACACCCGTATTGTTTGGCCATAGTTATGGTGCGCGCCTGGTCTATGACTTATTATGGAATTATTCTGATATTAAATTAGACTTTATTCTTTGCGGAACAAGTCTTCATCCTAATGACTCCTTAAATACCTCACTTGCTCTCGATATGCTTGTCCTAAGACAAAACTATCCTAAAGAATTTCAAATAGCAGTTGATGTTTTATCGCAATACGAAGGGGAACCCTACGAATTATCTCCAAAAATAAGAACACTTTTTCCCGATCTTATAAAACGTCAACAAGAAAGACAAAAATATTATTGGATCAATGAAAAAGCCATGCATTGGTGGAATGAAACAACTCAAAAACATAATGTAAAAGATAACGATGAAGCCTATTTTCAAATTGTTTCCTCATTTAAAAATGAAATTTTTAATAATAACTCATTTGATCCTTGTAGATTAAGCCAAAATGGAATTTCTATTATTGGATTTCACGATTACTTAATGAATGGGAGCACTCATCATAAACTTATTGACGATAAAAAAATAATAAAATTTCGTTCATCAGCACATTATCCCCATTTTGAACAACCTGAATTGTTTATTGAAAAAGTAACAGATTTCATCAATAGAACTCATAACAATGCACTTGAAACTCATTACCGCAATATCATTTAACCTAATTTCTTATGAAATATACCTCAGGCAACTAGAAGTTGAGATTCTTTGAATTCCTGAAAATTTAACTGCATTAATGAAATAAGATCATCTCTAGTTTCATTATCAAAATTTGTTTTATGCAAGCTATTTTTAATTGCCTCTTTAAATAAAAAAAAACTCATGTGATACTTTGAGTTTAAACATTTTTTCTTCACATATTTCCAATATCTTTCAATTATATTCAAATTTGGAGAGTACGGAGGAAGAAATATAAATTCGATTCCAAGTCGTGATGCACGATTCCTAACAAGTTTACAATGCTGGTACCCTGCGTTATCCAAAACAATACTTATCTTTTCTGAACCACATTGATATCTTATTTTGTGCAATATTTTGCAATCATTTCTCGAAAATTGTAAAGTTCACTTTTTCTTTTTACAATTTTTTTTTCAAGTAAACCTTCAATTCCGTTCTTCCTAAATTCATGAAAATAAGAACAAATTGTATTTTCACAAGAACCTAATATTTTTGAAATTTCTTTAATTGGTATGCTATGTGCATGCAAAATGAGCGCTTCTGCTTTTTTCTGAACTAATGGTCTGGGATCTGTAAATCGAACTTTTTTAAGTAAATCAACAACGCCATCAGCAAAGTAAACAGAAAGAGTCATTACGCCCTCCATCAATCGGAAGGGCTATATACGGCTTCTTTTGATTTTTGTCAAAAAATTAATAAATTCTCACTTCTACTGCTGCGGAAGTATATCTTGATGTTAGAGAAGCAAATCCTGCAAGTGGAACTCCCGTTCAAATTTGGGATTGTGTTGAACAATCGCAACAAAAATGGTGGGAATGTTAATTGTTACTTTAATTCACTTTTAAAGGTTGATTTATTTTTCAGCAAAATAGTTTTTTCGAAAATTGCTTCATTCTCCTATAGAAATATTTTTTTAATAAGAATAGAAAGGAAGTCATATACATAACACCTACGATTACAGTTAGGATAGAAGATGCTTACAGGTGAATTAAGAAATCAAATCGACAAAATCTGGGACTCCTTTTGGACTGGTGGAATTTCAAACCCACTAGAGGTTCTTGAACAAATTACATATTTACTCTTCTTACGACGCCTTGATGATCTTCAAACACTTGAAGAGAACAAAGCGACCCGCTTAAAAAAATCCATGGAAAAACAAATTTTCCCCAATGGAAAAGATCAAAAAGGTCGAAACTACCAAGATTTGCGTTGGTCGCGTTTTAAAAACCAATCTCCCGCAGAAATGTTTACGGTGATTAGCGAACATGTATTTCCTTTTCTTCGAAATTTGGGTGGCGATGGTTCTACGTATTCAGGTCATATGAAGGACGCTCGTTTTACGATACCAACACCTGCATTGCTTGCAAAAGTTGTTGATTTACTCGATCAAGTTCCTATGGAAGATAGAGATACCAAAGGCGATTTGTATGAATATATGCTCGGTAAAATTGCGACAGCAGGTCAAAATGGACAATTTCGTACTCCAAGACACATCATTCGTTTGATGGTTGAAATGATGAAACCAAATCCCAAAGATGTGATTTGCGATCCTGCTAGTGGCACATGCGGTTTTTTAGTGGCAGCCAGTGAATATTTACGCGAAAAACACCCTGAAATACTAAGAGATGCAAAACTAAAAGATCACTTTCATCACAAAGCTTTTCATGGTTTTGATTTTGATAGCACCATGTTGCGTATTGGTAGCATGAATATGCTTTTGCACGGTGTAGAAAACCCCGATGTTTTGTATCGTGATTCTCTGTCACAAGATCATTCCGATGAAGAAGAAAAATACACGTTACTTCTTGCAAATCCTCCCTTTGCTGGTTCTCTTGATAATGAAAATGTCGCTAAAAATTTACAACAAGTGGTGAAAACCAAAAAAACCGAATTGTTATTTCTTGCCCTTATTTTACAGCTTTTAAAACCAGGAGGACGTGCTGCTGTCATTGTTCCCGATGGAGTTTTATTTGGCTCCAGTAAAGCACATAAAGAGTTACGAAAAATGATTGTGGAAGAACAAAAACTCGATGCTGTTGTTTCTTTACCTGGCGGTGTTTTTAAACCTTATGCCGGTGTTTCAACCGCAATTTTATTTTTTACAAAAACAAATTCTGGTGGAACTGACTCGGTTTGGTTTTACGATGTTAAAGCGGACGGTTGGAGTTTAGATGACAAACGTACTCCTTTATTAAGTGAAGATAAACTTGGTGCCACATTACAAGTTAAATTAAATAGTGATGAATTAAATAAAAATAATTTACCCGATGTGCTTAATCGTTTTGAAAAAAGAAATACAGAAGAACGAAAACGCAAACGTACCGAACAAAGTTTTTGTGTTCCTAAAAAAGATATTGTCGCTCAAGACTACGATTTAAGCTTAAACCGATACAAAGAAGTTGTGCATGAGGAAGTAGAACATCGTGCTCCTTTAGAAATTCTTGCAGACCTTGCGAAATTAGAAACCGAAATTCAGCGAGGGATGAAAGAGTTAGAAGGGATGTTGGGATGAAATATGTAAAATTAACTGAAGTATGTAAATTATTGTCTGGCTTTGCTTGGAGCGCATCTAAGTTTAATTCCAATAATTGTGGCGTACCCATAATAAGAATTCAAAACGTTGATTCAAAAAATGAAAAGGAATTCTTATATTGGGATCATGAATATAATGAAAAATTTGTCATTAATTCTGGAGATCTACTTCTTACTTTATCAGGTAGCTTTAGAGTTGTTGAATGGAGCGGGCCAAGAGCTCTTTTAAACCAACGTATAGTTAAATTAATTCCAAACGAAAATAAAATTTCAAGATCTTGGTTATTACATTCACTAAAAAGCAAACTTCTTCAGATAGAGCACATGGGTAAACACGCGCTTGTAAATAATGTTTCTCTAGAAGATCTTCAAAAATTGGCACTTTATCTCCCTCCTCTCCCAGAACAAAAAAGAATTGCAGACATTCTTGATCGCGCTGACGAACTTCGCACAAAACGCCGCCAAGCTATTGAGCATCTGAATGAACTTAAACAATCTATTTTTTTGGATATGTTTGGGGATCCTGTTGAAAATGATCGAAAATGGGAAACAAAAAAAATATCTGATTTTGTTTTAGGTTTTGAAAGTGGAAAAAGTATAGTTGCTGATGATAATGAAGATAGCAGCTCCAAATACCGTGTATTAAAAGTTAGTTCGGTGACAAAACTTCAATTCGCACCTGATGAAAGTAAACCGTTACCTCCAAATTATACGCCTCCACCAGCACATATTGTACATAATGGAGATCTTTTATTCAGTAGAGCAAATACTTCTGAATTAATTGGTGCAACTGCATATGTATATTCAACTCCAAATAACTTAACTTTATCTGATAAATTATGGAGATTTATTTGGTACTCATCAATAAAAGCAGATCCTTTTTATGTTTGTCATCTCTTTCAACAACCAAAATTTCGTTTTGAAATTGCAAGGCGAGCCACTGGTACTAGTGGATCAATGAAAAACATAACTCAAGATAAGGTTCTTTCTATGCTCGTCGGCCATCCAAAAATTAACTTACAAACTAAATTTGGAAAGTTAATTTATGAAATTGAAAAAACAAGATTAAAACAAATTAATCATTTAAAATTAATTGACGATCTCTTCTCCTCCCTCCAAGACCGCGCCTTTAAAGGCGAACTTAGTAAAAACGATTCCTTAGAAAGTATTTTAAAAAACCATGCAAAAAAACAAAACAAACAACCAGAGAGCCAATTATGAGCAACTTTTCTTTTCTTCAAGCAGATTGGGAGTTCCTATACGAAGCAGCAAATAAAGCAGAAAATTCGATACATCATGATCCACGAACGTCTTGTTTTTATACTAGACGTTGTCTTGAGCTTGCTGTTTCTTGGTTATATAAGTTCGATAATTCTTTAAGCATGCCCTACCAAGATAATTTAAGTTCCCTTATCCATGAAAAAACATTTAAAGACCTTGTTGGCGAAGCATTATTTCAAAAAATGCGGATCATTACAAAACTAGGTAACAACGCTGTTCATAGCAGTAGAGAAGTAACAACCAGAGACGCGATATTAACTGTAAAAGAATTATTTCACATATGTTATTGGCTAGCGCGGGGGTATAATAAATATCAAAAACTACCTGAATCATTAATGTATAATGATTCTTTAGTCCCCCAAACGATTCTCGTTCCGAAAAAAACAATTGAACAATTAAAAACATACGAAACCGAATATCAAGAACAAAAAGAAAAAAATTCAAAATTAATAAATGATAAAACAAATTTAGATTCTGAAATTGAAAAATTAAGAGCAGAAATAGCAGAAATTAAAAAGCTAAATTCGGCAAGAATAGATACCCATGATTATTCCGAAGAACAAACGCGAGATTATTTTATTGATCTCTTATTAAAAGAATCAGGTTGGTCTTTAGGTAATGAAAAAGATCGAGAATATAAAGTAACAGGCATGCCAAGCAATTCAGGCGTTGGGTATGTTGACTATGTTTTGTGGGGGGATGATGGCAAACCACTTGGCGTTGTCGAAGCTAAACGTACTAAAAAAGATCCACAAATAGGGAAAGAACAAGCAAAACTGTATGCCGACTGCTTAGAAAAAGAACATGGTGTGCGTCCCGTTATTTTTTACACAAATGGCTACGATCATTATTTGTGGGATGATTTAAATTATCCTCCAAGAAAAGTTCAGGGTTTTTATACAAAACAAGAACTGCAACTCTTAATCCAGAGACGTAACACAAAAAAATCTATAGTTGATGCAGAAATAAATGATGAAATTGCAGGCCGTTATTATCAATACCGTGCCATAAAAAAAATATGCGAATCTTTTGAAAAAGAAAAAAATCGCAAAGCTTTGGTTGTCATGGCCACAGGAACAGGTAAAACGAGAACTGTTATTGCTCTGTGCGATGTTCTTATGCAAAGTAATTGGGTAAAACGAGTTTTGTTTTTAGCGGATAGAGTTTCGCTTGTAAAACAAGCTTTAAATGCGTTTAAAAAATTTCTGCCAAATTCTTCGCCTGTTAATTTAATTGAAGACCATGCAGGACAAGGGCGTGTGTGTGTTTCAACTTATCAGACTATGATGGGATTAATTAACGAAACAAATGAAGAAAAAAGAATTTTTACCCCAGGTTATTTTGATTTAATTATTGTAGATGAAGCACACCGTTCCGTATATCAAAAATACAAACATATTTTTAGTTACTTTGATTCGTTGCTTGTGGGGCTTACCGCTACTCCAAGAAGTGAAATAGATAGAAACACTTACGATCTTTTTGATCTCCAAGAAAATGTTCCAACAGATGCCTATGAATTATCTATTGCTATAGAAGAAAAATATTTAGTTCCGCCTATTCCTACTTCTGTTCCTACATGGTTTTTACGAGAAGGAATTAAATACAATGAACTTTCAGATCAAGAAAAACAGCAATGGGATGAAATAGAATGGAGTGAAGAAGCAGATGAAATAAGACCACAAACCATTGATGCTAGTGCTCTCAATAACTGGCTCTTTAACGTGAATACCGTAGATAAAGTTTTAGAATATTTAATGACGCGAGGTATTTGTGTAAATGGAGGCGATCGAATTGGAAAAACAATTATATTTGCAAAAAACCAAGCACACGCAAATTTTATTGCGGAGCGTTTTGATGCAAATTATCCACATTTTAAAGGTTCATTTGCCAAAATTATTACCCATAGTACAGCCTATGCACAAAATATTTTGGAAGACTTTTCGATAAAAGAGAAAGAGCCGCATATAGCCATTTCTGTAGATATGCTTGATACAGGGATAGATGTTCCAGAAGTTGTGAATCTTGTCTTTTTTAAAATGGTCAGATCAAAAACCAAGTTTTGGCAAATGATAGGTCGTGGTACACGCTTATGTCCTGATTTATTTGCTCCAGGCAAAGATAAAGAAAATTTTTATATTTTCGATTATTGTCAAAACTTAGAATTTTTTGGACAAAATCCAGAACTAAAAGAACCTTCCGTTCAAAAGTCTATTTCACATCGTTTATTTACTACAAGGCTTGAATATATTCAAAGTTTAAATAATGATGCCAATTACATTGGAATTATTGATGACACAAAAAAGGAACTGCACAAAGAAATAGCGGCAATGAATGTAGAGAATTTTGTAGTCAGGCACTATAGAAAAAGTGTTGAAAAATTTGCTAATTTTGATTCTTGGAAAGAATTATCTGAAGATGATTATGAAGCCCTGTCTGACGAAGTTGCTGGGCTACCATGTGAATTAGAGGCAGAGCCTCAAGAATTAAAAAGATTTGATATTTTAATGTACCAAATGCAAATATCTATATTAAACGATCAATCAGAATATCAAAAATATTCTGAAAAATTAATTTCAATTTGTAATTTACTTCAAGAAAAATCGAATATACCTAGCGTAGCTAAACATATGGATCTTATAATAGACATTCAAAATGAAGAATGGTGGCAAGATATCAACATTCCTATACTTGAAAATACAAGAAAAAATCTTAGAAATTTAGTTGTCTTTATTGAAAAATCTCAAAGAAGAATTGTTTATACCAATTTTGAGGACATAATTGATGAAGGTACAATTGTTCCTATTCCAATTTCAGGGGAAAATAGTAACTTTTCTGCTGAGGGAAATTTAGAAAACTTTAAAATAAAAGCACAATTATTTTTAAAAAAACATTTAAATCATATTTCAATTCATAAAATTAAAATGAATGTTCCTTTAACAAAAAAAGATCTTTTAGAAATTGAAAAAATATTTATTGAAAACAATATTGGAAACGAAGAGTCTATTCATCTAATTTCACAACAATCGGATGGCCTTGGTGTATTTATTCGAAGCCTTGTAGGATTAGATAAAGAAGCAGCTAAAAAAGCTTTTTCCTTATTCTTAAATGGTAAAACATTAAGTAGCAGTCAAATTAATTTTATAAATTTAATTATTGATCATTTAACTTCTAAAGGTAACATGGATCCTAAATTACTTTATGAATCACCATTTACAGATCTAAGTAATAAAGGACCTGAAGGAATTTTTAATATAAAAGAAATAGATCATATATGTGAAATTTTATCTATGATTCATAAAAATGCAAAAGTTGCTTAAGTAGGAAAATACTATGACTCAGGAAGAAACTTATGCGGGACTAAAATTAACCCAAAAAACTTATGACTTTTTAAAACAGCACTCAGACAATAAATATACTGCAAATGAAATTGCTGCGTGGATTTTTAAAAATTATCCAAAAGAATGTCTAGAAAAACAAAATAGATCGACAGCTCAAATCATGCCTTTAAATAATGACAATGCAATTGTTAAGCAAATTACGGCCGAGATTGCAGCTAAACGGCCACGCTTACAAAATCAGCATCCTCAAATTAAGACAACCGAAGGTCGGCCAAAAAAATATTACTATACGGAACAAAGCGATGCTGTTGAAATTATAAAAGCAGAAGAAAATTCATTTAAAAGTGAAGAAACTCAAAATGAAAATCAATTAAGTGAAAAAGATCTTTACCCTATTTTATCAGAATATTTGTGGTCAGAACTAGAGATATATAGCAAAATAATTAATGAAAAATGTTCAAAAAATTCTCGAGGACCAAATGGGAACAAGTGGCTTTACCCCGATGTTGTTGGCATGCAAGACTTAACACAAGGCTGGCTTCGTGAAGTTAAGGACTGTGTCAAAGTTTATTCGGATAAAGAAACAAAATTATGGTCTTTTGAAGTTAAAATTCTTTTGAACCGATCAAATGTTCGTGAATCTTTTTTTCAGACAGTGAGTAATTCTTCTTGGGCTAATTTTAGTTATTTAGTTGCTTCAGAAATAGAAGAAAAAACCCTATCAGAACTAAGAATGTTATCCAGTTTACATGGGATTGGATTGATTAAGCTTGATATAGAAATTCCTTCGGAAAGCCAAATTTTAATTCCAGCTAAAGAGCGATCTGATGTCGATTGGAGCAGTGCAAATAGAATAGCCGACGAAAATAGTGATTTTTTAGAATATATAAAGTTAATTAAGCAAGCATATCAAACTGGAGAAGTAAGAAGAAAAGATTGGGATCATTGAAAAGTTTAAATATATATCTTGCCGATAAGGCGTATATAGATAAAAAAACAAAGCACATTTTATAAATGATTGTCTCAGAATTGCATACCTCGATTAAACTTTCAAAATCAAAAAAGAGCTTTCTTTTGATTTTGAAAGTTTAATATTGGAGCCTAACAAAAACTAACAATTTTTAAATTCCGCAAAAATTGTAGCAAATACCACAATGATTAGCAGCATTGCAAATACTAAAGTTGTTTATAATTTAAAATGGCCATTTTTTACAATATATCCTTCTAATCAGCACTTAGCAAAAATAACATTTTTTTGGACTAATAAAAATGAGGGATATACAGATAAATTTGGTATAGTATATGACCTTAGTTGTATTTATTGTAATAATTTTGTAAATTTATTATGCAGGAACACCAAAGTTTATTTATGAATCAAATGAGGAGCTTTTCCAAATAAAAGAACTTTATGAAATATTAAATATACATAAAATAAATATTAATATTATTTTTTATAATATGTTACATTTTACTAAAAAAAATAAAAAATCCATTAGAATTAATATCAAAAAATCTTATTCCAATGATTTCAACTCACATATAAAAAAAATAAAATAGTATTAATTAGTTAAAATTAAACAGCACAAATGAAATTGAAGCTATCCATAAAAAATTAATTGAAATTTTATAAAAATTAAATTTAAGTATTAAAAATTCAAATTTTAACACAGTCTAAAGTTAATGAAGAGGAAGATTATAGTAATATTGATGAAATCTTTCAATATTCAATCACTTATCTCAACCAAGCTCAACCAAAAGTTGATCACATTATAGCTGATATTTTAAAAATTGGTTCTGATTTAAGTAACATAAAATTTGACATAGTTTTCATAAATTAATTATGATATAACTTCTATGCAGTTTAATTTATAATTAAAAAGGAACCTATTGTGGACTTACTGGAAATTCTCAAATCAAAGCTTCCTGCGGAATACTTATTTAAAACTATGAGTTTATGGCCACCATATTTAGGAGCGGGAATAAAAATAACCAATATTAGCAAAGACTTTCTTATGCTCGATGTGGCTATGAATTTAAAATGGTACAATAGAAATTTCGTAGGCACCCATTTTGGAGGCTCCTTATTTTCAATGACCGACCCTTTTTATATGCTTATGCTCATAAAAAGTCTAGGTTCTGAATATATTATTTGGGATAAAGCTTCTAAAATTGAATTTATTAAACCTGGTAAAGGAACAGTTAAAGCTCATTTTGAATTTACACAAGATGAAATTGATGAAATTAGACAGCATGCTGAAAGTAAAAAGAAGTATTTATTTAATAAAGAAGTTTTTATTTTTGATGAACAAGGTGATATTATTGCAAAAGTAGAAAAAACTTTATATGTAAAAAAGATATAAAGTTTCAATAAGACATAATAAAAAAAAGGCAGAATTTCTGCCTTTTTAAATTACTTACCTAATGCTTTTTTCAAAGTGATTCCCATATCTGCAGGGCTCATAGCCACATGCAATCCACAGGATTTCATAGCTTCAATTTTTTCTTCTGCAGTTCCTTTTCCGCCGCTGATAATTGCGCCCGCATGCCCCATACGTTTGCCTTTTGGAGCTGTTTGACCAGCAATAAAGCCTACCACAGGTTTTTTCATGTTTCTTTTAATCCATTCAGCAGCTTCAATTTCCAAATTACCACCAATTTCACCAATCATAATAACAGCATCGGTGTCTGGATCTTGTTGGAACATCTCTAGAACTTCAATAAAACTTGTACCATTAATAGGATCGCCACCAATGCCCACGCATGTGGATTGACCAATTCCTAAAGCGGAAGTTTGCCCCACAGCTTCATAAGTTAACGTTCCAGACTTACTGATAATCCCAACACGGCCTGGCAAGTGGATATGTCCTGGCATAATTCCGATTTTGCACTTGTCACCAGGAGTGATCACACCAGGACAGTTTGGTCCAATTAAACGCGTACGACCACCTGCGTTGTTAAGTGCTTTTCTCACTCTCAACATATCGAGTACAGGAATGCCTTCTGTGATGGCAACAATCAATTCAATACCCGCATCAATGGCTTCTAAAATAGAATCTGCTGCAAAAGGAGGGGGTACAAAAATCATGGATGCATTGGCACCTGTTTTATGCATAGCTTCTGCAACAGTATTGAATACAGGTCTATCTAAAACAGTAGAGCCGCCTTTTCCAGGCACCACACCGCCAACCAACTGAGTTCCATACTCTGCACATTTTTCAGAGTGAAATTTTCCTGCGCTTCCTGAAATACCTTGGCAAATAAGTTTAGTTTGTTTCCCAACGAGAATTGACATATTTTTAATCCTTTTAATCTTTTGTTACTTTACAGCATTGACAATTTTTTGCGCACCATCACCCATGGATGAAGCACTTAAAATATTTAATCCAGATTCACTAAGAATTTTTTTACCAAGTTCTACGTTGGTACCTTCAAGGCGAACGACAAGAGGAACTTTTAATCCGAGTTCTTTAGCTGCGGCAACAATACCGTTTGCAATAACATCGCATTTCATAATCCCACCAAAAATATTTACAAATATTCCTTTTACAGCATTATCACGAAGAATAATACGGAATGCTTGTGTTACGGTTTCTTGACTTGCTCCACCGCCCACATCTAAAAAGTTGGCAGGTTGTCCACCTGTTTGTTTAATTATGTCCATAGTTGCCATAGCAAGACCAGCACCATTTACTAGACAACCGATGTTACCCTCTAACGAAACATAACTTAATCCATATTTAGATGCTTCTAATTCTCTAGCATCATCTTCTTCATAATCGCGAAGATCTGCAATATTTGGATGCCGAAACAGAGCATTTTCATCAAAACTCATTTTGCAATCAAGGATTGCTAATGTTCCTTTTTTAGTCAGAACAAGTGGATTTATTTCAACCATAGAGCAATCATATTCTAAAAATGCTTGGTATAAACCTTTTAAAGTTTTTGCAAAATCTTTGGCAAGAGGAGTTCCTAAACCAAATCCTAATGCGAGACTTAATTTACGTATTGTAAAATCGTGTAAGCCCACAGTGGGATCGATATCTGCGGTGATGATTTTTTCAGGATGTTTTTCAGCAACTTCTTCAATATCCATGCCACCTTCTGTTGATGCCATAATACCAATAGAAGCCGTTTCACGATTGACTACGAGTGCAAAATAATACTCTTTATCAATATCACAACCTTCAGCAACAAGTAATTTATTTACTTTTTTTCCTTGTGGTCCCGTTTGATTAGTGACAAGAGTCATTCCCAACATTTTTTCCGCAGCTGCATAAGCTTCATCTGGAGTTTTTACAAGCTTCACACCACCCGCTTTTCCACGACCACCGGAATGAACTTGTGCTTTTATAACAGCGACTCTTCCCTCTTTTCCACAAGATAAACTGCGCGCTGCCCATTCTGCTTCTGTTGCAGTGTATGCCAGCTTCCCTAGGGGAATACTTAAACCAAAACGGGAAAGGAGTTCCTTTGCCTGATACTCATGAATATTCATGAAACTCTCCAAAATTAAAAAGACCATTTAATGAAACGGGCACCAAGCCCCACTTGTTCCTAAAGACAATTGTCTCAACAGTGAGCGACTTTACATTTATTTTTAAGGGAGATAAAGGGGGGCGAATTCAAGTAAATTGAATAAATTCGAGGAAAGTTTTTAGGAGTTGTTTATTTTATTTTCAGCAAATTCTTTTAATGATTTTGAAAAACTTGTTAAAGTACTAGATAAGGAGCGAGATTGTTTATGAAGTTCTCTCATCTGCTCTTTCATAAGATTGCTCAATATAGATAATTTATTATTTTGATTTCCTGCTTTTTTAAGCTCAGCATCAATATATTCTTGAAACATATATGCTTCTTCTCTTTTCTCTTCAGGCAGAGTTTGAAAATAATCATTTCTTTTTTGCAATGCTTTCAATAAGTCAGGCGAGTGAAGCTCTACATACCTATTTTCTTTGTCCAAAAAAATCTCCTTCAGCGGCGCATACCGTAAGTGTACGCAATTCTATAGTGCTATAAAAAAACGCTGATTTCTAGTGTTTTTTTGAAAAATACAATGCTTTTATGTGATTAGATAAAAAATATTTATTTACAAAAAGCACGTAAATATTTAATTTTTTTGATTATTTATTTTTTAATTATCACGTATTGTTATAAGAATTATTAAAATTCTTATAAATCAAAGACCTAAACTATATTTGATAGCATCCATTTTTGACTCAATTTCTTGCCACTCTAAATTGATATCACTTTCTAAAATAACCCCTCCGCCTGCACATATTTTAACAATATTGTCTTGCCACTGCATGCCCCTAATCGTGCAAATACATATGGAATTATTTTCATCTAATATAATTCCAAAAGGAGCAGCATAATACCCTCTATTTAATATTTCCTCTTTTGTTTGTGGTAACCAGTTGCCTTGACTGTTTTTAGGCAAAGATCCTACGGCAGCCGTTGGATGAATTTCTTTTAAAAATTTTTCAAACTGAAAAGGAAAATTCTCTTTAAGTTTAACTAAAATATCCGTTTTTAAATGTATCAATTTAGGCAATTCTAAAATTTTAGTTTCTCCAATAGAAACCATTCCAAATTGAGAAAGAGAGTGTTTCAAACCTTCAATGACTAACAAATGTTCTTTTTGCATTTTTTGATTATTTACAAAGGCTTCTTTATTTACATTTTTTGCATTTGGAACTGTTCCTGCAAGTGCAATCGTTTGAACATAACAATCATTCTGTATAAATAATAGCTCAGGTGTTGAACCAATAAAACCATTAAATTGATTCCAATATCCGTAAATATAAGTTGAATTTTGATTTTTATTTTCAAGTAAACTTTTAATTAAATAGACTTTATTTTTTGTTGATATTAAAGATTGCCCATTCAAAGAAGAATAAGGGACACCTTTTTTTAAATAGCCAGTATCAATAGCATTTTTTATTGATTCAAACTGATTAATATAATTTTTTTTACTTAATTCATTCCATGATATTTGAGGTTTTTCAGAGAACTCTTTTGAAATTAATTTAAGCATTTCAGAATAGCTTATTTCAAAAAATACTTCTCCTTTAAAATACGGTGAAGAATGATTCATATAAAAATCATTTAAATAAAAATAAGGCGGATTTAAAATACATTCATTATTTTTAAAATCACTTTGATGAGTCATTACATAAATTTTATTCTCGGAAGGAATACCAATAAAGCATCCACAATTCCAAAAATTTTTTATCAAATTATCATTCATTAATTAAAACCTTTTTTATTGCAAAAGATTTAAAATATTTTGAAAATCATCAGGATAAGGAGCATCAAACCCCATATGCTCACCTGTAAGAGGATGCTTGAAACCAAGATGAACTGCGTGTAACATTTGTCGTATTGCATTTTTGCTAATTAAAGCTAATAATTCTTTATTAGCTTTAATTGTTTGTGGAGTTTTTGCATAAAGAGCATCACCAATAATACCGTGGTTTATAGAGCTCATTTGTACACGAATTTGATGTGTTCTACCTGTATATAATTGACAAGAAACTAATGAAATTAAATTCTGACAAATATTCTTTATTGTTGCGTAATTCAAAATTGCTTTTTTACCTACACCCATTTCCTGAACAGAATATTTGAGCCGATTTTTAGGATCGCGGCCATGCCAAGTTTCAATTTTACCCTCTTTGGGATTTAATTCTCCATACACGATAGCATGATAAATTCGTATTTGTGAATGATCCGCAAATTGCTTAGATAATTGAGTTAATGCTAATTGTGATTTTGCTACAACCATCACACCGCTCGTATCGCGATCAAGTCTATGAACAATTCCTGCTCGAGAAGGAGCTCCCAACGAAGGGAGCGTAGCACCACAATACCCTAAAATCGCATTTACAAGAGTTCCCGAATGAACGCCCGCCCCAGGATGAACAACCATTCCTGCAGGTTTATGAATAACTATTAAATGCGCGTCCTCATATAATATATTTAATGGAATATTTTCGCCAATAGGATTCGGGTTAATTTCTGTTAAAAAAGAGGTATTTAATTCAATAATTTGATTTTTTTTTAAACGAAATGAAGACTTTTGAAATTTTTGATCTACTTTTACTTTATTGTTTTCAATGAGTTTGGAAGCAAAAGAACGGCTTGGAATCAAATCAAACATGCGGGTGATGAAAATATCGAGACGCTCGTTTTCAAATTCTTCTGGAACATTCAACTGAATAATTTCACTCATTTCGTTTGCCATCCCGCAATGTTTTGCCTTGGGCTGACAAAACTAACTATTTTTAATCAACCTTTTTTGGGCTCTATAAACATCCATTAATGCTTCAACAAGATCCTTTCTGTCAAGCCCTAAATAATTTAAATAAGAATTAAAAAATCCTTTAGCATAAACTTCTGCAGGTAATTTATCAAAACAATCATTTTCAATAGCGTCTAAATATAATCTACTCACTTTAATTTTATTTGACATTTCTTCAATACTGACATGCATTTTATCTCTAAGAATTTTTAGCAATCCTCCCGATATTTTTTCATTTTCAGAAATATATTTTTCGAGTTCTTTTATTTTATCAGGTTTTTTTGCCATTAAAGCTGTAACCCTTTTTGAATTTGGGGTTTTCATATTCATAATACTATCTATTGGACGTTTGATATTTTCTTTTATAATTGTAGGTTTTGGTTGTTCTTTAAAAGCTTCTTTTTCTTGATAAAAATATACAATATTGGTTTCTTTTTTTGGTTTATTACGCGATTTATTAGAATTAAATTTAGGTAAAAAAGAAGAAGAGATCACAACTTCTTCAGAATCACGTGCAGGATCTTCGTCTAAATAGGTTATTAACTCCTGAAATGCTTTTTCAATTTCTTCATATGTAATATGATAAGCATTACCAAGAGTCATTTGCTCATCAAGATTTTTTCTCGTATTTCGATAAGCAATTTCAATTTTATTTAGTGACATTTCACCGTCACTAAGACCAAGCACTTCAAAAGGATTTTTTCTTTTACTTAATGTGTTCATATTTTCAACCAGCTTTTTCTATATTATCCTTTTTATCATCCTGAATGAACATTTTAGTTATTTTATCTGTAATTTGATTGATATTTACCGCAATCGCAGATAAGGGATAGTCCAAAATAAGTGGCCTTCTCACTCTTACCGACTTCCATACGGCATCGTCATATCTTGTTGATCCTAGAAATTGAGAGGAAAATCCAAAGTAACGACTGCAAATCACAGACATGGACTCTCCCAAATCTCTATCTTCTTTCGTACGCACTTGATTCATAATGATACCAATATTTGTGGCTTCAATCATTTCTTTTATCAATTTTCCGACTTCTCTATTTTTTTGAGAAAAGGAAACCAACTGTGAAAAAGGGGTTTCTGAACTTCGGGGGCTTGAGATTCTTTGTAAAAGCTCATTTTCAAGTGCCTCATCTATTTCAAATCCCTTGCATATACTTTGAATTTTCCTATATAAAACGCTTTTCATAAATACATAAGCATTCTCAATACTCGTCGGCTCAGGAGCAACGACTAAAATACCTCCATGGGAAAAAATAAAAAAATCGAGAGTGTGGATGTGCGTTCCCGCACCTAAATCTAAAAAAACATAATCCGCATCAAGTTCTTGAAGCTTGGATATTAATTTTATTTTTTGTGAACTTTGCGGTTTAATTTGCTGCCAAAACTCCTGCCCCCCGCCATATAAAGTAAGATTAGGAAGACAACAGGGGATACCCGTTTCTTCTAACGTCGAAACATTGCCATGAATGAAATCAGAAATCCCTGAACGTGGCGTGGGAACACCTAAGCACGTATGTAAATTGGCAGCCCCTAAATCAAGATCAACAACAGAAACTTTATAACCAAGAGTAGCTAATCTCACACAAATATTTGCAGATAAAAAACTCTTACCAATGCCGCCTTTACCGCCTCCTATAGAAATTATTTGAGGAGAATGCGAAGTGCTCTTAGAATCAGTTAATTCTTTTTTCGAGGGCTGTGTATGACTATGTAAATCCGCTTTTTCAGATTGATTTAATGGTGCAAAACTTTCAGATTCATTTATATTTGGGATATAAGAATCATTAAAGTTGTTTTCTGTAATCTTTTTATTTTGGTTATTATAATAAGCTTTAATAATTCTTTCTGTAAAATCAGATGATTCTTTTGTATTAAAAATCCCCTTTGCAACAGTCTTTAACATGCCATGCCACCTTGAATAAAGTTCGGAATTTTCTATATTATCGGATATTTATTTAATTGCTGTGAGAAATTTTTTGCAGTGCTATTATTTCATTGTCAATTTAATTTGGTATTTTGTAAAATGAGTATTTTTGGGAAAGCAAGATTCTATTAATTGAGTAAGTTTCTACTTTTTTTCTTGCTCATTATCAAACTTCGGACCCGCAGGAGAATAATTTCCGTTTTGATCGACTCCTCTTAAAACTCGAATTCCTTCATCTTTATGAAAGTAATCTCTTCCTCTCAACTCTAATAAGGTAATCGTAAAGAAAAGAAGCATAAATAAAATAGCGGAGCCAAAAACAAAAGAGTAAAATTTATCTTCATGAATTAATTCCATGAAAAAAACGGCCACTAAAACCATTTGAATCATAGCAACAATAAGTAACAATAATGTAACCCAAAATCCAGGAAGGGGTAATCTGGATATGCCAATATTTATGAAAATCATAACAAGCAAGGCCGCAAACACAGCAAAATATAACTTAATAGAGAGTAGCTCATGCCCTTTTTTATGATTTTCAGAATTCGCAGATGACGAATTTTCAGAGCTCTTATTTTTAATTGATTTAAGTAAACGCTTAAACATAATTCACACTCCTTCTGTTACTTTGAAAGATATAATAATGGAAATACAAAGATCCACACAATATCCACAAGGTGCCAGAACAAACTCGTATTCTCTAACG
This sequence comes from Silvanigrella aquatica, assembly GCF_001907975.1. Classification (NCBI taxonomy): domain Bacteria; kingdom Pseudomonadati; phylum Bdellovibrionota; class Oligoflexia; order Silvanigrellales; family Silvanigrellaceae; genus Silvanigrella; species Silvanigrella aquatica. Next base: position 3,268,667 of record NZ_CP017834.1, read on the forward strand.
CAACATAATTTTCAGAATTAAACTCCCCTTTTACTATGCGCACAAGCATCCACAACATAAGCCCCAATCCCACGACAATGTGCATAGCATGCATACCCGTCATGACGTAGTAAAGACCGAAAAAAACGTGTGCCATAGGATTTTGGATAGGAGCTTCTGCTATAGGATGGAAGTATTTTCCAGGAAAATATCCTTCATGAAAGTGCATTCCCCATTCTGCTCCCTTAATCGCAAGGAAGACAAAACCACATACCATTGTCGCAAGTAAAAATTTAGCTGCGGCGCTACGATTATTGGAACGCGTCGAACGCACGCAAAGACTCATTGTAAGAGAGCTGACAAGAAGAATAATGCTGTTAATAGTACCCAATCGCCAATCCATGGAAGATTGACCCAAGGCAACAGCCTCGGGATACATGAATTTAACATAGCCAAAAGCACAAAAAAGTCCTGAGAAGAACAATAACTCCTGAGCCATAAATACCCACATACCGAGTTTACCGGCCGAGGTTTGCTGCTCCATTGTTTTAAAATGATGTGCTTGATACTTTGGATGAGAAGCACCGTGGTCTTGATGACTCATAATTAATGTTCTCCTGCCTTAGCTGGTTTGACAAGCTCATCAAACTCATAGGGACCATGTGACGAAATAGGCTGTTTTTCAAAGTTATGTTCGATAGGGACAACAGCAGTATCTGTCCAATCGATAGATTTCGCTCTCCAAGGATTTGATCTGGTTTCTTTTTCACCATAAAAAATGGAGTGAAGCCATGTAAAGAGAACAATGAAAAGTCCAATGGCCAATACGAAAGAACCAATGGAAGAAAGAAGATGAAAATTATAATACTCGGGTAAATAATCGTAATAACGACGTGGCATACCACGAGTTCCCATAACAAACTGAGGGAAAAATGTAAGGTTAAATCCAATAAATACAACAACAGAACTGATAATGCCCCAAGTCTCGCTGTATTTTTTACCCGTCATTTTAGGCCACCAATGAAAAACAGCACCAATCCAAGCAATAATTGTTCCACCCATCATCACATAGTGAAAGTGCGCCACAACAAAGTAGGTGTTATGCAAATGGACATCGGTAGAAAGTGCGCCTAAAAATATTCCTGTTAATCCACCAATTAAAAATAAAAATAAGAAAACAAATGTATAACACATCGGTGTTGTAAAGGAGATAGAACCTTTATACAGAGTTGCTACCCAACTAAAAACTTTAATAGCCGTAGGTACAGCAACACCATAAGTTAATAAAGAGAAAAAGACAGAAGCTAATGCTGATTGACCGCTTGTAAACATATGATGTCCCCAAACAAAAAAGCCAATAACAGCAATACCAATACTTGAAATAGCAACAGCTTTGTATCCAAAAATACTCTTACGTGAGTGCGCTGTGATCATTTCGCTAACCAGTCCAAATGCAGGCAAAATCATAATATACACAGCAGGGTGCGAATAAAACCAGAAAAAGTTTTGAAATAAAATAGGATCTCCGCCTAAAGTAGAATCAAAAATTCCAATTCCTAATAAACGTTCAATTGCAACTAATATTAAAGTAACACCTACAACGGGAGTTGCTAAAACCTGAATGACACTCGTTGCGTAAATTGCCCAAACAAAAAGAGGCATGCGTACCCATGTCATTCCAGGCGCTCGCATTTTATGAACAGTTACAATGAAGTTAACACCCGTTAAAATGGAAGCAAAACCTAAAATAAACGCACCAAAAACTGCGGCAATAACTGAAGTCGAAGTTTGAGTACTGTAGGGAGTGTAAAATGTCCAACCTGTATCTAATCCCCCAAATGCCACGGTATAAACAAGAAATAATGCGCCCACAATATACAAGTGATAACTAATTAAATTTAATTTCGGAAAGGCAACATCTTTTGCACCTATCATTAAAGGTAACAAAAAGTTTCCAAGAGTCGCAGGAATTGAGGGAATAATGACAAGGAAAACCATAATTGCGCCATGAAAAGTAAACGCTTCATTATAATGATCTGCGCTAATCATGTATGAAGTAGCGGTCGCATCGGGAATACGCACTTGCATAAGCTCAGCACGTAATAACAATGCAAATAATCCGGCAACTAAGAAAAACACTCCAATTGAGACAAAATACATTATTCCAATACGTTTGTGATCTACAGTAAATAACCAGGACATGAATCCTTTTTTTGCATTTAAATAATTCGATCCCGCATCGTGATGAGAAGTCAGCATATCTGCAAATAATACTGGCTTAACATGATCTCGTTTTTCCATAAGAAAAGCTCCTAAAAATCCAAATAATCTTATTCTTTAAGCGATTTTATATATTCAGCAAGAGCACTCAGCTCTTTATCGTTCAACTGCCCTTGATATGAAGGCATTATCAGGGCGTAACCAGGGACGCCGCGATAATTCGGTTCCAGAATTGATTTACGAATATAATTGTCATCAAATTTAATTGTTTCTTCTTTGTTACTTGGCGGTATTAGGATTTTATGATCTGTGCCATATGCTCCGTACAAAGGAGGACCGACCAATCGTGTTCTTTCTTTTGTTACGCTATGGCAAGATGCGCACGCGCCTTTTCCTTCAAATATTTTCTTACCTAATTGTGCAGGTGTGAGGCCGGCACCTTGAGCCGCAATCATTTGTTTTTGATATTCTTCTTCGGATACAACTCTAACGTAACGAACCATTTGTGAGTGTTTTGTACCACAATATTGAGTACATAAAATGGGATAATTACCTTCTTTTTCTGCTTTAAACCAAAGTTTAGTATACATAGTCGGAAGAACATCACGATTTATTCTGAAATCGGGAACGTAAAACCCGTGAATAACATCTGCCGATGACATTGTTAAAAGCACGGCTTTATTTACAGGAACAAAAAGATCTGATGTTTCTGCACCCGTTTTGACATCTAAAAATGACCAGTCCCATTTACGGCCTGTCACACGGACTTCCATGGCATCCTGTGGTGGTTGGTTTAAGGAAACCCAATCACGAAAGCCCCAAATAAAAATCACAATAAATAAAATTCCTGGAATAACACTCCAAATAATTTCTAATTTGGTATTCCCATGAATATCTGGAGTTTTTTCGCCTTCTTTCTTTTTTCTATACTTCCAGGCGAAATACACCATAAAGCCAACAACAACTATAAAAAAGAAAACAGAAAGATAATATATAAAATAAAACAAAGCATCCTGACCACCTGTCAAAGGTGAAGCATTTTGCGGCAACCAGAATGATCCTTGCCACGATGTACTCTCTGGCATTGCTGTTGCTGACACGTTCCTTACTCCCTAATTAACCTTCTTGCGCTTCTCGCGCCAAAAAAAGTAACCTAAAATTAAAATTAATAATAAAACAGTTATTGATGCGGCTATTCTCAGCATTCCCATTGCAAATGCGTCATATTTTCCTGTTGTGGAATTATAGTGAAAACAAGTTAATAAAACTTGATCTGCTGCAGATCCAATTTTATTTTTTGATGCGTCCATTAAAGCAAATTTCACATCCCTTGATTTATACGAAATTCCGTAAAGATAACTTGATATTTTTGCATCAGGAGTAATAAAAAAAATTGCAGCAGCATGCGCAAATTCTTTACTCGCAGGATCATAGCGATAATAAAAACCAATTTGATCGGTAAGTTTTTTTATATTTTCTTCATTGCCAATATAAAACTTCCAGTCACCCTGCTCTTGATTTGTTAACTTAATATATTCTTGCTGTCTTTGTTTTGCAATATCAGGTGTGTCCGTAGGATCAAAGCTTACCGTAACGGCACGAAAATCTTTGCCAATAGGCCAATTCATTTCGTGAAGTGACTTAGCAAAATTTATAAGTTGAATAGAACAGAGAGTAGTACAACGATAATAATTCAAGGTAAGAATAACGGGTTTACCATTTGCAAGCATGTCGGAAATTTTAGTTACTTTTCCATCTTGATCGGTAAAGGTAAGATTAAGATCTAAAGTATCTCCTAATTTTTCTTTTATGCTAACACCCTGCATAACCTGAGGAACTTCGTTCAAAGGCATTGCGGTTGATAACGCTCTTTTTTGAGCAGGCATTGCCATTCTTTCATCAAAAGCATGAACCACATTTATTAAAAATGTAGAGCCTAATGCAATAATGATGAAAAAAAAGAGACTTTTCAAAATAATTATTCCTTTTATCAATGACCATTGTGTTCTTTTACGACGAGTTCCATAGCTTGCGATATTGGAATTTGATAGTTTCCGTTATCTAATTTTTTATATGATGATAGTATTTCTTGTTGATTTTTTTCATAATTCAATAATGTTTCGTTACCCATTCCGGTAATCGTTTCATGAGAAAAAGATTCCGTTGTTTTCCAAAGAAATGTATAACAAAATAATGCAATAAGAACCAGTAAAACAAAAGATGAAACGACAATCACAGCTGTTATCAACACGGGCGGACGATCGGGTTCATCTTCATCAACACTGTGGGAAGGATCTGAAGACAAATTTGATGGAATACTTTTAATATATTTTAACATTTCAAACCACCTTACACATTTTCATAAGTCAACGACTCTGGCAAGCGCGGATCTTTAATAGGGACAAGGGCTTTTTTACGTGTAACCGCTGCAAAAAAAGCAATGAAAAGACCGCCAATTCCAAGAAAACAAAAGATATCTATCATACCAAATTGAGGTCCCTCTTCGTACTTTGAGGGCATGACAAGCCAATACAAATCAATAAAATGCATGATAAGCATCCAAACTGAAACAGCGACAACCATTGTACGGGATCGTTTTGCTTTACGCGCCATTAAGAAGAAAAAGGGAACAATAAAATGTCCAATGCTTAATAAAGCAAGAACATATGCCCAGCCATGAGATTCACGAACAGCATACCATTCTGTTTCTTCAGGAATATTTCCATACCAAATAAGTAAATATTGCACAAAGGCAGCATAAGCCCAAAAACAAGAGTGACCAAAAACTAATTTTCCAAGATCATGATAGTGCTCTATGGTTATCACTTCATTTAATGTTTTAACGTTATGTAACAAGCGCGTTACAATAGTCAGCGCAGCAAAAAATACCATATAACAACTGGCAAAGAAATATAATCCAAATATTGTAGAATACCAGTGCGGATTTATCGACATAATCCAGTCAAATGCAGCAAAAGTAACACAAAAACCAAGAACAATTAAAAAAGGATAGCTTGCATTTTGCAGTCTATATGTAATTTCGTGATTGCCTGTTTCATCTTGCTTTGCAGAATTTTTTGCAAAATAAATAGCAGCCCATGTAAAAATTGCTAAATAAAAAACAGCACGAATGTAGAAAAAAGGAATGTTTAAATACCATTGCTTAGACTGAATGACTTTATCTGCTAAAGCCTCATGACTCGTCCAATGATGGTATAAAGTTGATGTTCCAAATCCCATAACAATTAAAAGAATAAAAAATAGAGGCATTGTCATGGCAATATTTTCTGCCATTCTTCGAACAACAACACTCCAGCCTGCCTTTGTTGCAAATTGAATTAATACAAAAAAGACCGCGCCAATTGCTATACTTAAAAAGAAAAGCCACCAAACATGAAAAGAAAAGAAAAAATATTCGATATTTGATTTCCCCAGCATAAAGGCAACTAATAATGAAATTAGTCCAATGGCTGTCCCTGCAAGAGGAAGTTTTGCAAACAGGTGATCGGGCGGTAAAGAAGCATTTTCTTTTGTTAATGTTACTTTATTATGACTGCCGCTCATTTTTTATTACTCCAACCATTTTTAGCTTTGACATCTTCTGGCACATTTTCAGTTTTAGCTGTCCTTGAAATCTGGAGAGCACGAACATACGCGACAACAGCCCATCTTTCTTCAACAGTCATTTGCGCAGCAAATCCAGGCATATTCCAATTATTCACGCCATTGCGAACGGCATCATATATTTTACCATCAGCTAAATTGATTTTATCCGCATCATGTATATTGGCGGGACGAATAGCCCCTCCTGATCTTTGTGTAACAGGACCATCGGAATTACCAGCAGGACCATGACAAGTTGCACAATAAATATTGTATTTCTCTTGTCCTAGTTGAAGGACTTTATCATTTAATTTTATTGGTATTTTTTTTACCCATTTTGGATTTTGATCTGTTGAATCGGACTCTTGTCCAAAATAAAGCGGCTTATTTGTTCTTTCTTCACCTTGCGCAACCGTTCCCGAGACAGGAGCGCGATACGCTAAACCATCCTTAAAAAATTCATTTTTGGACTGAGGTCCATATGAAGTCTGCTCAACCATATTTTGAATAGGCTGAATAGGAGGTTCTGTGCTCTTTTGGCCGCGACAACCACTAAATACGAGTGATATAAGAGCAGCTCCCGCTATAGGTAACAACATTTTTTTACTTAAAATAAACTTAAACATAATGTTACTGCTCCACCACTTCCACATGAGATGCGCCTAATTCTTTTAAGAATTCCATCGTATTAACGGGATGAAATTTCGGATCAGTTGCTTCAATAGAGATAAAAAATTTATCGTCAGTCGCTTTTTTAAATGCTTCCGAACGAAATAAGGAGTGATACCATTGCGGAAGTTTATTTAAGGCAAGCATGCCAAATAAACAGGCAAACGCCGCAGATAAAACAGCACATTCAAAACCGGGTAAAAAATACCCTGTTAATCCCCAAAAAGGCTTTCCTGCAATGACAAATTTATAATCAACGGCATTCATCCAAACCCATGTTGAAAAACCGCCAATGCCACATATTGCAGCTGTACCACCAACAACCCATGAAAGTTTACTTTGCGGTAAACCCATTGCTTTATCTAATCCGTGTACAGGGAAAGGAGTGTGAGCATCCCATTTTAAAAAGCCTCTATCACGAACTTTTTCACAGGCATGATATATGTCTGGCGCTGTTTCAAATTGCGCCAACACTCCGTAAATCATTTTTTTACCATTTGTAGTCATTTTTCCTCCACCATCACAATGCCATGTTACTTTACTTATCCAAGCTCAGGGTTAGCATTGCGAAGTTTTGCAAGGTAAGTCGTTCTTGGTCTCGTATTTAACTCACCAATTAAAGCATAGTTACGACTTAGTGCTTTGAGCTTTGAAACAGCAGATTCGGGATCAGCAACATCACCAAAAGCAATGGCATTTGTCGGACAAACACTTTGGCATGCTGTGATTACAGCTCCATCTGGAATAATTCCATCCGAAATCTTTTTAAATTTCGAACGTGCATGATTAATTTTTTGGACACAATATGTACACTTTTCCATAACCCCGCGAAAGCGAACTGTTACGTTAGGATTTTTTTGCATAGCATATAAAGGATTTCGTTCATCATCAATTTTACTATAATTAAAGAAATTATAACGACGGACTTTATAAGGGCAGTTATTTGCACAATAACGCGTACCAACACAGCGATTGTAAGCCATGTCATTTAAGCCATCAGGACTGTGCACAGTTGCGGCAACAGGACAAACAGCTTCACAGGGTGCATTTTCGCAATGCTGACAATTAATAGGTTGAAATACCGTTCTCATTTCAGGATTATCAACATCTCCTGTAAAGTAACGGTCAACGCGAATCCAAGACATCTCACGATTTTTAAATACTTCTTCTTTTCCAACAACAGAAATATTATTTTCAGATTGGCATGCCACAGAGCAAGCATTACAGCCAAGACATGAATTTAAATCAATTGTCATGCCCCACTGTTGACGTGCCCATTTTTTCTGAGCAGGATCTTCAGGAAATTTAAATAAATTACTTTTTTGTTTTTCAACGGGAAGTAATTCATATTCATTAACAAAAGAAGGATTTGACTTAAATGCACTTAATGTTGCTTCACGAATAGCGGGTGGACGATCCTCTTCCATTCCGGGAGTTCCGCTCATAGAACCATGCTCTTGGCATGACACAAGAGAATATTGTTTCCCTGTTTTTTCGATTTTAAGATCAGAGCCAAACCAAGATTCAGAGGTTCGAATTAAATTTGCATTAAATCCAGAACCATTGGCAACTCTACCAAATTTAGTTCCATATCCGATATGTAAAATAGCGGAAAAATCGGCAACACCGGGAGTTTCCCAAACAGCAACCTCCATAGAGCGATTTTGATACGTTACCTTAACAAGATCGACATGGGATTTTCCTGGTTTTGGACGCGCTTGAAGCTTAAGCTCCTGAGCTGTCTTTGGACTTATTAAAAGTGCATTATCCCAAACTAATTTTGTAATGGGATCAGGAGTCTCTTGCATCCAAGCATTATTCGCATACATTCCATCATAAACAGTGCGATCAAGTGCAAAATTAATTTCGAGAGACTTTCCATTTGGTTCAACAAATTTCATTGCCTTTGCTACGGCATTAGCAAAACTAGAAAATGAAAAATGACTTATTGCTGTTTCTTTATGATAATCAGAAATTATGCCATTACTTAAATATTGACGCCACATACTTTCAAAATTTATGGAATTTCCTAACTTATTTTGCCAAAACTTTTTAACAATTAAATAACTACTAACCACGTTCTCAGAATGATATAAAGAATAAATAAACGAATACTCATCGATACAATCATCATACAATGGAGCAATTAGCGGTTGAGTAATACTTACAGTACCATCGGAAGCTCTCGTATCTCCCCAGTTTTCTAAAAAATGAGACTTTGGAAACAAATACTTACAGGATTCAGAAGTTTCATTTAAAGAATAACCTAGATAAAAACTATCCGTTACCTTAGAAAAAAGAACTTTAAAATTTAAATCAGAAGCGGATGTAAATACAGGATTACCACCTACAACAATTAAATTTTTAATCGTATTATTTTCAATTGCACTCTTTAGATTATTGTAATTACTAACGCTTTTGGGACGAGTCGTATCAGGTAATAATGTTAATGTTTTGCCAGTCGATCCCAATGCGGAATTTATAGCAAAACCCAACATATGTACCCATGTTGGTTGTCTGTCACCAATAATAACAACGCTGTTTCCATTTTGTTTATAAAGATCTTTGGCACATGCTTTTACCCAACGCAATAAAGCATCAGGTAATGCTGCTCTTGAAGAGATATGATCAACTATTTCTGCTGAAAACTTCACTTTTAATGCTATAAGTTCAGTGACAAGAGCAATTAAAAAATCACCCATAATTCCAGAACGCAATGCGTAATGATGATCAGCCAAGGAACCCGTCGTACTAAAACTCGATTCAACACTATACAAACGATTCATACTTGAATTTTGATTTAATACTTTTCTTTTTTCAGCGAATTCTCTAGCGTTTTTAACGCTATCACCCTCAATACCCATAAAATCAGAGTCTACTGCTAAAATAACATTCGCATTTGATAAATTATATGAAATATCAGCAGAAGTCGCAGCTATGTTACTTAAAGCTATTTTACGATTAGATGAATAATTTGAGTCTTGCTCAACGATTAATGCTTTTGGATAATTAGATTTAAATTCGTCTATCAAATGAGCAAAAGTCAATGAAGAATTAGCTGCATAGACTAAGGCTAAATCGGAACCATCCACTTTTTTAGAAGCTGTCATTGCTTTTTTTAAAGCTAAATAAGCTTCTTTTTTATCAATGGCTTTATTTGATAAATAACATTTTTGTACCCTATCAGGGTCATACATATTTAAAATTTCAGCTTGAGCAAAAGTATTTGAAGAACCAATTTTACTATTCGCAACAGGATTGTTCATAGGATGGCGTGCATTGCCATCAATTTTTGTCGGACGCCCATCCGTACTTGTTACAAGAAGTCCTAAAACACTCCCTGCCACCTGAGCCGATGTAGAGTAAAACTTTGGCACCCCAGGGATCATATCTTCAGGGCGATGGCTTTCAGGATAAATATGTTCTTTAGGCCTTCTTATACAACCCGTGGCTGTCACACCTGCGAGTGCCATAGAAGCACCAATTATTCCTAAAAATTTTCGCCTTTGAACACCTGGACGCATTTCAAGTTCACTGGCTCCGTGAGGAAACTCACGTGTTAATTTATTTAAAAAGCCAGGAGAATTTTCTAAATCTTCTATGCTGCGCCAATGTGTTTGTTTTTTTTGTTCATCATTGGAATTGAACTTTGTCATGGTGCAAACTTTCCAATCAAAATTTGTTACTTTACGCACTCAAAAAAAGCGCTCGTTTATAAAATGTACTAATAGTGACAAGCACCACAAGCCTCAGGGCCTTGCTTTGGTCTGTCTTTATAATCTGGATCATTGTAAAGAAGGTAACCTTCTTTATGAGGATCATAAAGCATGTCCGTCAGCTTGCTTTGCGGTCTAATATTTGGCGTTGTATTGCGGTGGCAATCAAGACACCATCCCATACTTAATGGACTCGCAAGACTGACTACTTCCATTTTATCCACACGGCCATGACATGAAACACAACCAACCCCTGCAGTTAAGTGGGCGCTGTGATCAAAATGTGCGTGTCTTGGTAATTTATATACGTGAACCCACGGAATAGGTGTGTTGTTCTTGTAACTTTCGTGCAGAAGTTTCAGTCGAGGACTGTCTTTCTTAACTTTATTGTGGCACCCCATACACGTTTCTGTAGCAGGCAAAGGAGCTGTAGGAGCTTTTTCTATACCGCTATGACAATAGCGACAATCTATTCCCATTTGTCCCGCATGAAGCTGATGACTAAATGCAATGGGTTGTTCGGGTTCATAACCTACCGCCAAAAATTTCGGCGAGAAATAATACCAAATTCCAGCAACGATAGCTATTACAAGTAAAGGAATACCTATGCCAAGAAATAAAGGAATTCGGTTCGTCCATTTTGGAAATATCGGTTCCACGGCACCACCTAAATTAAAGCAAAAGCTGAGTGATTATTAAAAAATCTAAAACTTTTTTCATTAACGTAACAACATAAATACCTAATGCAAATTCAATAAACTGAACTCACAACAATATGATGTTGCGGGAGTGTTCTAACGGATCATAACAAGAGGAGCAAGACCCCAATCCTAGATCATCAAAAACATTTTTCAAACTCATAATATATCAGTAAAATAAAATTTTCTCGCTCACATGATCGCATGTCAAGCATATAACAAAAAGTGTCACGCAATCCAATTGAGATTAATTCTCATTTAGATTACAAAGCTCAATCATTTTACTTTCCAATCAGCATCCAAATAAATCTATCGGCAACGAGACCAAGAACTAAGACTGGTAAGTAAACAAGTGATGCAAGAAAAAATTTCCTAGGCCAATTAGGTAACACATCTCTTTTTAAACCAATAATACTTAATCGTAAAAACCAAACCCCTAATATCACAGAAAAGCCAAGATATATCAATCCTCCAACCTGTAATGGAACAAGCAAGACACTTATTCCAATTAAGACAATAGTCCACAAAACAGCTTGAATTTTAGCGACATGATCACCCCGAATTGCAGAAACAACTTTAATACCTGCTTTTGTATAATCTTCTTTATGATATATCGCTATCGCAATAAAGTGCGGCATTTGCCAAGCAAATAAGACTCCAAATAAAACTAAACCTGGCAAATCAACTTTATTCGTAACAGCTGTCCATCCTAGCAAAGGGGGCATGGCTCCTGGAAATGCACCAATAACAAGTGCTAGAGGCGTTTTATATTTTAACGGTGTGTAAATTAAACTATATGCAAATATAGCAATAAATGCAAGGCTTGCTGTTAATATATTAACATAAATTGCCAGTAAAAAAATACTACTTACACCCAGAGCTGTTGCAAATATGACAGCATTGAAAACTTTTAACCGCCCCGTTGCCAAAGGACGATAGCGCGTGCGTCGCATTAATTTATCAGTTTTTCTTTCATAAATCATATTGAAAGTATTCGCTGAAGCCACAGATAATGAAGTTCCAAAAAGAGTCATTATAAAACTTAAAAAATCAATATTACCTGGAGCAAGAATGACACCACCAGCTGTCATTAAAATACAAAAAAATGAAATACGAGGTTTTGAAAGTTCTATATAGTCTTGAAAAGTAGAATTTTTTTGAGACATTGTAATTTTAATTTCCAAAAATCTAATGCGTTTTTTGCGCTGTTACTTTAGTAGCCGATTTACAATATTCAGCGACAGTTTGCCAGACATCACCACAAGCTTTTTTTAGTGGTTTTAATTTTTTATCTTTCATATAAGCAGTGCATTGTTTTGCACCAAAATTATAACCATAAATTTCGTTTCCAAATTGCGAGCATTGTGCTGTTTTATCCGAGTTTGCTAAACATACCTTGATCATTCTTGATACCGTTGTATCACATAATTCGGACATGACGTCACATTTCGAAAACCATTCCATTGTCCTATCTGCACAACCAAATATAGTAAGCGATGAAGATTCTTCTTGAATTTTAGCAAGTGACGAAGTGATTTCTTTTGATGAGTTTTCATAACTTCTAAATACAACCCAACCAATAATTATGGAAAGTGCAAATAGAGCGATTACAACTGGAATACCCAAATCACCTTTACGTCTAAATGCTTCACTATCTTCATTTTGCATGATACCACTTCCTGATTTAAATTTATGGGAGCTATTAAAAAAAGATATTTCCTCATTTTGTGGCTCAACTGCCACACATGTGAGACTTAGCCTATCCTCTAGACAATTTCCAGAAGCAGGCGAATGCTTTTTTATATTCTGAGCGACTTTATTTGTTTTATATCAAGATAAGCAAATCTTTGGGAGAGTTAACAGTTATTTGCGGAGCGAGAGAACCTGGCTCTGAGTTATAACCCCAAGAACACCAAACGGTCGTTGCCTGAAAAGCATGTCCTGCCTGAATGTCGCCAGCACTATCACCAATCATAAAAGCTTTATTTTTGGAAAAAGAAAAACCGTGCTGTTCCGCAACAATTTTAAGCGGCATCGGACTTGGTTTCATTTCAGAGCAACTGTCGCCACCCATAACGTCGGTAATGTACTTAGCAAGATCTAACTTCTTTAAAAGCTCTCTAGAATGTTTTTCAGGTTTATTTGTTATAACAAAGACCTTATTTTCTTTAGAAAGTTCCTTTAAAGTATTTGGAATTTCATCATAGCATTTAGATAATATACAGATATTTTCAAAATAATATTGCTCGTAATAATTTTTTAAATTTTCATATTTTAATTTATAATTCATATTGTCAGATAAATAATCATCAAAACAATTTTCATATAATTCATGCATGCCTTTATTGACATATTTTTTCAAATCTTTGGTATCTCTGAGCGGCAATTCCAATTTTTCTCTTACAGCGTTTACAGCATTCGCCATATCATCACGTGAATCTTCAAGAGTTCCATCTAAATCAAAGAAAAAAAAGTTCATATTACTTTATACCTTATTTTTTTGAAGATCTTCAACGCTGCCTTTAGCATCACTGTATTCTGTTACTTTACGCTCTCCAGAACGACTTCCTTTAAAAGCCGTAAATGGTTTTGAATTATGAATTGAAACATGATGAGGAATGCCAGGCGGTATCACTAAAATATCGCCAGATTCTAATGTAATAGGAAATTCATCAAAATGAAATGTGATGCATCCCGAAACAGCGGCTCTAATTTCTTCGTAATCATGTCCATGACGACTGCGATCAAACCAAGGAGGACATGTCTGTAAATCGTAGGCTTTAAACCCCAGTGACTCTAATTGCTGTTTCATTAATTCTTCAGTGGGATCAACTTTTAAAGACCATTTATAAATAACAATTCCGTTGGGAAGCTTATAATGATTCATTAAAACATTCCTTATATAATAAAAAAATAGTTAAATAGGTGATGTCACCTTTGGAGGATTGTCTCGATACTTCCTGACATAAGAAAACACTTCAAAATCAGTTGATAAATTTAACTTCGCTTTTAATTCAGGATCATCCCATCGCAAAAAACTACTGATTTCTTTTTCACTTTTTAATGAAAAGGGAACTGTAAATTGATTTTTTTTACGCGCTTCAATAGCTTCATTTAGTTTAGTTGTAATAGCTAAATTATCTGGTTCTAATTTATTTAATATTAAATAATTTTCCACGGTATATTCGTGCGCACACCATATTAATGTTTCATTCGGCAAAAAATCTCTTAAAAACTTCAATGAGGCAAACATTTGTTGCATGGTGCCTTCAAATAATTTACCGCACCCACCAGAAAAAAGAGTGTCCCCAACAAAAAGATGGTGTTCCCCATTTTTCAAGGGAAAATAATAACAAATATGCCCAACAGTATGTCCTGGAACAAAAAATACAGTTGCTGTTTCTGCGGCAAATGCAACAAGATCACCTTGTTTTAAATAGTGAGTTTGTCCTGGAATGCGCTCTGCATCATTGATGCCACCATACACTTCTACATTGGGAAAAGCACGAGAAAGTTCTTTATTACCAGACACATGATCAAAATGATGATGAGTATTAAAAATTTTAGTTAATTTTAATTTATTTGATTTTAAAAATTTTAAGACAGGCTCTGCCAAAGCAGGATCAACTACAGCTGCTTCCTGTTTTAATTCATCAATTAATATAAAAATATAATTGTCGTTTAAAACAGGAAGCATGCGTATTTCCATAAAATTATACTCTATTTGTATTAAACTTATTAATTAAATCGGATAAACTTGCAGGTTTTTCAGATTCTTTATTTTCGTTTCTTACATTTTTTGTATTTGGCCTTCTATTTGCATTAGCTGTAGAATAATTTTGATTTCTATTTTCTTGATTATTCTTATTATAATTTTGGCGCTGATTTTGGCCGCTGCTCGCCCCATATCTATTTTGCTGATTTGAAGAAACCGATGGCGTTGGATTTTCTTCGCAAGCACGTTTTGAAAGAGAAATTCTTTTTCTTTCTTTGTCTAAGCCAATAACTTTAACTTTAACTTGCTGACCAACACTAATTGCTTGCGATAAATCTTTAATAAATTGATTTGACAATTCAGAAATATGAATAAGACCATCTTGGTGAACACCAATATCAACAAAGGCACCAAAATTTGTTACATTTGTAACTGTACCTGTAATAATTTGACCTTCCTTTAAATGACCAAAATCTCTGACTTCACGATTGTATGTTTGCTTAGCGCCATCTTCACGAGGGTCACGACCTGGCTTTAAGAGCTCTTTAATAATATCTTGTATCGTTGGCAAACCAAATTCTTCTGTCACATAATTTTCAAGTTTTATTTTATCAATATTTTCTTTATTACCCACTAAACTCGCAATAGGTAAAGATAAATCAGATGCCATTTTTTCAATTATAGAATAGGACTCAGGATGCACAGCTGTGTTGTCAAGAGGATTTGAACTTTCGGGAATTCTTAAGAAACCAGCTGATTGCTCAAATATTTTTGCGCCAAATCCCATAACTTCATACAAGCTTTTTCTATCCTTAAATTCACCACAAGCATCTCTATGTCTCACGATACCTTTCGCTAAACTATTACCAATACCGGCAACATACGATAATAGACTTGGGCTCGCCGTATTTAAATTGACTCCCACATAGTTCACACAACTTTCAACAACGTCACCAAGTTGTTTTTTTAGTCTGCTTTGGTTCACATCATGCTGATATTGTCCGACACCAATGCTTTTAGGATCTATTTTTACAAGCTCAGCAAGAGGATCTTGTAAACGACGTGCAATGCTAACAGCACCACGATAAGTAATATCCAAATTAGGAAATTCTTCACGAGCAATATCACTTGCAGAATAAACACTAGCTCCCGCTTCATTTACAATAACAATACGCGGTTTTTTTCCTTGTATAGATTCCAGTACTTTTTCAATAAAGGCTTCCATTTCACGACCTGCAGTGCCATTGCCGATAGAAATGAGCTCAACTTGAAACTGTGAAATAAAATTTAAAAGCGTTTCTGCTGCTGATTTATTTTTAGGTTTATCAAAATCATCATCATGTTGTGGATAAATTGTTGCATAATTTAATAATTTGCCCGTTTGATCAACAACAACAAGTTTGCTTCCTGTTCTTAATCCGGGATCCACGCCAAGTACAATTCTTTTTGGTATAGGCGGCAAAAGTAACAAATTTCTTAGATTTTTACCAAACACAGAAATCGCTTCTTCTTCAGCACCTGTTTTTGTTTCTAATCTAAGCTCTGTTTCAATGCTTGGCGAAACGAGTCTATTGTAACTTTCTGAAATACATTCCGATAAAAAGTTTTTTACAATATCAGATGCTGTATTTTTAATTACGTGACTTGAAATAAGAGATAATGGAATTTGCTCATCAAATTCAAAAGAAACTTTTAAAACTTCTTCTTTTTCACCACGTCTTAAAGCCATTAAACGATGCGCTGCTATTGTTTTAACAGGCTCTAAAAAACTATAATAATTATTATATTTTGTTTTTTTATCTTTATATTCTTCTCTTACTTCTGCCTTAAAACTTGCATTTTCAAACATCCAATGGCGAACTTCTTTTCTCATTTCTGCAATTTCAGAAATTTGTTCGGCAATAAAGTCTTTTGCACCTTGAATAACTAATTCTAAATTTTTAAGTTCTTCATGTGTTCCAATATAGGAACTAAATAAAGTTGCTAAATCAACAAGAGAAGATTCTTGTTTTAAAACTTCAAATGCTAATGGTGCTAACCCACGCTCCATTGCAATTTGACCACGTGTACGTTTTTTAGGTTTGAACGGAAGGTAAAGATCTTCGAGCTCAGATTTTACTTTACAGGCAACAATTTTCGCCTGTAATTCTGGCGTTAATTTATTTTGCTCTGTAATAGAACGAATTATAGCCTCTTTCCTTTCATTTAAAGAAAAGATATATTCGTACTTATCGACTATATTTCTAATTTGTACTTCATCTAAACCACCTGTTACTTCTTTTCGGTAACGTGCAATAAATGGTATTGTACAATCATCAAGTATAAGATTAAGAGTATTTTCAACCTGATTCTTATTAATATTCAAATCATTTGAAATATCAGATATCATTTCTTGAGTGAGGATAATTTCTTTTATAGCCATAATAGTTACTCGCAAATAAATGTAGCCAGAAGAACAAAACTTTCCTTGATCAAGGAAAGTAAAACGCACGACGGATACTATACACTCTTTTTAAACAAAAAAAACCGCAAATGCGGTTTTTTAAACTACGATAATTTATTTATTTTAAATTATTTTGCAGCGTTTACAAGCTCTGTTCCTGAAAAGAAGTAAGCAACTTCAATAGAGGCATTTTCAAGAGAGTCAGAACCATGAACAGTATTTTCACCAATACTAAGACCAAATTCAGCGCGGATTGTTCCTTTATCTGCTTTTGCAGGATCGGTTGCACCCATGAGTTCTCTATAAGCAGCAACGGCATTTTTGCCTTCAAGAACGGAAACAACAACGGGACCTGAAGTCATATATTCGCACAATTCGCCAAAAAAAGGACGAGCTGAGTGAACAGCATAAAATTGCTCCGCTTCGCGGCGGGACATATGAATCATTTTAGTAGAAACAACCTTTAAATCTGCGCCTTCAATTTTAGAAAGAATTTTTCCAATAAGATTTCTTTTAACTCCGTCTGGCTTGATGATAGAGAACGTTCTTTCCATAGTAAAATACCTCTTTGTAGATAAAACAAAAAAACCAAAGATAAATAAACCAGTGGGAGGCTATTTAAAAAAGGGGTGAAATGTCAATAGGAATTCTGCTAAAATAGGGTTCTGAGACAAATTAACTAGTCAAAATAAAGAAGTTCTTACTTGCCCGAGGACGATTCTTTCATAATGAAGTCTTGCAAAATATGGAACCAAATACGCGGTCTTGGGTTACCCTCATTGGAATCCCTAATAATTTCCTTCAAAATTCTCAGCAAAAAACAAAAATTAAATAAGCATTGAACCATCTCTATATTTTTGGGACGCAACTGAGAAGAGCCTATATTTTCCTCTAAACTATGATTGTAAAATTTGAAAAATAGATTTTCAATTTCTTGAATATGTGGCTTATATTTCTCAGGAGTGATTGTCTCAGGCATTTTTTTCGTATTCAAATTTCCCATTTTAATATCACTATTTTCCGAACCTTCCGTTAAAGAAGCATAGTACTTTCTTTCCGTAAAGTACCAAGAAAATCGCAAACTCACCAATAAAGAGGCCACATCCTTTAAACAAGGCTGTTTAAAACGTCTATAACTGGGATCATCAAAATTATCAGACTCATAGTCTAGTAAAAAAAGGCCATCTTTGCCAATTAAAAATTGTCCTAAATGAATATTACCGTGATTGCGTACGCGCAATCCTAAGTCATCAGCTGATTTTATTTTATCGATTATTTTATTAATAAAGTCAGGAAGTAAATAAAAAACTCCAGAATAAATAGGATATTGATTTTGCATTTGCAAAACTTTTTCTAATCGTTCGTGAAGTTTAGCTGAAGTGACTTCAAGCCATTTATTTTTTGAATCTGAAGTTGTTTGATCGGGGGTAAGATCAGTTCCTCGAGGAGCAAGAATCATTGCCTTATGAAAATCACCCATAATTCTTCCCAGAGATTCGACGATTTCAAGCACCTGATTCCAGGCATCTTCTGATAAACTTTCTTTTGATTTTTGAGGGAATCTAGCTTTATGTAATAAAGAAACAAAATGAGGGAATAAAGTACCATTATTTTGAATATATTTTATTCCTATTGCCGTATGAGACTTCTTTATATTTCTTGAAGAAAATTCAAACACACTTATCAACTTAGCAAAATTCGTAAATATATTTTGGCTGCCCAAATAAGTTAACAATTCAACTTCAATGGATTGGGGATGCTCTCTTTCAATGGTTCTAAATATTTTATAGGCAATTTGAAAATCAATCCGAACACAGGTGTTTTTGGTATCACTCCAAATCCCAATCGCATTCAGACTAGGCTCACCACCAAATTTCTTATGGAAAAATGTCCCTTTTTTAGCCGTAGGAAGTGGATTGCGAAGCTTTTGCGCTTGGCGCCAACTTTCATAAAATTTTCCGTCCGAGGAGGCCTCTCTTAAACTCCAAGGAGAAATTGTGATTAAATCTCCATCTTCACTATAGCGTGCCAAGCGAAAAGGAAAGACATAAATGTCTGAAATTCCTTTAAATTCAACCCATAAAAACCCCGAAGCCCCTTGCGCACTGGTCTCAAATAAGCAGGTATCAAATACATTTCCCGCGGGATTTTCTAAAAATTTAAAGGGGAAATTGCTTTGCTCAAGCCAAGTTTGTCCTGAAACTGCCTCTACGAGTTGCTCAATAATTTGTATAAAGGCGTTCATGAATTTTTTTTCTTTATTGATCAGTTACAATGACGTCATCAAGTTCAGGAAATTCTTCTAAAATATAATTGGAAATAGATTCTGAAGTATAAGCCTGTATTGAACAACTTCCGCAAGAACCCGACAGCTCTAATGTAAGTATATTATTTTCAAGGCTAATCACGTTCACTTCACCACCATGAGCCATAACCCCGGGAGAAATTTTTTCGTCGATAAAGCCCTTTATCGCATTGTACTGCTCTAAGTTCTGCATAAAACCAAATATCCTTAATAAATAAAACCAGTTAGCTATGTTTTTAAGTTTGCAAAATCAACTTCGCTGGGAAACAAATACCACTGATAATACTAGCATAGTTTAGTTCATGACGGAAGCCTTGCATTCAAACCCTTTACATGCTGCAATGAAAATAGCGAATATTTTAAATAACTTTTGCCTTAAACCGAACTGAATTAAAAGGAATCCTCATGGTTATTGCTCAGAATAAGGGCAAAATCAAATTTAAGATATTAATATCATTAATTTTATTTAGCATAAACCCCTTTGCTTGTGGCATAAATTTAGGTTTTGATGATGAGGACATTATTCCCTCACTATTCGAAAACAATAATACACCGCTATCATTAAATAATATTAATGGAATTCCTTTAACGGCTTTCCATATTTTGAATGATATCCAGCGAACCCGACTTCAAAAACAGATTTCTGATTTATGCCAGAGAGTGGACTACACCTACAGTAAACTGAGCTGGGGAAAAAGTCCTTGTTTTTCAGTTCCTTGGAAGTTTGATTTCGTCAGTGAATTAGGAAGACCTCTAATATACTGGGAATTTAAAGGTCAGTACCTTGATGAAGAACAAAAGAAAAATGTGACTATAGTCCTAGGGGGCGTGCATCCCGATGAGCTCACACCTATTCATTTAGCATTTAAATTTGCAGAAACTCTGCAAAACAATCCCGAGCTTTATAACAATGCCCACGTTATTGTAGCACCCCTCGTCAATCCTGATGGTTTTTTTTCAAATCCACCTAAAAGGACAAACGCAAACGGTGTCGACTTAAATCGAAACTTTCCCACGGCAACCTGGAATAAGTACGCCTACCAGGTTTGGGTGCGCTCAAAAGTCAAGGACAAACGTAAATTTCCAGGAAATTTTGCAAATTCAGAACAAGGCACTCGTTTTCAAGGGGATTTGATAGCTAAATATCATCCTGACAAAGTTATTTCTATTCATGCACCTCTTGCTTTTTTAGATTTAGATTACGAAATACCCAAACTTCTTACTTTAGGAAAATTAACGGAACAGCAAAAAAAAGCCCGTAGTCTTGCTGAACTTCTCTCTCGGAGTGCGGGGAATTATAGAATAAAAGATATTGGAATTTATCCAGGTAGTCTTGGAAACTATGCAGGAAATGAAAGAATAATCCCTACAATCACATTAGAAATGAACAGTAGCAATCCCAGATTTGTTAGAAAATTTTGGAATGAATTTTCTCCTGGATTATTTAAAGCAATAAAGTATGAAGTTAAAAAACATCAATTTGCCGATTTAGGGAGCTCAAATTTTGGGAACCAATAATTAATTATTAACTCACCTATTAAAAATAACAATATTTTAAATTATAATTTAATTTTTCAATTGACAATTTAATTCTTTTTTGATAGAAAATTACACTGTAATCAGTTTAATAAAAATAAATTAATAGGAGAAATTATGATTAAGTCATTTATAACTTGCTCTATGTTATTATCATTGCCCGTTTTTGCATTTATGTATTCTGAAAACGATAAAGGATATCATATTTTTAAAATATATTCTGCAAATGAAGATAAGGGTTATCATTAATCGCAATAAAAATTTGAAATGAATAAAATTGAATTTTGGGAAATAGAAATAATTTAATTTATTTTCTCGAATTCTTTTTTACTTTTTCTTTTTGACTCATCTTTGACATAAAATTAAAGTAGTCTGAAGAGATTAAAACCCCTAAAATAACTACTACCCCCCCTAAAATAGCTGAAATTGCCAAAGGATGGCCCATCACCAGTGATGTCAAAACGGTAAATACAGGTACGAGATTAAAAAATACCACCGTTTTAGGGACGCCTAATTTTTCGATCCCAAAATTCCAAAACAAATATGCTAATGCGGAGCCAAAAATAGCCATAAATATCAGTGCGCCATAAACATTTAGTGGAAGAGTTGAAATTTCAATCCATGAAAAATTTGGAATTGCTAATATAAATAAAAAAATAGTTCCCACAAGCATAGTCATTACTGTTGTCACTAATGGTTCTGAGTTTTTAAGATATTTTCTCCCAAGTACTCCATATAAAGCCCAGCAAAAATTTCCTAAAATAATAATCCAATCACCTATAGCAACTTCTAAATTTTTTAATGTTAACAAGGAACCATTTGTAACAACAATAACAACACCAAATAAGCTTAATATCATCCCTATTTTTTGACTTATTTTAATTGGATCTTTTAATATAATATAAGAAAAAAATGAACTTAAAATTGGATTTGTTGCCATTATGAGAGCTCCATTTAAAGGAGTTGTGTATTTCATTCCCCAAAAAAATAGCTCGTTAAATCCTGCAATTCCAATAATTCCAAGCACAATATATATTTTATAGTTTGTTTTAATTGATTTTTTTAATTTCACTTTCTTGATAATGACAATAATTAATATGAGCAATGTGGCAATAGCAAAACGCCATGCTGCTGCTGCGGTAGGGTGCATATAATCTACAACAAATTTACCAATATTAAAATTTGTACCCCAAAAAAATGTTGTTAATACTAGTAAAATAATAGATAAATTTTTTGACATTTTAACCTTCCTAAGAATTTAGGATTTCGGTGATAATATTTTTAAATTCTCATTTAAATCATTCTAATATAAAAAAATAGACAAATAAAATAGGCATTTATTTCTTGATATTTTTAAAAAAATTGTTAAAAAAGAAGACTTCGACCAATGTTTCATTGGTGTTTTTAATTCCTTAAAGATTAGGCTTGCATCATGGCACTTAAATTTGATTATCTTGCAAAAGATCCCCATTCCGAAGCAAGAAGAGGACGCATTCATACCGCACATGGAATCATTGAAACACCGGTGTTTATGCCTGTAGGAACATTTGGCTCTGTCCGCACCTTAGATCACACAGAACTCGAAGATATTGGTGTTCAAATCATTTTAGGCAATACATACCACCTCTATTTGCGACCCGGTCCCGAAATATTAAAAGATCTGGGTGGCTATCATAAGCTTATTTCATGGAATAAACCCATTTTAACGGACAGCGGTGGATTTCAAATTTTTTCTTTGCCACACCAACGGGTTATTAGTGAAAAAGGCGTTACTTTTAAAAGCTATATCGATCAAAGTTATAAGCGTCTGACACCAGAAAGTGACATTGCATTTCAAGAAGTCATCGGATCCGATATTATGATGGTTCTCGATGTTTGCGTCCCTTCCACAAGCTCCTATGACGTCTGTGTCGAGGCCATGAACCGCACCCACCGCTGGGCGAAAAGATGCAAGCAAGCCAAAACCAGAGAAGAAAATTCTTTATTTGGCATTGTTCAGGGCGCTATTTTTGAAAACTTACGCACAGAAAGTGCGGAAGCCCTCACAAGCCTCAATTTTGATGGCTACGCCATTGGAGGACTTGCCGTAGGGGAAAGCGATGAAGAGCGTGATCATTTCACAAGATTTTCCGCAAAATTACTCCCCGAAAACAAGCCGCGCTATTTAATGGGCGTCGGCACGCCACACGATTTAGTGAGAAGCGTGCTTGCAGGAGTAGATATGTTTGACTGCATCATCCCTACAAATCACGCACGCCAAGGTGTAGCCTATACTTTTGCAGGCAAGGTTAAATTGCGCCGTGTTTTTCATGCGAGAGAAGATAAACCCATAGATGAATCTTGTGCTTGTTACGTTTGCAAAAGATTTTCAAGAGCTTATTTGCATCAGCTTACAAAATGCGAAGAACCTACAGGATGGAAATTAATTTCTTATCATAATACCTGGTTTTATGAACGCTTGATGGAAAAAGTAAGAGAAACTATTGTAGATGGAACCTTTTCTACTTTTGCTAAAAATTTCCTAGAAAATGCGGAAGAGTAATCGCTATCTCTTTCTGCGAAAGAAGATAGCGAAAATAATTCTTAAAAACTTGTATCTAACTCTTATTACACATTTTTTAGATATTTTGTATAAAAAAAGCCCCCGATCTATCGGAGGCTTTTTTTTAGAATCTTTTTACTTTAAAATTATATAGCAAAAAGAATATGATTTAGTTCATGCTCAATAACGCTTTTTTCTTCTCCACGAGCAACAGAAATTTCTGAAACGAGCATATTACGCGCACGCTCAAGCATTTTCTTTTCACCAAAAGAAAGTTCTTTGTCGGAACTCAAAGAAGAAAGGTCTCTCAAAACTTCAGCAATTTCAACTAAATCACCTGTATTTAATTTATCATTTAGCGCTCTAAAACGACGATTCCAAGTGGCAGTAGATTTTTTGGAAGGAGATTGCAATATTTGAAATACTTTTTCAACATCAGGAAGCGAAATAACAGAACGTAACCCAACAGTTTTTGCAGCTCTTGTAGGAACCATAACTTTAGCGCCAGTGGAATGAATTTTTAAAACATAAAAATCTTGTTGCGCACCGCCAATACTGCATTCTTCAATATTTTCTATAGTCCCGACACCGTGACAGGGATAAACAGCTTTTTGGCCGACGATAAAATCATAGAACTTTTCAGCACTCATGCTGCAAGACCTCCAGAAAAAAGAAAACCCGTTGTACCTTGTAGGAATATTCAAGCGAAACAACGAGAAATACTTAAGTTTTTAATGAAAAAATAATATGTTAGCAAAAATAAATGATCTGTTATTTAATTTAAGAGATATTAAATTCGAATATAGCAAGAAGCCCCCACAAGCATTATGACAATGCTTTAATAGTTATTCTCAGATAACTCTCTCAAAAAAATTCTAAACTTAACAGTTGCGAAAAATATAGGAATTCTCTCCAAGAAAGAATCCCAATCTTTGTTCTTTCATTTAGATGATTCAAAAATGAAAGTTCCTTAGTTGATTCCAGTCTAAAATCCTTAAAAAAACATAGCTCTAGGATTTGACATAACTAAAAAAAACTAATAATCACTCGCTTTAGAGAATATGTTTAAAATCCACTCTTATTGAAAATAGAGTATTAAACAACATTATTCCAGTTAAGAAAGACTTTCTTAAATAAGAAATACCTATATTTCATTGATTATAAACCCACTCTAA
The DNA here is from genome assembly GCF_001907975.1 of Silvanigrella aquatica. Taxonomy (NCBI): domain Bacteria; kingdom Pseudomonadati; phylum Bdellovibrionota; class Oligoflexia; order Silvanigrellales; family Silvanigrellaceae; genus Silvanigrella; species Silvanigrella aquatica. Next base: position 3,293,268 of record NZ_CP017834.1, read on the forward strand.
CAAGACTGTTTTCGTAAGTCAAAGCATCTATTAATTTACCTAGACAAACCCATTTTGTCAATTTATTTTGCATAGTAATTGCGCACCTATTTAACATTAATGCCTTTTTTGTTAAACAGCATTTTGAAGGAGATCGCATGGCAATGACCGCAGTTCAAAAAAGGTATTTCACAATTGACAAAAATACATCTAAGCTTGTTTTTACTGGAAAAATACGTGATTCTTTACACGATACGGTACCTTTCACAGAAGCAGAAAAAACAATCATAAATACTAAAGAATTTCAAAGACTTAGAAGAATAACCCAGACTGCTTTTACTTATTACGCTTTTCCTGGTGCTACCCATACCCGTTTTGAACATTCCCTGGGGGTTATGCACGTTGCGACACTTATGCTTCATACCATTATGACAAATCAGCGCAGGTTATTGGAATCTCTTGATTTTGCTAAAGAATCGACGCCAGATCACATTTTTCAAAACATGCTTGAAAACGAAAAAAGTTATGGTTCTTTAACTTTAACAGAAAACGTTCTCCATTTTTTAGAAACAAGTCCTTATTTATTTCAATGCTTGCGATTCGCCGCTTTACTCCATGATGTTGGCCACGCACCCTTTAGTCATTCAGGCGAAAAATTCATGATTTCTTGGGAATCATTTTCTGAAAAAATAGATGAACTTGAATGCCCATTATGGTTAAAATTAGCATTTAAATTAAAAATTTCAAAACTAAAAGAAAATTTTCAAAACTTAACTGAAATAAAAATTCGTCATGAAGTGTACACACTTCTTATCGTTTCAAAAATATTTAAATATGATGATGAGTATTTATCAGAAAAAATGGCTCAAGATATTTGTGCCATACTCGATCTTTCTGTTAAACCCTATTCTGGAAATGATTTAGAAAAAAGTGGTTTGCAAAATTTACTGCATGAAATTGTCAGCGGAGAAATTGATGCCGACAGAATGGATTATCTACTCAGAGATTCAAGAGAATGCGGTATTGTCTATGGTTATTTCGATTTAGGACGCATTTTAGATTCCCTTGGATTTTATTACGATTATAAAAAAAATAAGTTTCATTTAGCCTTACGCCGCAGTGGATTATCTGCATTTGAAGATTTTCTCAGAGCGCGTTGGAGCATGTATCAGCAAGTCTATTTTCATAAAACTGTGACCGCATGCGAAGCCATGTTGCAAAACATAAATAAACAACTACCTCATTTTAATTTACCTTTAGATTTAAATGAGTATTTATTATTAGATGACAATAGTTTTTATCGTTATATTGAAACAAAATATTTAAATGATTCAAACTCTTATACAAAAGAATTATTAAATGATTTGATTTACAATAGAAAACTTTGGAAAAGAGTCTATGAAGAATGTATTCCTAAAAATGCAATTAGACTAATACCTTCCTTATGTCCTGCAATATTAAATTTTGTTCAAAGTTCTGATTTTCCTTCAGAGCTCATTGAGAACAGCACAAACTTAACAAATTTCTCTCCCAAAGGAAAAGAAACTTCCTCAAAAAATAATTTAAAAATAATAATTAAGGACGTTCATTCTTTAAAATATTTAGAACCTGTAGAACAACACAGTTCTCTTATTAACAAATCTGATGAAGAAATTATTATCCGTAGAATTTATGTTTCAAGATATAAATTAAATCATGAAGAAATTAATTCTAAAGAAATTCAAAAAAAGATATCTGAAAAAATAATTAATCCAGATCAATCTTTAAATCAATTTGATAATAATTAATTAGGATATATTATGAAAATAAATAATAATGAAAATAAGTTAGCAGAAGAAACTAGTCTTTATTTACTTCAACATAAAAAAAATCCTGTACTTTGGTTTCCTTGGGGAAATGAAGCATTTGAAAAAGCAAAATCTGAAAATAAACCTATATTTCTTTCTATTGGATATTCCAGTTGTCACTGGTGCCATGTGATGGCTCATGAAAGTTTTGAAGATCAAGAGACTGCAGATTTAATGAATGAATTATTTATTAATGTCAAAGTAGACAGGGAGGAAAGACCTGACATAGATGAAATTTACATGGAAACTGTGATGCTCATGACAAATCATGCAGGTTGGCCCTTGAGCGTATTTTTAACTCCCCAATTAAAACCATTTTATGGTGGAACTTATTTTCCTCTCGAAGCAAAACAAGGCTTCCCCTCTTTTAAGGATATTCTGAAATCTATCTCCGCTTTTTATCATGATAATAAAAACAATATTGATGAAAGATGTTCTAAAATAATAGGTTATTTAAAAGAAACTTCTTACCAATCTAGTTTAGTAAATCTGGAAGAATATATTTCAGATAAAAATATTACAATTGACAAAATTGTAGATAAAACTCTACCATTTTATAATAATTTACTAGATAAACTCGACTCTATTTCTGACAAAAACTATGGCGGATATGGAAGTTCTCCTAAATTTCCTCAACCTTCCAAAATATCTGCCATGTTATTTTCTAAAAATAAACATCATCGTTCACATGCGATTTTTACCTTAGATCATATTCGCTGCGGCGGAATTATGGATCAAATTGGTGGTGGAATATCGCGTTATAGCGTAGATGAAAAATGGCTGGTTCCTCATTTTGAAAAAATGCTTTATGACAATGCACAAATTATTTCTCTTTATGCAGTAGGAAGTGCTTTATTATTAAATGAAAATGTTTCTTTAGCAAAAGAATTTTCTAATACTGCTGAAAATATTTTTAATTATTTAGAACGAGACTTAAAATGTAAAAAATCAGGCTTATATTTTAGTGCTGAAGATGCGGATAGTGAAGGTGAAGAAGGTTTATTCTATACTTTTTTAGATGAAGAATTTACAAAATTATTCGAAAAAAAATTTGAGCTTTACGACTTTGCTAAGAAATATTATAAAATATCTTCTTTAGGAAATTTTGAAGGCACTCATATTTTAACAATACCTCATGATTTTAAAAAGTTTTGTGCTCAAGTTTCTATTGAAATAGAAGAAGGAATAAAATTTTTAAACGAATCTAAAAATATTTTGCTTCAAGAAAGAAATAAAAGAGTACGACCTGCTTTAGATAATAAGTGTTTACTTTCCTGGAACTCTCTTGCAGTAACAAGTTTCATTCAATCTGCTATCTCTTTAAATAATTCCAATTTATTAGAACGTGGTTTAAATTTATTGCAGAATATTTTTATTCATTTTAAAACCCCACTAGGATATCAACATGTCTATATTAATGGACAAGCCAAAATAGAACCTTTTTCAGATGATTTAGGATTTTTATTAGAAGCCTGTATTGAAGCACTTTTTATTACAGGTTGTGAAGCGTTAATTTCAGAAATTTTAGATATTTCAAAAACAATACATAAAAATTATATCGATCCCATTTCAGGAACTCTCTATTTTTCTAAAAATCAAGATGATCTTATTAATAGACCCATAAAACCTGAAGATAATGTTATTTATAGCCCTAATTCTGCCATATTTGGTTCTCTTACTAAATTTATTGTTTGGTTAGGAGCTACAAACAATTATGATAAAATATCATCAAGTGATCATAAAATGTTGGAGTCTCTCGCCCTTATTTCTGTATCAAATACAGTTATTTTATCTGAAAAATCTCCTCACGCTTGTGCTAAAATGTTACAAAAATTAAAATATCTTGAACATAAAAACGTGATTATTATCAACGATAAATTAAATAGAATTCCCTCATTAACAAGCTTCCACCATGCTTTTTTGACTTGTGTAAAAAAATTAAATGAATACTCTGTGGTGGGAAGTGATTTGAACTCTAAATTTGATTTGTTAAATATTCATGAATATAGTAAAGAACTATTAAAACAGGAAAGCGAAAGCAAATATTCTTTTTGTAGCATTAAAGGGTGTTCTCTTCCTACTGACAATTTATACAATTTGTTCTAGAGAAAAGAGGATATATGATGAACAAAATAAATTCTAATTTAAACATTCCCAATATATTTACTGTTTCCGATGGAACAGGAGAAACCGCTTTAAGCATCGTACGTGCTGTCCGAGTGCAATTTGAACATGCGGAAATGCATATTGAAAGATACAATAAAGTCCGCAATCGGGAAATGTTAGATGATATGCTCCTCTCTGCAAAAAATAAAAATGCCACTGTTGTTGCCACTCTTGTTGATCCTGAATTGAGGGTTTTTTTAATTTCACGTTCTATGCAACTAGGCGTAAAAGTTGTTGATGTCCTTTTTCCATTACTGGAAACGTTATCAGAACAGCTAGGGAGTCGTCCTAGTGCTATTCCAGGCCTTCTTCGCCAACTAGATGAGGGTTATTTCAAACGCATAAGCGCCATCGAATACACCGTACGACACGATGATGGCATTATTTCAAATGATTTGCCCAATGCTGATATTATTTTAGTCGGGGTTTCGCGCACCTCTAAAACACCTCTTTCTATGTATCTTGGCCATAAAGGCTATAAAGTCGCAAATATTCCTTTAGTTCCAGGAATAGATCCTCCCGCAGAACTTGCTAAAGTAGATCAAAATAAAATCATTGGACTTATTATCGATCCTTCACGCCTCGCCGAAATACGCGCCGCGCGTATAAATGCTTTAGGCACAGATGATATTGGTGATTATGCTGATTTAGAGAAAATATTTGAAGAATTAGAGTGGAGCCGCGAAATATTTAAAAGAAATAAACGTTGGCCTATATTAGATGTGACAGGTAAAGCATTAGAAGAAAACTCTGTAGAAATCGAAAAAATTATTTTAAACCGATTTCCACAGTTATCCGATGAACAATAAATTTAAAATTTATTCAAATAATTACTGTCCACTTTGTTCCTGAAGGAGCGTCTTGAATTTGAACGCCTTGAGATAATAATTCGTCCCGAATGGCGTCAGATTTTGCCCAGTCTTTATTTGCGCGCGCTGTTTTTCTTTCTTCAATTTTTTGCTCAATTTCCGTTGCCGAAATTTCAGAAGCTAAATTATATTTTCTTAAATGAGCAAAAAATTCTTGTGGTTCCTGTACTAATAAACCCATTGAGTTTTTAATCCAATTTTTAAATTCTGGCCATTTTGTTGATAATAAAAATTTATCTTGTTGATTTAATGTTTTTCCCGATTTTTCAAGAGCATTTAACTTTGTATTTACAGTTCTCATAAAATCAAAAAAGACCGCGAGAGCTGCACTGCTGTTTAAGTCATCGCATAAATATTCTCTCATTTTAGGTATGAGAGACTCTAACTCTTTAAAAATAAAATCCGCAGTTTGATTTTGTTCCTCTTCTTGTTTACTAGAATAACCATCAACTAAAGAAACAAAACGATATATTTTGGCTAATTTTTTTAGATTTTCAGTGGTCATTTCAAAAGTAAAATCGAGAGGCTGTCCATAGGAAATAGATAGAAATACAAGACGTAACACTTCAGATGGATATTTTGCCAAGAAATCTTTTATAGCTACGTAATGATTTGTACTTTTACTCATTTTTTCGCCATAAAGAGTCACCATACCTGCATGTAACCACGTAGAAGCAAGCGGTTTACCCGTTGCCCCTTCAGACTGTGCGATTTCGGCTTCATGATGTGGGAAAATGAGATCTCTTCCCCCCATGTGAATATCGATGGAATCACCAAATAAAGAATGGATCATAGCGGAACATTCCACATGCCATCCAGGACGACCTTGCCCCCAAGGAGAATCCCAAAAAATTTCACCTTCTTTTGCAAATTTCCACAAAGCAAAATCGAGAGCATCCTCTTTCGCTTCATCAACCTCAATGCGGGCTCCTGACTTCAAATCATTGATTTTATTTTTACTGAGCTTGCCATAGTCAGCAAATTTACGGACACGATAATAAACACCAGATTTACTGACATAAGCATAATCTTTTGCAATTAAAGTTGTAATGACATCGATTATTTGAGGTATATTTTCTGTTACTTTAGGCTCGTGTTGCGGACGCTCTAAATTAAACAATTGCAACATTTCATCTTGCTCAGAAACATAACGAGAGACAAGTTGCGCACAAGGAATCCCCTCTTGGTTTGCTTTATTTATTATTTTATCATCAACATCTGTAATATTACGAGCCCATTCAACATCAATATCATTATCAATTAATGTGCGATAAAGTAAATCATAAGAAAAAAAAGTACGGCTATGACCAATATGCGTGTTACCGTAGGGAGTCACGCCACAACAATACATTTTTACCTTACCTTCATGTAAAGTTTTAAATTTCTCTTTTTTTCCAGTAAGTGTATTAAAAAATTGCATTGTCATGTGTTATTACCCAAAAATTTTATCAAAAAACCCGTTATTATTTTTTACGTTCTGTCCTACTTTTTGAGCAAAAGCTCTTAAATGCTCTTCTGCCTCTTTATTTACTTTCATAGGAATCTCAACATTGACTTCAATAATGAGATCACCTTTACCTCTACCATATTTTTCGAGCTTAGGTATCCCTGCGCCTTGAATAACAAGACGCTGACCAGGCTGAATTCCTGCAGGAATTTCCACTTGACGCGGCTCGTCTTCAAAGCAGTCAATACTCACATCTGTGCCTAAAATAGCTTGAGCGACACCTATTTTAAGTGAATAAACCAGATCAAAATCTTCTCGCTTAAACTGAGGGCTCGCTTCCACTTCTATGAAAACATAGAGATCACCAGGAGTGCCCCCATTAATGCCGCCTTCACCCTCTCCAGAAACTCTTAAGCGCATTCCTGTATCAATACCCGCTGGGATTTTTACATTAATATTAGAAGATTTGGTTTGAAAACCTGTTCCCTTACAATCACCACATGGAGTGGAAATACTTTTACCACTGCCATTACAGTCAGGACATGTTGATGCGTAAGTAAAGAAACCTTGCTGCACTGCCACTTGTCCTTGTCCACGACAGGTTGAACAAGTGACAGGTTTGGTGCCTTTTGCCGCTCCCGATCCTTCACAAGAAGTGCAAGATGTTTTGCGCGGAATTTGAATTTTTTTCTCCGTGCCTAATACGGACTCTTTAAATGAAACTTTCAAATCGTAACGAAGATCGCCGCCTTTACGTGCTCTGTTTCCACCGCCACGTTTTCTTCCACCGCCCATACCAAAGAGGTCTTCAAATATAGAGCCAAAATGCTCAAAAACATCGTCAACATTGCCAAAGCCAGCACCACCAAACCCATTTCCACTGACACCCGCATGACCAAATTGATCGAAGCGTTGGCGTTTTGCAGGATCACTAAGAACTTCATAAGCTTCTGCCGCTTCCTTAAACTTTTCCTCTGCGACTTTATCTCCAGGATTGCGGTCGGGATGGTATTGAACCGCCAGCTTACGGTAAGCTTTTTTAATTTCATCTGCTGAAGCGGATTTCGATACTTGTAAAATTTCATAATAGTTGCGTTTTGTAGTCATCTAAAAATACTCCAGGATACTGTCGGGGTTAGCGATGCGGATCGACAGGAAAAACAAGGTTGCGGAGAAAACTTAACCTTGATTCAAAGAGAGTCAACAATTCAAAGGCAATATTTATTATATTTAAGAAAATATACCCGTAAACGAAGAAAAAAAGAATAAGGCTTCCCTTATTTATGTTGTCAGAAGCGTTTATAGAGGAGTTTAACCTACGGCGAGACCGCTGAGGCTGACTTGAACTTCTTCCAAAGATTTTGGAAATGTAAGTAAAGATTTTAAACGATTTGCTTCACGAACCGAAGGAACACGAATGGTTCTTGCAGATACGTTTTCTAAAATAGCTCTTGCTAATTTATTGTGCAGATCGTGACCTGCTTTATGAGCAATGACATGACCTAGAAGAGGCATGCCCATTAAATGAAGATCACCAATACAATCAAGTACTTTATGTTGTACAAATTCAAGTTCATGACGCAAGCCATGCGCATTGAGCACACCTTCTGTCCTTGAAACCAGAATGGCATTTTCCATGGAGCCCCCTTTGGCTAGACCACGGGAGAAAAGAAACTCAATTTCTTCCTTGAGGCCAAAAGTACGAGCAAACGAAAAACTTTCACAAAAGGCTTTTGCCGTATAATCCATAGTCACAGACTGACGACCAATAGCCGCCACACCACCGAAATCGATCACATAAGAAATGAGAGGCTTTTTAGAAGGTTCAATACGAATAAAGCGTGTTGGATTTTTTTCATCCACCACTTCTATTGTTTTTTCAACAATTAAAATCTTGCGAAACTCTTTCAACTCTTCAATACCTGCTTCATTAAGAAGCACTAAAAAAGGGGCTGAAGAACCATCCAATATAGGCATTTCACTATTATTTACGGCAACGATAGCATTATCAATGCCAAAACCAAAAAAAGCCGCCATTAAATGTTCAATTGTAGATATATATGCTTGAGGACTACCAATACGGGTCGCAAGGCTTGTGTCAAATACCGCTTCCGCATTTGCTTTTATATAAGGTTTATTAGGAAGATCAGTACGTTGAAAAACAATTCCGGTATTTGCAGCGGCAGGGCGAATTTCAACAGAAATTAAATTTCCAGAATGAACTCCAACACCTGAGAAGGATACAGAGCGTTTTAATGTTCTTTGGAAGTTATTCATAATTTCTCCATACAAACCAAAACAAATACAGCACTTATCGTCAATTCCGAGTTAATGTCAGCAGGAACAGCCCAAAACACGCCCTTATAGCTAGCATTTTAATAATAGTGTCGCAAGTATAGGGATGTTTTAGACATCATTATCTGTAACATAACATATCTATCGGAAATTATAACCCGATCCCTAGTAAAATTTTACTGAGTCACCCAGGTTATATATGATAAAAATTTTGACTTTTTAGTTAAAAAAACAGAAATGAACATTAACTGGTCAATATAAATAAAAAAATTACAAGCGAAAGAAACCTGATTGACGCTGTGAAGACCGCGCTATAAGCCTATTGTGTGGGCAAGGCGATCCCCCATGCTTATTATTTGCACATTTAAGGAGCTTCTTATGTCTGGAGTAAACAAAGTCATTCTCGTCGGTAGGTTAGGGCAAGAGCCCGAAATTCGTAGCACAACAAGCGGGCAACAAGTGTGTACCCTTAGCATTGCCACAAGCGAAACTTGGGTAAAAGATGGTAACAAAGAAGAAAGAACAGAATGGCACCGCGTCGTGCTCTGGGGCAGACAAGCAGAAATTGCTCACAAATACCTCAAAAAAGGACGCCTCGTTTATATCGAAGGAAAATTACAAACACGTTCGTGGCAAGATCAACAAGGCCAAAAACGCTATACAACAGAAATTGTTGCTAATAACATGCAATTCTTAGAAAGTATGAGCGGCAATTCTCCTTCCAACCGCGATACACAGGACATGCCACCTATTCATGACAACAACGACGCTCCTTATTATTCAGGAGCAGGTGGTTACGATAACGCACCGCAAAAAAATAGCAGCTCTGCATTCAGTAGCAACTCACGCCCTATGGATGACGACATTCCGTTTTGAGGCTCAATAACTGAAAATTTTTAAAGCAGAAAATTTTATTTTTAAAAAATATTCTCGTTACTTTAAGGTGTTTTAAAGTAGCGATTTTTTATGTGCTATTTTCAAATCAAAAATAATTAAATTTAAATAAATTACCAATTTTTTAAAAATATTTTTAATAGCTTTGCATTATTAAGAAAAATTGACAACTAAATAAACATCGGTATGTTGTCTCTTGAGGATTTAAAAAAAGATCCTCTACATAATATTATATGCCACCAAAAATAATATAATTATATTATTTTTTTAGTATGAAGAATGATTATCTATGTCCACTGAAATATTACTGCTTATCATTTTTGGATCTGCTTTTGCCTGTTATTATATTGAACGCAAAATAGCTTGGATTTTCCATGCAAGCAGTGTTTGCTTATTAATTCTCTTTGCAATGTTTTTAAACCAAATTGGGTTTATACCTACTGAAACAGAATTATATGACCATTTACAAAGCTCATTTTTATTAATAGCTATAGTTATGATCACCCTAAACTTTAATTTTAAAGATATTTTAAAAATTCCTTTAAAAATTTTAATTGTGTTTGTTGTAGGCGCAATCGGCAGTATGGTGGGTGGTATTTTATGCGGTTACATTGCTTCATACGAACTTGGCATTGATGCGTATAAAATAGCAGCACAACTCACCGCAAGTTACATAGGCGGCTTGGAAAATGCAGCCGCAATGCAAAAAGTCATAAGTATACCGAATCATTATTTTATTGCTTCATTTACCTTAGATAATGTTGTCACAAGCCTCTGGATTATTATTTGTATATACTTTTCAAAAGATAAGAAAAATGAAATTGATATTGAAGAAAATGACGCAAGCAGTTTTGATGGTGTAAAAACCTCTATTTTAAGTGTATTTGCGTGTTTTTTTGTAGCACTAAGCGTTTTATTTATTGCAGATTATTTAGCAAAACATGTAGGATACCTACATAAAATTCTATGGCTATCTCTTTTAACAATCATAGCAGGACACATTCCATTTTTAAAAGAGTTTTATAAACCAGGATATGTGATTGGCGCAATTTTATTTTCTGGATTCTTTTTCGCAGCAGGAGCAATTTCCGATTTAAATGAAGTTATGAAACTTCCTAAATTTATTATAGCTATGCCATTTATAATAGTATTTGTACATGCTATATTTATAATAGCAGCAGCAAAAATACTAAAGCTAAATAACATGACACTTTTTATAACATCACAAACTTTAATTGGTGGCCCCGGCACAGCGGTTGCGATTGCACAGGCAAAAAAATGGAAAAGCGGAGTCTCTATTGGAATTATACTTGGTGTTTTTGGCTATTCGATAGCTAATTTTTTTGGCGTTTTTGTATTTAATATATTACAATTTTTTGCTCCACAATAAGGAATATTATGATTCAAAAATTAATTGAGACCCCGATTTATTTTGACTATAAGCTCCCTACTAAAAATGACATTGATTGGCTTAAAATTAATACTAAATCCGTTAATGTTGAGCAAAATTTTAGAATAAATGCGGCTCATTCATACAGAGAAATTAAACTCAGCGGAACGCAAAACATTATGCTTGCGCGCCAAGCGTTAGTATTAAAACTCAACGAAATTCTTGAAATTTTACCAAATAAATACAGCTTTAAAGTATTTGATGCCTTTCGTACTGTGGAAACACAATTTGCATTATTCAATTATATCTATAACCAGCAAAAAGAAATAAATCCCAAATTAAGTCACTCCGAACTTTATTCGATTACAAGAGAATTTATTATTCACCCAGAGGAGACATCGAGATTTGCTATACCGCCCCACAATAGCGGAGGAGCTATCGATTTAACTCTAACTTGCGATGGAATTAACTTGGAAATGGGAACAGATTTCGATGCCATTACACCACTTTCCCAAACAAATTATTTTGAACAAGAATATATTTCAGAATGTGGATTTACAAACGAAAAATGGCTTGAAATTAGAAACAACAGAAGAATTTTATTTAATGCCATGAAACATGTGGGCTTTACAAATTTTCAAGTGGAATGGTGGCACTACGATTTAGGCGATTGCATGTGGGCAATAGAACTTCAACAAAACTGGTACTATCCCTCGCTTGAAAAAGAATTAAAATAGAGAATACTTAATGAGAGCAATATATAATTTAAAAACAATTAAATTTGAAAGCTGCGCTCCGATAATTAAAAAAATAATTGGAACTTATTTGTGCTTTTTATTTATTTTATTTGTTATTTCTTCAATTATTTTTTTAAATAATTTTAAACAATTTTTTTCAGAAAATCATGTTTTTAATATAACAACATTTATAACAATAACATTTTTTATAATTTCTTGTACCTTAGTTCTTTTATTATGGATCATCCTCAAAAACATCATCTCCCCTCTGGTTAAACTTATAACTCACTCAAAAAACTCAACGACACTGCAAGAAAAAGAAATTCCAGAAAATATTTCATCTGAAATAATAGAATTGTATAAAATAACCAACGAATCTATTGCGCGCATTAATGAATATCAAGAAAAAAAAATTGAAAATGAAAAAAATAAAGCTATTGCCATGACCACGCAAATGCTTGCCCACGATATTCGAAAACCATTTCAAATATTGAAGATCTCACTTGAAATTATTTTAAAGCAAAAAGATAGTGATAATTTGAAAAAAATTGCCTTAGAAGTATTACCCGAAATTGATCGTACTATTAAAAAAGTGGAAGGCATGATAAGCGATGTCCTAGAAATAGGTAAAACAAGTGAAAACATCAGTCTCACTCCTACCGACCCCGAATTATTTATTGAAAATACACAAAAAATATTTAATAAATTCTACACGCAGAAAAAAAATGGAACAGGGCTTGGACTTGCCATTGTGGAAAAAGTGATAAAGGAACATGGAGGCAATATTTACTGCACTTCTGAAATGAATTCAGAATTTCCTGAAGGCAAAGTTGAATTTTGGTTTACTTTGCCTATTGCGGAAGGATATTTAAAATACCAAACAATAAATAATTATGATAGAAATAATGAATTAAATATTTAATTATACAAAAATTAGTGAAAAGCACTTAAAAAACTTTCCACATTTCCGCCAAGGGCACTTACTAAATAACCACCTTCTTGAAGAATAATTGTTTTTTTATTCATAGCGCGAAATTCTCTGCCTAAGCGGTTAAAATCGGCAATACTTATATTAAAATGGCCAATGGGATCGCCGGCTTCAATATCAAAACCGGCAGATAAAATAAGATAATCTGGTTCCATAACTTGAAAAGCTTTATTCATTCCATTAAGAAGTGCTTTAAAATATTCAGAGGGGGAGGAAAGAGGCATTAAAGGAACATTCATATTATAATTTACGCCATCATCAATTCCTTTTTCTTCTTCAAAACCCGTAAAATAAGGATATTCCACTAACGGATGAGCATGAATGCTGAAATAGAAAACTTCAGAGGAATCATAAAAAATGCTTTGGGTTCCATTGCCATGATGATAATCGAAATCGACAATCATAACGCTGCCCGATTTTAATAAATATTTTGCAATTATGGCGGCATTATTAAGGTAACAATAACCTCCAAACATATTTTTAGAAGCGTGATGCCCAGGAGGGCGGCAAAGAGCATAAGTAGGTTCACCTGTTTTTTTAGTATGTATTGCTGCGGCATATGCGGTACTGGCAGAAGCAACAGCGGCACTCCAAGTGTTATTCATAAGAGAAGTGCCTGCATCAAAACAATAATAGCCTGCTCTTTTAGGAATAAAAGGTTCGTGCCTAGAAATTCTATTGTCACAAGGAAAAACATAGGGGCATATAATTTCATCATTTTTTAAATTTTGCGATGACTCTAAAAAATGCAGATAATCTTCATCGTGAACGTTTGATATGGCATCATAAGGTAAGATTTCAGGAACTATAATTTCATAATTACCAGCATGTCTAAAAGCCTTTAGAATGGAGTCAACACGAGTCACTTTATCATTATAGGGATGAGCTTTTCCGTTATAAACTTCTTTTTTTATAACGTGCTTTTTTTGAAGTGAGCTGTAAAAAATTTTCATGGAAATTACTTTCTTATTTGACCTATTGAATAAAGTAACTAGAACCCCGAAAATCATAACTGAATCATATTTAAGATTCCATAATATAAGAAAGTATTTAAAAAAAAACAGGGAGACTTGTAAATTTCAAAAATCAAATTAGTATAGGCCTGATTATCAATTGGTGTCAATGCAAAGCTACGGGGGATTAATAATGTTACAAAAAATTAACATTCCTAAAATAATTGGACACAGAGGCGCCAAAGGTCATGCCCCTGAAAATACAATAGCATCATTTCGAAAAGCAAAAGAATTAGGCGTAACATGGGTTGAATTTGATGTAAAAGAAACAGAAGATGGCGTTCTTATTATTATGCATGACGATGAACTTGATAGAACAACAAATGGAAAAGGTGCCATTGCAAAAAAAAATTGGGCAGTCATCAAAGAACTCGATGCAGGATCTTGGTTTCACTCTTCATTTTCTAATGAAAAAATTCCCACTCTAGAAGAAACATTTTTATTACTTAAAGAATTAAACATGGGTGCAAATATAGAAATTAAGCCTTGCCCCGGAAGAGAAGAAAGAACGGCAATTGCTGTTGGAAAAGCAATAAAAGAAAAATGGCCACAAGAACTCCCACCTCCATTAGTTTCGAGTTTTAGTATGGATTCGCTCGTTACCGTAAAAAAAGTTTATCCCAATTTGATTATTGGCGCTTTATTTGAGACACTACCGGACGATTGGAAGAAAATTATTTTAAAGGTTCAAGCGCAAACAATTCACATTGATCATGAAGTTGTCAACGCAAAGATGATTCAAGAAATGAAAGACGCAGGATATCCCGTTCTTACGTATACTGTGAATGATCAAAAAAGAGCTCGTGAACTATTTAATATAGGAGTTCATTCTATTTTCACTGATTTTCCATGGAAGGAATAATTATATTTTAAATTTTTGCTAATAATTTGTTATCAAACGTATTCAGTTTTCAAAATTAAAATGTTTTCCAAAGGAGATTTATTAATGAAATCATTGAAGCTCGCGACTTTAACTTCTTTAATGGCAATAAGTTATAATGCACCCGCATTTTCAGTAGTAGATCTTCAATTTTGGCATGGCTTATCAGGACAAACAGCGGAATATTTAAATGACATGATTAATGATTTTAATAAATCTCAAAAGGAATATCATGTCACAGCTGTTCGCAAGGGCAGCTATCAAGAAACTATGATGGCAGGAATTGCGGCATATCGTGCTAAAAAAAGTCCGGATTTAATTCAAGTATATGAAGTCGGTACCGCAACAATGATGGCAGCTCAAGGCGCTATAATACCTGTTTCAAAATTAATGACGGACAATCATGCTAAGTTAGATATAAAAGATCTTATTCCTGCCGTCAAAGGTTACTATAGCCATGGAGAGGAACTTCTTTCTTATCCTTTAAATAGTTCTTCTCCCGTTATGTACTTCAATAAATCCATATTTAAAAAAGCAGGACTCGATCCCAATTTACCACCAAAAACTTGGGATGAGCTTTTTAAATATGCAGAAAAAATTAAAACTTCAGGAGCAGCGCCCTGCGGATTTACATCCGCTTGGATTGCTTGGATACAACTAGAAAACTTTAGCGCATGGCACAATGTTCCTTATGCAAGCAACAGCAATGGAATGAGTTCAAAGACTCCAAAACTGCTATTTAATTCTAAAACACAAGTGTCTCACTGGGATAATTTACTAAAAGCAAATAAAGCAGGTTATTTTACATATTATGGAAGAACAACTGAACCAGAAATGGCATTTACAACTCAAAAGTGTGGTATATACTTCGACTCTACAGGATCCTATGGAGATGTGAAACAATCAAAAATTGACTTTGGCGTGGCTAAACTTCCTTACTATCAAAATGTCCCTGGCGCCCCACAAAACACTATTATTGGTGGTGCGAGTATGTGGGTTTTTAATGGTATTTCTGCTGAAAAACAAAAGGCAGCAGCTCACTTTATTTCTTATTTAAGTCAACCTGAAGTCATTGCAAAATGGCACACAACAAGTGGCTACCTACCCATATCTAATTCTTCATATAAATTTTTAAAAAATGAAGGTTTTTATAAATTAAACCCAGGATTAGAAGTTGCTATTTTTGAATTAAATAATAAGGTACCAAATGATAATTCTAAAGGATTAAGAATAAGTGGACTCCCCGAAATTCGTAATATTATTGAAGCAAATTTTGAGTCCATGTTATCAGGAAAATTAACGGCTCAAAAAGCTCTTGATGACGCTGTTGAAAAGGGTGATGCTATTATTAAAAAATAAGGTGAATAAGTGGAAAAACGTGCTGTATTTGATTCAAAAATAATACCCTATCTGTTTCTCGCACCACAAATTATTGTTTCGGCGGTGTTCTTTTTCTGGCCAGCACTTCTTGCTATATGGCAATCCTTTTTAAAGGAAGATGCTTTTGGATTGAGTACAGAATTTGTGTGGTTTGATAACTATAAAGCCATATTTCATGATTCCAATTATTTATCTTCTATTTTTATTACAATAATATTTAGCTTAAGTGTTACTTTAATTTGTCTCGTTTCTGCACTTATTTTAGCTGGTCTGATCAATAAAATTCGTTTAGGAAAAATAATTTATCAAACTCTTATTATTTGCCCCTATGCTGTCGCCCCTGCTATTGCTGGGGTATTATGGTTTTTCTTATTTAGTCCTTCCATTGGGCATATTGCTCATCTCATGACAAATGCGGGTTTAAATTGGGATCCTAATTTAAATGAAAATCATGCCTTAATCTTAATTATTTTAGCCTCAAGTTGGAAACAAATCAGCTACAATTTTTTATTTTATCTTGCAAGTTTGCAAGCAATACCAAAGTCGTTAATTGAAGCAGCAGCCATTGATGGCGCCAATTCATTTCGAAGATTTACCGACATCATCATTCCATTAATATCGCCTACAACGTTTTTTCTATTTATAATGAATTTAATTTATACATTTTTTGATACTTTTGGCATTATTTATACTACGACACAAGGTGGACCAGGATATTCAACAACAAATCTCGTTTATAAAGTTTATGTAGATGGTATTGTAAATTTAAATTTAGGCGGTTCTGCTGCACAATCTGTTATATTAATGGTATTTGTTTCTTTTATTACAATTTTACACTTTAGATTTGTTGAAAAAAAGGTGCACTATTAAATGGATAAAAATTTTAAACTATCCAATGCCATTGCTCATCTCATTTTAATTATTGGTGTTATTATAATTACTTTTCCTATGTATTTTGGCTTTGTAGCCTCAACCCAAAGTGTTGAGGCGATTTTACATGGTAACTCTGGAATTCTACCAGGGAATTATTTCGTAGAAAATTATTTAGAAATTTTTTCTCCAAATAAAAATATTTTGCCTGGTATATCAATATGGCATTTGCTCTTTAATAGTTTATTCGTTACTTTATTAATAACTTTTGGCAAAACAGCTATATCAATTATCTCTGCTTACGCTATTGTTTATTTTAAGTTTCCATTTCGAAATACGGCCTTTGCGCTTATTTTTTTAACACTCATGCTTCCTGTTGAAGTTCGTATTGTGCCTACATTTCAAATGGCTTCTAATTTAAATCTTCTTGATTCTTACCAAGGATTATCGGTTCCACTTATTGCTTCTGCCACAGCAACATTTTTATTTAGACAGTTTTTTATGTCCATTCCAGATGAACTGTGCGAAGCGGCTCGCATTGATGGCGCAGGTCCTGTACGTTTTTTTTGGGACACTATTTTACCACTGTCTAAAACAAGTATAGCTGCCTTATTTGTTATTTTGTTTATATATGGTTGGAATCAATATCTTTGGCCATTATTAATAACCACAAAACAAAGCATGAGCACAATTATAATTGCTGTAACTCAAATGATCACATCAGATGGAAAAACACCTTGGCACCTTGTTATGGGTGTCGCTTTTATTGCAATGATACCCCCGGTATTAGTCGTTATTTTAATGCAAAAGTGGTTTGTTAAAGGATTGATTGATTCTGAAAAATGAAAAAAAAGGTAAATACATGGCAAAAGTAATTTTAAAAAATTTAAAAAAAGAATTTCAAAATCAAACTATTCTTCAGAGTGTCAATCTTGAAATTAACGATGGTGAATTTATTGTTGTTTTAGGTCCAAGTGGCTGTGGTAAATCAACCATGTTACGTATGATTGCAGGATTGGAAACCGTCTGCGAAGGAGAAATATTAATTGGCGATCAAAATGTCTCAAAATTAGAACCTAAAGACAGAAAAATAGCAATGGTATTTCAAAACTATGCATTATACCCGCATATGACGGTTTATAATAATATTGCCTATGGATTAAAACTTCATAAAGTACCAAAAGCCGAAATTGAAAAGAAAGTTAATATTGCCGCTGAAATGCTTCAATTAAAAGATCTTCTACAAAGAAAACCAAATCAATTAAGTGGGGGCCAAAGACAACGTGTGGCTATGGGGCGCGCTATTGTACGTGAACCAAATGTTTTTTTATTTGATGAACCACTAAGTAATTTAGATGCTAAACTCAGAACACAAATGCGTTTTGAAATTAAAAATATTCATAGAAAAGTGAAAACAACAAGCATTTATGTCACTCACGATCAGATTGAAGCCATGACTTTAGCTGATAGAATTGTGCTTTTAAATAAAGGTAAAATAGAACAAATTGGAACCCCTTTGGAATTATATCATAAACCCGCTTCTACTTTTGTGGGTGGATTTATAGGAAATCCACCTATGAATTTTATTCCTGGTGATATCGCACAGAAATATATTGCAACTGATAAATTAAATGCAAATACCATTTTAGGCATTCGACCCGAAAAAATTGAAATTATTGATGAAAAAAATTCTCAACAAAACCATAATTCATTAATACCTTTTATGACTCATATGTTTGAATCCATTGGTCATGAAAATTTTATTTATGGTAAAATTGAGGGAACAAATACAGAATTAATCATAAAATCAAACAATGTTTTCATGGAAGAAAATAAAAAGATAAATATAAAAATACTAGAGGAAAATATTCATATATTTAAAAAACAAACCGGGCTTAAAATTTAAATATCATTTCAAATTATAAATCTATAAATTTCATCATATGATTATAATTTTGTGAAGAGAATTTTTGATTACCAATAAATTTAGCTTTATTTTTAAGCTCATTATAGTTTTTTATATCTAAATATAAACGCGCACTTTCTTCAAGTTTTGTAATTAAATTTTCTATATTTCCTGCTTTAAAAATAAAATCTTGAAAATCTGAAAAGACTTCAGGCAAAGCACCTGCATCAGAGCTTAAGACAGGTATACCTGACTGCAAAAATTCAACTCCTACACGGCAAATGACTTCGCTATCTAAACTTGGAATGACTCCAAAATTTGTTATCGCTAATAAATTTTGAATATTATCAAGTTTTTCTTCGATCATAAAAATGCGTTTATTTTGTTCTTTTGATTCTAAAAAATATTTATTTTGAGTATACCTTCCATTTCCAAATATATTTAAATATTTTAAATATATTTCTTTGGGATTGATATTTGCTTTATATCCTGCAAATACCAGTTGCGCTTCTATATTTCGATTATCCTTATTTTTAAACTTAGCTTTATAAAAGGCATCGACAAGATAATCATGTCCTTTTACAGGATCAAATCTTCCAATAACAAGAAATAATAATTGATTTTCATTAATGGAAGGAAACACCTCTTGCACCTTAAAATCTTGCGATTCATTATAAATATTTATAATATCTTTCCCATAATAAACAACCTTTGAATGATTATTTTTTATTTCAAATAAAACTCTATTTTTTACACACTGAGCAGCAAAAATAACTTTATCCGTAATTTTATTATAAATAAATTTAGATATAAAATTTGATTTTACCGTTTGAGCTTGTCCTCTGACTCGAATTAATTTTTTATTGCGCCATAAAAAAGGAAAAATTATTTTTATAATACAACATAGTGTATGTTCACGACCTTCAAACACCCATACATATTTTATCCTATTTTTATTTTGTAATAGAAGCCTGAATATAAATAAAAAACTCATTAAAAAGTTCTTTAATGATTGATTATGAATAGGGATATGAACAAAAGGAATTTTATATTCAACACACTTTACATCCATAGCCGTACTGCCCACTTCAGAACAATATAAAATATTTTCTGAAGCATTTACATATTTAGCAATTTGCAGACTGTAATCAGATACGGCAGAAAACCAAGGATTTGAATTTAAAAACAAGTGTTTTATATTTTTTTCTTTATTCAACTTTAGACGCCTTACGAAAGATAAGAATGGGATTCGTTAGCAACTCCTGATTCTTATCTCCTTCTACAATTTTATTCCAGGCTAAAATGGGATTCTCAAATCCTAAAATATGCCCTTCTTTTTCTAATTTGCCCTCACAATATATGAGCTCTAAACCCAACTGGGTGGCCTGCTCGTAAATATAAGGCAAAGGCCATCCAGGATCAGAAGGGTGCATCAGGGCATCAGCAACACTCACCGATCCTAAGCCTAAATAGCGAAAGCGTTGTCCTGTTGAAGAGAAAAATCCTAAAAAATTTAAAAACTGCCAAAATCTGAGTAAAATATATTTTAATAAAATCTCAATGCGAAAGCGTTTTTTTTGTAAAAACTGATTCCAAACATGACTATAACGACTCTGAATGCGACGCTCTAATTTGCGCCCGTGGTAGCTGTAAACCATCAAACGCAAAATACCACCTGCATTTAATCTTTCCACCATAGGGAAAAGGATGGAAAGAGGGTCAGGTTGATGATGAAGAACTCCAAAGCATTGTATAAAATCAAAGGATCCCAATGCCTTCTCAGGGAGTACCATTTCGGCTCCCCCTAATAGAAACTCTACTTTTTTAAATTTCTTATGATTCGTTATTATGTTGATAATGCTATGAAATGAAATCTTTTTACGTGCTTTTTGAATTGCTCTCCGGCTCAAATCAATACCGATAATTTCATTCTGCGGATGCAGTTTCCGAAATAACAAGGGCTCATCAGTTCCACAACCGACTAATAATATTCGTTTTGATTTCGGAAATGCCTCTTCCATTTCAATTAATAGCGCGTTCCACTCCTCCTTGGAAAGCTCCAAATTCCCCTTGCTAAATTTAACAGCTAAATTCCATAATTTTTCCGCAAGCAGGAGTCGTCCCTGCAACAATAACTGAGCAAATCCTCCGTGCGCCGTAAGATGCGCTTCAATATTAGGTGATATCATTAAGGGACGATTGGGGTATGGGAAAAGGTCGTAAAATTGCCTCATTTTCTCGATCTTTAGCTGCTCCATGCGTTTCCTTCCCTAAGTGCTTCTATGGCAAGTAAAATTCTCTCATAATAACATGAGGATCGTGCAAACTGAAGAGTTTATTACTCTGTGCTTGACACTCATATATTTGTAAAGTATTGCTGACAGGCTCATGTTGGTGGCTGTAGTCAAGCGGTTAAGACAATGGATTGTGATTCCATCATGCGGGGGTTCGAATCCCCTCAGTCACCCCAAATTTTGAGTTTATATAAAAAAACCTCATCTTCATAATTATGACCAGATGAGGTTTTTTTATATTGCCTACAAAATAAATAATGCGCACTCTTAAAAATGAAATCGTGTTGATCATAAGTTGAATGTATTTGAAAATAATTTAAATTATTTAATTCCAAAACTTGATTTAGTCCCAAAAAAAAAGTAGTATTCGATTAAATTTATTGCCTACAAAATAATTGGTTAAAAAAATGAAGTTATTCGGGATTCTTTATTTAATTTTTTTTTCAATTTATATACAACAAAATGCCTATGCAGATGAAACTTTTATCATATGTAGTAACCAAGACGAGACATGGCAATGGCTCAAAACAGAAAATGGTTTATTCTATGTTGCACATGGTAATTTTGTTATTGGTGAGTTTGAAAAAAATTCAAAAATATATTTATATAGTTATTTTAAAATTCAAAATGGTGAGCGCATTATGCAACAGTTAAAAAATTTATGTCATGACAAATATGGTCAAGACTATGCAAATCCTCAACCAGCCAACTCATCACTAAGTCCTTGGACACTATTCTCCATTAGTGATAACCAATTTATGGGTGGTATTTTAGCAGTAAGAAATGGCGGATTTCGTCATGCAACTACAAAAAAACATAAGATACATATGCAATCAAATGCTGTAGAAGTTCAATTTTTTAATTTGAGAGAATATTTTATTCAAGAAGAAATAAATAATAATTAATTTAAAAATCGTTAGTAAAAAAATGATTATTTTTTATCTATAAAAATAAGTGCAATATTCTGAATTATTATTGGTTGTATATTTTATAAATTTAATTTTAAAATATTTCAAGAATATTTTCTCCTGCATTGTACACTCTATTATTTTTTCTTTACGTATTTTCACAATTTTTGGGCAAAGTATAGATAAATTATAGTTTTTCACAATATATTTTTCATTAAAAATAATAAATTTACTTCTATAATATACAATAAAAGACCCAATAAAATAAAAAGAAGTGACAAATAATTGAATTTCTTTAGAATAAGGAATTATAAAATCAGAAATTAATAAAATAATAGGAACAATAAAAACGAGTTTTGAAACTTTAAATCTTTTTATATTTGACATTGATTTTCCTAATTTTGTTAAACTGTTTATGCAATGATTCGCATTAAACTTTAATTTTGATGAATTATAACCGATTATTCAAATTCTCCATTATAAATAAAGTCATATTAAACAGTATATACTTCATGATCATCTATAATTTGACAAAATTTATAAATTTTGTCAATTAAATATGAAAAAATTAATATTATAAAAATTTTAACTCCTGTTTAACCCAATGTCATTAACAACTCTAAAGTTCAAACTTTATGTTCACTTTTAATAAATGATAATATTAAATTTTAGATGCTTTCAAAAAGAATACCAAATTAAATTTTCTTGTAATATTTTTATAAAATAAATGCAATTTTCATAAAATTTAGTATACTTAATTTGAGCTATTGTGAATATAGCGCATAGTACTTTCCTGTAGCAAAGGTCAAATGATGCAATCTGGTGCTCTCAAAATTTCTGATCCTAAAAAATACACGCTGACTATGATTCTCCTATGCATAGGTTATTTCATAGATTTTTATGATCTTACTATTTTTTCAGCAAGCTACGTGAATGTTTTTAGGGACTCATTTCATATTTATGAAACGGCAGAAATTCAACAACTGTATTTAAAAATCTCTAGTTATTATACCTTCGGAATATTTTGCGGCGCGGTATTTTTTGGAATTATGGGAGACAAAATAGGTCGCACTGCCATGATCCGCTATTGTATATTATTATATTCAATTGCCATGATATTAAGCGTTTTTACAACTTCCATTCCTTTGTTTACATTTTTACGCTTTATTTCTGGTGCAGGATTAGCTGCCGAGTTTGCTACCTCGAGCGTCTTAATTAATGAGTTATTACCGACAAAACATGCTACCAGATATACGTCACTACTTTATTTTTGTGGTATTTTAGGAGGAATGACTGCCACTTATTTAGGAGCCATATCTTGGCAAGCCATGTATTTATTTGGTGGATTATCAGGGTTCATCGTTTATTTTGCTAGAAAAAAAATATGCGAATCCGTTGTCTTTTTAAACTTGGATAACAAAGTTAAAAAAGGAAATCCTCTCCACTTATTTAATAGTTTTGCAAATATAATGAAATTTTCAAGACTTCTTATGCTCATTATTCCCTTTCAATTTCTCATAACAATTATGTTTATATATCCAAGATTTATGAATTTAAATGGTGATATGAGCTCAATAAACAAAACGTTATTAACCGGATTTTTTATAGGTAATTTAATTAGTACAATAACGTGTAATTTTATTATAAACAAATTTAAAGATTATAGAATATTTGTATTAGCAAATATTCTATTATTTTCTTTAGTTATGCCACTATTTATTTATGTCCCGCAAAATTTATTTTTTGTTTACACTTTATTCTTGGGGCTTTTAGGTGGAGGGTTGCCCACTGTCTGGATTCAAATTGTTGTAAAAAGCTATGGTACAAATTTAAGAAGCACAGCGTCAAATTTTTTGTTTGCGTTTGGAAGATTAAGTGGAATTTTATTTAACCTTATTATTTCTACTTTATTATTAACACCGCAAAATTTTCATTTTAATGTCGTCATAGTCATTGCTACTATTGTATCATTAGTTCTCTTTGCCTTATTTAAAACTAATAATAACTATAATTCAAATATGGAATATACTGAGCATAATGAAATGATTAAAAATTCAAATAATTAGTTATAAAGATTTTTAATAACACCAAAATAGGGAGTGATATTTTATGAATCTTCATTCTAAAAGGATATCTTTAAGACCCATAGAAAATGACGACGCCCAAGATATATTTGAATATGGAAGCAATATTAATGTCTCAAGATATATGATTTGGAACAGTCATAAATCAATTCAAGACAGCTACGATTATATTAAAAGTATCCAAAAGATGTACAAAGTAGCTCCCATCAGTAATTTTGGCATAACAGTATTACATAATGGTAAAGAAAAATTAATTGGTACTGTTGGACTTTTTAAGCGGTTGAAAGCTTTTCAAAAAACATATGAATTGGGCTATGTTTTAAATGAATTATGGTGGGGAAAAGGCTATGCTTATGAGGCTTGTAATTTAATCATAAACTACGGATTTAAAAACTTTGATATCCACCGCATCGAAGCCCATTGTGTTGTTGAAAATAAAGGCAGCATGAAAGTAATGGAAAAATTAGGAATGCAGCGCGAAGGAATAATAAGACAAAATTATATTAAAAATGAAATTATTTATGATCTCTATTTATATTCATTATTAAAAAGCGAGTGGAATGTATTTAGGTAAACAACAAAACAGGAGGTTATAAACATGGATAACCCAGCAATCACAAAAGAATATGCTACCCTAGAATATTTAAGCTAAAACTCCCTTGCCAGAGAAAAGTATGAACGTAGTGAAAAGGAATTTCATGATTATATTACCGGGATGATTGTGAGCCGCAGGGAAGGCTGAACTGATGGCAAATTAGATGGAATATATAATGTTAGCAAAAAAATAAAAAGCATGGGTCTAGATATGGAAATTGTGATAAAAGCAACAGGACTCACAGCTGAAGAATTAAAAAAAATATACTTATATTTAAGAATTTATAACAAAAACATCACAGTGAATTTTATTGGAAACATAATTTGCAGTAGAATCTAGCATACCAAAAAAAGAATGATGATGACCCGCCACGATAACCAAATCGATATTTATTTCTTTTGAATATGACACAATATTTTCTTTAGGATCGCCAAAAAAAACATGAATATTCTCATCTGGTAAGTTTAAATTTTTTGTAATGTCACGCATTTTTTTTTCAGCTTCTTCCATAATATTATTTTCTAATTCAACATTTAAAGGATAATAATAGCCATGAATAGGTATTGATGAGACAGGACTTACAACATGGCAAATATGAAAATCTGCATTAAAATTTTTTGCCAGCGCAATGGCTTTGTCTATGGCTTTTACACCTTCATCAGAAAAATCGGTACACATCAAAACTTTTTTATAATTTGACATATATTATTTCCTTTTTTAGTGTTTATTATTCCTATTAATTAATAGGAATATTTATATAATATATTTAATTTATCAATAAATCAATAAAAAACGCAGATATTAGATCAACAATCATAACAATAAAGTAACTACAAAAAATTATACTAAATTTGTGTTCATAATATTTTTGGGATAGTCTACAATCCGCGCAAACGGACCTTGAAAAATATATTGAATAGGGGTTAAATCGGCCGCATTCATATTTTCTTTAGGTATTTCTGACTCATGAATCACAAGAATACGATGAGAATTCGTGTCTGTAATAATGATGTGATCTTTATACCAACTTATACCAGAGGGTTCATTTAATTCTTCAGATAACCTTACAGTACCTAAATAATCTTTACTAATAGAATAAATACGCATAGCATTGTTATAAGAATCTAAAATAAATAAATTTTGTGAATTTGGACTCCAGACACAGCTCAAGGGGTATTGCATTTTAGCTTCTGCACCCAGTCCATCGGTAAATCCAAAATCATTCAATCCGCCGCTTACAAGGCTCACTATCATGGTTTTTCCGGTCTCATTCCAATTCTTAACAATAAGTCGAATAGAACTGGTTTCGCTGTCTGTAAAAGCAAGCACCGAGTCCGAAACGGCGGAAATTCCTGAAGGTTGGGCAAGTGCGGCAAAAGATGCGGGGCCATCAATGAGATCTTCTTTTCCCGAACCCGCGATATGCGTCACAGCATCATCTTTAGGAATATAAAGCACAATTTGATGACTTCCAGAACATGTAATGGCGAGATTAGAGCCCCAAACACAGACATCCGTAGGAGAATTCAGGGGGGCAAGTTTTGCATCGTATTCGGCACGAGCTTCGAAAGACCCTTTTTCCCCTTTACCTGCCAAGACCCTGTATTTTCTTTGAGGCGTCCCTTCAAGTTCAAAGGCAATGAGCCTATGATGTCCAAAATCACAGACAACAAGCTCATCTTTCCAAACACAGCATCCTAAAGGTGAAGAAAGAATTCCTTCTCCAAAGGAGGTCACAAACTTTCCCTCTTCATTTAATTGTACAATACGATTGTTATAGGTATCAGAAATAAAATAAAATAATTTTGATTGAATTTCGATAGCAACCGTTTTTGCAGGATAACGTAAATTATATTTATCATCAATTTTAGACCATTGATTTAAATGAAATTCTGGAAATGTTTTATTTTGCATTAAAATATTAATTTGTTCTCTTAATAAATCAAGTTTATTTTCCCCAGAAATGGAATAAAATATTTTACCTTCGCAATCAATTAATACAAATGAAGGACTTGATCGAATTGCAAATTTTTTCCATATTTGCATATCTTCATCAACAATAACAGGATGATTTATATTTAAACGATGACAAGACTCTTTTACATTTTTATAATCTTTTTCATGAATAAACTTTGCGTTGTGAATTCCAATAACAACAAGCCCTTTTTTACTAAACTCTTCTTCTATTTTTTTAACTTCAGAAAGAACTTGTAAACAATTAATGCTACAAAAAGTCCAAAAATCTAGTAATATAGGATGCCCTCTAAAATGTTCAAGGGTTAATGGAGAGGGGGTATTAATCCATTTGAACTCTGGTGGAAACTCGGGAGCATGTACCGACATCGAAGCACCTGTCATAAAATAGGCTATAAATCAAAACCAAGTCATTTCGTTTTAAAATGACCCAAAAGTCCTCTTAACAAATTATAATCCATTTTGAGTCCTCGAATTCCTTTTTTTCTAATTACATTAAAAATTTTTGGCAAAAAAATGACAAATGTAATAAAACCAATCACTATAAAAAAAAGCAAACCAATAAGTATAAATGGAATTAATAATATTATGCTAACAAGAGAAGGTTTTTTTATTTTTATATTTGAACTCTTAGAGAATGAAGAATAAAAAGAACTAAAATTATTATTTTGAAATTGCTGGTGGTTATTTTCATAGTGATAATTATGAATTTGGTCAATTTCTTGATTTTTAGAATAACTTTTTTGGGAGTTTACTTTTTTATTTTCGTCATTAGATACAAATTCAGCATCGATAATGTCATTGTTTTTATTGTAATTTTCATTTTTCACTTTTGATCCTTTCCACTGATTGGAAACTTCGAATTATATATAACATTCCATTTTTTAAATTTATAATTCATGAAATATCCCAACTCCATACAGTTTATGAATAATTTTAGAATTCCAAAAAACATCTGCGCTTGAATCCCATACCCAAATACCATCACTCAAAGCGCATATTTTATTTGCTACTTTTTTAGCAAAATAGAGATCATGAGTAGTCATAAATATAATGGCATTATTTTGTTGAGCGTATAATTTACAATTATAAATAAGTTCTTCCTTATAATTCCAATCTAGATCACTTTCAGGTTCATCTAAAAAAAGCCATTTTGCTTTATGTGACCATATTCGAGCCAATTGTACACGCTTCCATTCCCCCCCACTTAACTCGGTCAATTCCATCTCGTTTAAGGAATGAATGCCAAAATCATCTAATATATGAAGATTACCAGATTCAATATTTAAAGATGCCATTGGCTGCAAATTGAGAAACTCGGTTACGTTAAAATTTTCGGGGCGACTCAATTGTTGGGGAAGCCATGAAATGCCATTTTGATATGGTAATAGATTGTTATAAAATACCAAATTGCCATTTGAAGGACTCAAGACCCCTGCGCAAACCTTTAATAAAGTACTTTTTCCAGCTCCATTATGCCCGAGAAGGCAGACAATATCACCTCCCTTGTACTCGAAACACACATTTCTAAATAATATTTTACTACTATCTAAAGCATAAGCAAGATGTTTTGCTTTTAATGAAATTGAGCTCATACCAAATTCCTTTTAAATAAAATAAAAGAAAGAGCAGGAGCACCCAAGATTGCTGTAAATATTCCAACAGAAAGTTGTGCCGGAGAAAATAAGGTGCGTGATAAGGTGTCGGCATTTACTAATATGATAGCGCCTAAAAACATGCATATAACACACTCAAATAATGATGAAAATCTATGAATTTTTCTCACAATATGAGGAATAATTAATCCTACAAAAGCAATAATTCCAGCTGAAGAAACAACTAAAGAAATTAGAATACAAATCATAAATATCGTTTTATTTCTTATCTTTATAGGATTGATGCCCATTGATTTGCCAAAGTCATCACTAAAGAGCATATGATCAAAATATTTAGAATTTCTAAAAATAATAATTAAAGGAAAAACCGATAAAATAAAAAAAACAAGAATTTGATAAAATGATACTGGTTGTAATGTACCAATTAAAAAATTATGAATTTCTGAAAGTTGCTCTGGTTTTGCAATTGAAAAGACCATCATTAAAATGGAGGTAAAAAAAGAATTAATGATAATACCGATAACAGGAAATACATATTCATCATGAGAGCTTTTAATTTTTTTTCTTACAAATAATAAAATAAAAAAAGAGGTCAAACATCCTATGAGTGCAAAAGCCGATTGCAAAGGAAAAAAATAAAATAAATGCATACTTGAAAATAAAGCACTTGAATTTAATAAAATAAAAACAGAAGCAAAACAAATTCCACCCGATGATATTCCTAAAATAAAAGGATCGGCTAAGGGGTTTTTCAAAATTTTTTGAAGAACATATCCACACAAAGCAAGAATAGCTCCAACCATGGCTGCCTGAAAAAAACCACTTACTCTAAGAGCCATTATTTTTGTAAATATGTTATTATCTAAAAATGACAAATTACGAATTTCAAGAAACGAGATTTGCACAGATCCATAATACAAACTAAAACACGCTGAAATGCTTAGAATTATTGAATATATCATAAGTAATTTAAATGAAAATATTTTTTTCAAAACTATATGCTTTCAATAAATTTAATTCCTTCAACTATGCGTGGTCCTGGACGAACTAAGACATCTTTAGGAACAGTTATAATTTCAATTTTCTCAGTTTCATTACCAAAAATTTGTTTCAATTTTATTTTGTTTATTTCGTAAGATTCTTTTTTTGTTTTACCTTCAATTTCTCCCACTAAAACAACATCAGGACGATTTTTTAATAAAAATTCATTTGATAATATAGGATATTTTATCACGCTTTTTCCAACAATATTTTTTAATCCTGATAATTTAAACAAACCACCAAGCCATGTTTCTTCACTGACAGAATAAGTAGGATTAAATTGCAGAACAAGCAAAAATGACTTATTTTTTTTATTTTTCATAGATAATTCATTTAAAGAATTTTCAATATTACTCGATAATATAACCCCTTGCTTCTCAACGCCTAAATGTACTGCAATTGTTTTTATGATTTTGGGTATGTCCTGAGCTGATTGAGGTTTAACCTGCAAAACTTCAACACCCATTGGCTTTAATATTTTTAATTTATCCATAGGATTTCCTTCAGTTGCTAATACAATATTTGCGCCTGACGCAAGAATGTTTTCAATACTAGGATTATTAAAATTCCCTACTTTAAAAACCTTTTTAGCTTCTTCTGGATAATCACAAAGCAAAGTATTCCCTACCAAATTATGTCCTTGGCCTAAAGCGTATACAATTTCAGTTAAATTTGGTGCTAAAGTTACAATTTTTTTATTGTTTGCAAATAAATTACAATGAATGAATATAATTAAAATGAAAAAATATCGAATAATTTTTTTCATTTTCCTATTCCAGCTGCCATAATGCGATCTTTAATTTTTTTAATAACCCGCGCTTCAAGTTGTCTTGCTCTTTCACGGGTAATACCATATTTATCGCCCACATCCTGAAGTGTAATAGGATCTTCTGCCATAATGCGATTATGAAAAATAAAAGCATCTCGTTCGTTTAAATCTTTTTCAATAAAGGCAATTTCTTTTCTCAAAATTTTTAATAACTGTTCTTTTTCATAAGTAATATCAGCATCTTCAGCATCAGAGAATAAAAGATCAATCTGCCTTGTATCGTTATCTTCTCCCACAGGAGTGTCCAATGAAATATCGCTTTTAGTGAGTCTTTGTTGCATTTCAACAACATCTTGAGGTTGCACACCTATTTTTTCAGCTAATAAATTGGCATCAAATTTTTGAGTCAAAGCATAGAGTTTTTCTGCTTCTCCTCTCAAACGAAAAAATAATTTTCTTTGCGCATCGGTTGTCCCCATGCGTACAAGACTTTTATTATCCATTAAAAATTTTAGAATATAAGCGCGAATCCACCAGGCACTATAAGTGGATAACTTGACACCACGATAAGGATTAAAACGATTCACAGCTTGTACTAAGCCCGCATTACCCTCTTGAATTAAATCAAGAATTTGTGAATAGGCTCTGCGGTATTCCATGGCTATTTTAACGACTAATCTTAAATTTGAGGTAACAAGACGATTCCGTGCTTCAATATCTCGATCCTCATACGCTCTTATAGCAACTTCCTTTTCTTCTTCGCGCGTCATTAAGGAATAGCGGCGCAATTCAGCAAGGTATTTTTGTAAAGCATTTGTTGTGACTAAGCCTTTTTCTTTACTCCCAATTTCCAAAGCGTCATCTAAATCGACATCTTCGTCTTCATCGTCTTCTTCCTCTTGAAGAGCGGGTAGAATATCATTATCATCTAATATGACTTCGGTTTCTGAGTCTTTATAATTCCCAACATCTATTATATCCTGCTCTTCTTTTGGTGACACCTCGGTTTCATCATCATCTAAAACCTCTGCATCAAGCAGATCGATCTCTTTTGTTTTGGAGTTTGTATTTGTTTTCTTATTTGAATTTGATATATTTGACTTATTTTGCCCCGAAACACGCACAAAAGATTTCTTTTTTGCTTTATTTGTCTCATCTATTTGCTTTTCTTCTTCAGCTATCACAATCTCTTTTTTACGAGTCATAGGGCTTACTCCCTGAAAAGGAATCAACAATGCTCAGAGTCGGAATCATTTCCAACCCTTTTGCAAAAATCATTAAAATCAATCCTGAATACAACACACGCCTCTGGTATGCGTTGGCTAATTACGGGCAATTAGAAATTACTCATTCCATTGAGCAACTCGAACAAGTTTGCCAAGAATTTAGCGCAAGAAAAATAAACCTTGTCGGGATTGTGGGTGGTGATGGCAGTATTAGCCTCACCTTATCCGCTTTGTATAAAGCTTATGGATCCCAAAATCTTCCTAAAATTCTTCTCCTAAAAGGTGGTACAATCAACTTTTTAGCCAAAAATTTAGGCATAAAAACAGAGGCTCAAGTTTGTCTGGAAGACACTTTACAAATCATCAACAAAAAACAAACCATGAATGAAGCTATTCTGAGTACCCTACATGTCAATGGGCGACTTGGATTTATCTTTGCAAATGGCATTGCTACCACCTTTTTACAAGAGTTTTACAAGGATAAAACAAACTCTGCGGGTGCCGCTCTAAAAATAGCTTCCTATCTTGCTGACGGCTTCTTTAAAGGTAAAATTAATGGTGAATTTCCTAAACTTGTTAAGCAACAAAAAATGGATATCACAACTCACCCTTCATCAATCTGGGAATCTAATGCTAAAACTCAAAGAATTCCAGAAGAATTTAGCCTTGTTTTAGCTTCCACAGTGCCAAGGTTGCCGCTGACATCATGTTTTTTTAAAAAAATTGAACGTGGCGATAAATTCGGAGAAATGATTGCTATTTCGGAAAAAGGAAGCAAGCTTATGAGAGGTGCTGTTCAATCTCTGTTGGGGGGAAGCATATACGGATTCTCCGAAGTAAAATCTGTCAAATTTCAAAAAGCGACTTTAATTTGCAAAGACACTCCTCTGTATTCTTTAGATGGTGATCTTTTAGAAACAAAGGACGGGAAGATTCACATTGAAATGGGTCCAAATTTTGTGTTTTGCTCTCCTTACGATATAGCTAAATAGGCTTAATTCGTTAAAAAAAGGATTTTTATGACAGTGAAAGAAAAAAAGGAAAAAGAAGAAAGTAAGGAAGACAAAAAAAATTTTGATTCTAAACGCAGCTTTTCCGTTCGCGAAATGGAAATCCAAGACTTAGCGGAAGCTTATAATTTAGGCGAAACCTGTTTCCGAGCCGATCTTTGGCCTATGCTCTACCGGGGTTGGGATGAGTACGAAGTCACGAGCATGTTCAATACAGACGGAGACTACTGTCTTGTTGCAGAAAATGATGAATTTCAAAAAGGGGAAGATCCCGAAGATGAACGCATTGTCGGATTTGTACTAGGAACTGTAATGTCTAAGCCAGGTACAGCCTGGAGCTATGGCTATATTGTCTGGCTTTGCGCCCATCCGAAGTGGCAACGTGAAGGAGTGGCTAGCAAACTCATTGATAAAGTGGTTGAAGCCTTTGTTGAAAACGAAGGGGTACGCATTATCATGGCGGACACCGATCCCAGCAACAATAGAGCCGTCCAATTTTTCAAGAAAAAAGGCTTTGATCAAGAGCATCAACATGTATTTCTAACTTCAAATATTGAAAATAATCCTCTTTATTCTAATCTTCTCCACAAATCGAGAGCTGCGGCATTGGAGGAACAATATTTAAAGAAAATTAGAAGACTTGCTATTGGTTCTTCTGGACTCGCAGCAGTAAAGAATTTAAAAAGAAAAAATATTAACAGCAAAAATACAAGTAGTAAAAACACAACACCCAAAAGAAAAAAGAAAAAATCAAAAAAGAAAAAGTAACAATTAATTTTGTTACCAATTAGCTAAAGGATATCGATCAAACATGCATAATGAAATAGAAACCCCTGACCTTTCCCTTTTAAATAAAGCACAATTTGATGCTTGCACACACAATGAAGGACCAGCGGTCGTTTATGCAGGAGCGGGAAGCGGAAAAACAAGAGTCATTTGTTGCCGTATTGCATGGTTGATTTTAAACCAAGGAGTTCCTCCCTCTTCTATTCTTGCTGTTACTTTTACAAATAAAGCAGCAAAGGAAATGAAAGAAAGAATTGAAAAATATATTGGTGCACAAAAGGCAAAAAATATTATTGTTTCTACATTTCATGCTTTTTGTGCACGTTTTTTAAGAATCTATTCACATGAAGCAGGTTATAATCCTGGATTTTCCATTTATGATGACAATGATCAAAAAAGTCTTTTAAAAGATATTTTAAAACAATTAAATGTTCCCGATAAATTATTATCTGTTAATACCGTAAAATCAAAAATAGATAAAATAAAAAATCAAGGTCTCACTCCCGAAGAGTATTTACAAGATATAAAAAATAATCAAGATTATTCATTAAAAGAACAAAAATATCAACTTCGCCAATTTGGTGAGCATTACGATCCCGAACTCATTCAAAAAGTCTATGCGATGTATCAAAGACTTATGAAACAACAAAATGCTATGGATTTTAATGATCTTCTCCTTGTCATGTTTAAACTACTTGAAAACTCTCCTCATGTATTGGAATCTTTACAAAATAGATTCCGTTATTTTTTAATTGACGAATTTCAAGATACCAACCCCATACAATTTAAATTAGTAAGTTTATTAAGTTCAAAAACTAAAAACTTATTTATTGTGGGCGATGATGATCAAAGCATTTATTCATGGCGTGGCGCTGAACCTTCTTTTATTTTAAATTTTCATAAAGAACATGAAAATACTAAAGTCTATAAACTTGAGGAAAACTATAGAAGTTCAAATACCATTATATCTGCTGCCACAAGCGTTATAAAAAACAATTATAAAAGAGCGGATAAATCATTATATACAAAAAAAACCAATGGAATAAAAATTAAGTTTAAATCATGTGAAGACGCCTTCTCGGAATCAAAATACATTGCAAATGAAATTTATTCTGCTATTCAAAATGAGGAAAAATTCTCTGATTTTTGCATTTTATATCGTACCAATGCGCAAAGCCGTTCTTTAGAAGACGAACTAAGAAGACGTATGATGCCTTATATTATTTATGGATCAGTTCGATTTTATGAACGCGCAGAAATTAAAATTTTGTTAGCTTACTTAAAACTTATTATTAATACTACTGATGAAGCCTCTTTCCAAAAAGTAATCAATACCCCAAGAAGAGGCTTTGGTGACAAAGCATTACAAAATTTAAAAGATTTATCAATTCAGCGTAAAGAAACACTTTTAAAAACATTAAATGAAGTTGTTTTTGGTGGAATTGAAAACGACATCACACGCTCGATTTCTGGCGTTAAAGAATTTATGATGAGCTATCAAAAATGGCGTAGTAATCTTGATAGTCATAATAAACCATCGCAAATTTTAGCAGAAATTATTTCGGATATTAAGTTTGAAGCTTATTTAAAAACAACACACCCAGAAGACTTTGATGAACGTTGGTTAAACGTGATCGAATTAAAAAATGCTATTGTTGAATTCGAACATATTCAGATTGATGACGAGTTTAATTTTGAAAATAAAATCCAAACTGGGATTGAAAAACTTTCAAAATTTATTGAACAAGCTATGCTTACGGTAGAGCCGACTGTTGTCAATGTACAACAAGGTAACGCAAATGCAATTACACTTATGACAATACACTCTGCAAAAGGTTTAGAATTCCCTAAAGTTATTATTGCTGGCCTTGAAGAAGGCGTCCTTCCTCACCAAAACTCACTCGACTCTCCCGAAGCCATTGAAGAAGAAAGACGTCTCATGTATGTGGCTATCACCCGAGCAAAAGAGAAACTTATCCTTACAAATTGTAAAAGAAATCGATTTAAAGATTTTCTCCCTGCCCAAGAAAGTCGATTTATTTCGGAAATTCCCTTTGAAGTTATTGATTATGCGGATAATCAAAACAAAAATATTAAAAAAGAATTTGGCAAAATAAATACAATAGAACAAAAATTTGTCGACAAACCTCGCATTTTTAAAGGGGATGATCTTCTCAAACAAGAAATGAATTCAACTCAAAATGACGGAGTCACCTGGAGAAAAGGCCAAAGAGTCAAACACAAAGTGTTTGGAGATGGAATCATAAGAGAAATAGAAAAAAGCAGTCAGGGCTACAGACTTAAAATTAAATTTGAAAAAAGTAGCATTGGAGAAAAAACATTAATTCATACCTATGTGCAGCCAGCATAAGTATGAGTATTTTAATTAGAATAAGGTTACTATGATGAAAAAAGAAATTAAAGTCTCTCCCTCCATTGCTGCTGGAAACCTCATGAATTTAGGGGAAGAGGTCAAAAAACTCGAAATCAGCGGCGCCCATAGCATTCATTTTGATGTCATGGACGGACATTTTGTTCCACTTTTAACAATAGGTATTCCTTTTATCGAACAAATGCGCAAAATAACGCAAATGCATCTTGATGTTCACATTATGGTAACAAACCCCGATCAGGTTTTTCAGGATTATATCAGCGCAGGCGCAGATACTCTTTCATTTCATCAAGAAACCGCAATACATCCACACAGAATTTGTTCAAAAATTAAAGAAATGGGCAAAAGAGCAGGGGTTGCTTTAAATCCATCAACACACTGGAATACCATTCAATATTTATTGCCTGTATTAGATCAAGTTACCATTATGTCAGTAAATCCTGGATTTTCAAGACAAGCTCATATTCCTCTTGTTCACCATAAAATTAAAGAATTGGCTCAATTTCGAAATGAAAATAATTTAAAATTCGATATTCTTGTAGATGGTGGGGTGAATGCAGATAATGTGCAAACCCTAACACAACTTGGCACTGACATTATTGTGGCAGGCGGAGCTGTCTTTAATTATGAAAACTATCAAGAAGCAATTCATAAAATTAAAAAAGCTTCTATTATAAATATATCGTAAAAAATGAATTTTAATGAATGACTTATTTATCAAAGAAGAAGAAAAAATTATGATACCCTCTTTTTATCAATCTATTTCCGACGAGCTAGCAACCTTAGAAAAAAAACTTGTAGAATATTTATTAACACCAAATAAGCCTACAAATCAGGTTTTATATCATATTTTCTCCTCAGGAGGAAAAAGAATAAGACCCGCTATTTTTTTACTGTCTTCTCAGCTCATAGATTACGAGGGAGAGCATAAATATCCTATTGCCTCTGTTTGTGAGTATATTCACACAGCAAGTTTATTACATGATGATGTCATTGATAATTCAACCCTAAGAAGAAATAAACCCACGGTAAATTCTGTGTGGGGTGATGAAACTGCTGTGCTATCTGGTGATCTTATTTATTCTGCCGCATGTCGTTTAATGACAAAAACAAAAAGCATTGAACTTATCGATGATTTTGCAGAATGCATTCGTTTTATGAGCGAAAGCGAGTTGTATCAATTAGAATTATTATGGAAAAAAGACACGAATATAGAACAATATAATAGAGTTTTACTTGGAAAAACAGCAACCCTTTTTCAAGCTAGCGCAAAAACACCCTGTTACTTAAAGAAAATAGAAACAGGCATTGCTAATTTATTATCAGATTATGGAAAAAATCTTGGCTTTGCCTTTCAAATATTTGATGATTGTTTAGATTATGAAGGTCAGCAAAAATTAGTTGGAAAGCCTGTTTTAACCGATTTATTAGAAGGTAAAGTAACAATTCCTTTAATATATGCCTTAAATGCAAATCATTCTTTAAAAAATGAACTTCTTATTTTAGTCAATAAGATAATTGAAACTGCAGAAGCTACCTCTGATGATAAGAATAGACTTTTGAATCTAGTTAAGGAAACGGGTGGCCTTGAAAAAGCTTATGAAGTAGCTGAATTTTATGCTCACTCAGCTCGAAACTCATTAAATGAAATAAAAAATAAAATAAATTTTTCAGATAAACAAACTCAAGCATTTAATGCCCTTTATGAGATTACTTATTTTGTTATGAATAGAAAGAACTAAAATGCATCATTTTTCAATAAGTAAACATATTTTAAAAAATGGTTTACCGGTTTTATATTGTCACACACCTCAAAGCGTTGTCTTTGAACTTTCTATCCATATTAATACAGGTGCTCGCGATGAAACCGAAGAAAATAATGGTGTCTCTCATTTTCTAGAACACATGATGTTCCGCGGAACTAAAAAATATCCAAATTCAATTTACTTGTCGCGTGCTATGGAATCTTTTGGCAGCGAAACAAATGCTATGACAGGTATTGAAAACACCACATATTGGTTAAAAGGGGATAGCGAAAAGACAATTGAAGCCATTGAATGTTTTTCTGATTTCTTTTTAAATCCAAATTATGCAGATTTAGAAATAGAAAGATCGGTTATATTACAGGAAATGGCATCTGATTTTAATGAATCTGGCGATAGTATTGATACGGAATCCTTAGCTATGTCTTCATTATTTTTTGATCATCCCCTAGGAAATCCTATTATTGGAAATGAAGAGATTATAAAAAAATTATCGATAAACGATCTTTCCCAAAAAAGGAGAGATTTTTATACTCCAGAACGGTGTGCGATTACAATTCACTCTGCTCTTTCTGAAAGAGAAGTTATTGCGGCTATTGAAAAATACTTTGGCCATAAATGGGAGCATACATTCCAATCTCAACCAAATCGCATTTCTGCTGATAATTATATTCCCATAAAATCAAGACTAAAAAAACCACAAAACGCGTTATGTTTACAAAATAATCCCGACAATCAATATGCTGTAAAATTAATTTTTCCAACAAGAGGCGGATTAACAAAAGAAGTCGTTTATATTACTTTTTTACAAAGAATATTAGATGATGGTATTTGCACTCGTTTGCCAGCAAATATTAGAGAAAAGTACGGACTCGTTTATGATATAAGTTGCGATACTCAATTTTTTAATGAAATTGGTACATTTAGCATAGATGCCACCGTATCAGATGATCTTCTTCATGATTTACTTGACAAACTCACCAGTGAATTAAAATCAATAATCTCAGAAACACCCTTACAAGAAGAAATTGATCATATTAAGTTTCGTTATTGTTTTGATTTAAAACAAATTAAAGAGACACCTTCTCGATTGTTAAATAGAGAAATTTCATCTTATTTTATGAATTCTAATTTAAGCGTCGATGATGAAATTGAAATTGTAAAATCAATAACGCCTCAACAAATACTTGAAACCGCAAAAAAAGTCTTTGGCGCCGCAAGACGTGGTTTTGTATTAATTGGTCCTAAAGCACGCCGCAAACGCGATCATATTGAAAAGCTTTTGAGTATATTTGATACTATTGGAGAATGAAATGAAACATGTACCTCTTACCGATTTGCGCCTATATACTCAAGGTTCTGCAAATGAAAAAAGAGAATTTATAAATATATTTGGAAAAGCAATTCAAGAATTTGGTTTTGTTAAAATTGAAGGACACGAAATTTCTCATTCTCTTATTGATATTTGTTATGATAATTTTAAAAAATTATTTTCCCTTTCCTCTGCAGAAAAAGTAAAATATGTGGAACCTGAAGGATTAGGCAGACGCGGTTATGTTCAATTTGGTCTTGAGCATGCAAAAAACAATAACAAAGGGGATTTAAAAGAATTTTGGCACGTAGGGCGTGAAAACTTTGAAAATAAAGATTTGGAATTACTGAGTGCTAAAAACATCTGGCCTAATAATCATTTTCCTAAATTTAAAAAAGATATTTTAAACTTATATTCATCTCTCGATCACATGGCTTTAACATTACTTACTGCAATGTCTGAATATTTAGGAATTCCAAAAAATACATTATCTAATATGGCTAAAGATGGCAACACAGTGTTACGTGCACTACATTATCCCCCTCTATCTGATGATCAATTTAAATCGGGCTCCATTCGCGCAGCAGCTCATGAAGATATTAATTTAATGACAATTCTTTGTGAGGCTACCGAAGGAGGTTTGGAAATTTTAACAAGACAAGGTGAGTGGCTCGAAATTCAAAGCGAAAAAGGCCAAATGGTAGTTGATTCTGGTGATATGCTTTCAAGAATTACAAACGAAATTATTCCTGCTACGACACACCGCGTTATAAATCCCAAGGGAGCAAAAAATGTGTCACGTTATTCCATGCCCTTTTTTGTCCATGCTTACGAAAATTGTGAGCTTAAGTTACTTGAAAATTGCATTTCACCATCACACTACGCCAAATTTCCCCCTATCCTTGCCAACGAATTTTTGTTACAAAGGTTAAAGGAAAATGGCCTTGGTAAAAAATTATAATATTTTAAATGGAGAAAAAAGAGTGCAAGAAGAAAACGTTCTGAGCGTTGAGAATTTGGTAACAAGTTTTAATATTTCAGGACGCGATGTCAATGCAGTAGACGATTGTTCCTTTAGTGTAAAAAAAGGAAAGACATTAGGAATTGTGGGTGAATCGGGGTGTGGAAAAAGCGTAACAAGTTTATCATTAATGCGCCTCATTCCTACTCCTCCTGGAAAAATAAAATCAGGAAAAATAATTTTTGGTGGAAAAAATTTATTAGATATTTCTGAAGCAGAAATGCGCTCTGTGCGTGGTAATAAAATATCAATGATATTCCAAGAACCTATGACAAGTTTAAATCCTGTTTATACCATTGGAAATCAAATTGCCGAAGTCTTTATGCTGCATAAAGGATCTTCCCGAAAAGAAGCACGGAATTTATCCATTGAAATGTTACGACAGGTTCGCATTTCTTCTCCTGAAAAAAGAATTGATGAATATCCTCATCAACTTTCCGGAGGTATGCGCCAGCGTGTCATGATCGCCATTGCCATTGCGTGTAAACCCTCGTTACTTATTGCAGACGAACCCACAACCGCTTTGGATGTGACCATTCAAGCGCAAATTCTCGCATTGATGAATAATTTACAAAAAGAAAATGGGATGTCGACAATACTTATTACCCATGATTTTGGAGTTGTTGCTGAAACATGTGATGATGTTGCTGTTATGTATGCAGGAAAAATAGTTGAAAAAGCAACAACAAAAGATATTTTTTCTAATCCAAAACACCCTTATACAATTGGATTATTAAATTCCATTCCCAAATTAGGCGAAAAAAAACAAAGATTAAATACCATCTCTGGAATTGTACCCTCTCTTTCTAAGTTGCCTAAGGGATGTCGTTTTCAAGACAGATGTTCACGTGTAACAGAACAATGTAAGTCTATAGAACCTGAATTATTATCATTAAAAGAAGATAAAAAAGTCGCTTGCTTTAATATATCGTGAGGGTTTATTATTTATGAGTCCAGAAGAATTTAAAAAACTTGTTCATTCTAGAAGAAGTGTTCGCATATTTTCAGCGAAACCTGTTCCTGAAAATGTAGTAAATGAATGTTTAAATTTAGCATTACTGGCACCAAACTCATCAAATTTACAACCCTGGGAATTTCATTGGGTCAGATCAAATGAAAAAAAAGAGCAATTAATTAAGGCTTGTCTTTCACAGCCTGCCGCAAGTACAGCAGCAGAATTAATTGTCTGTGTTGCTCGCACAGCCACATGGCGAAAAAACGCAAAAAAAATGTTGGAAATTTTAGAATCTCAAAGTGATAAAGTACCAAAAACAGCAATAGATTATTATAGAAAAATTGTTCCTTTTGCTTATACGCAAGGATATTTTAATATTTTTGGCTGGATTAAAAGAATATTAGTTTTTTTAATTGGATTTAAAACTCCCGTTCCTCGAAATCCTGTAAGTAGAAATGATATGGTAACTTGGGCTTCTAAAACCTGTGCATTGGCTGCGGAAAATTTGATGTTAGCCATTCATGCGCATGGATTTGATACCTGTCCCATGGAAGGATTTGATGCCCGCCGCATTCACAAAATTTTAAATCTACCTTCCGATTCCCACACAGTTATGGTTGTAGCCGTTGGAGAAAAAGCGCCCGAAGGCGTTTATGGACCACGTATTCGCTTTGAAAGAGAATTATTTATTAAAGAGGTATAGCAATAATGTCAGAAATGGATATTTTGCGAGTTCAAAATTTAGTTAAATACTTTCCCATAACAGGTGGTATTTTAGGAAAACAAATTGCAAAAGTTCATGCTGTTGATGATGTTACTTTTTCAGTTAAAAAAGGAAAAACTTTAGGACTTGTTGGTGAATCAGGTTGTGGAAAAAGCACATTAGGACGTACTATTTTAAGGTTAATAGAACCTACATCAGGAAATATTTTTTTTGACGGTAAAGATATAACAAATATATCTCAAAAACAATTGCGCCCTTTACGTAAAGAAATTCAAATTGTTTTTCAAGATCCTTTTGCAAGTTTAAATCCTCGCATGTCTATCCGTGAAATTTTATC
This sequence comes from Silvanigrella aquatica, assembly GCF_001907975.1. NCBI lineage: Bacteria > Pseudomonadati > Bdellovibrionota > Oligoflexia > Silvanigrellales > Silvanigrellaceae > Silvanigrella > Silvanigrella aquatica. Next base: position 3,334,736 of record NZ_CP017834.1, read on the forward strand.
AGAGCCTTTTGAAATTCATAATTTATTTCCCGATAAACAGGAACGTATCCATAAAGTATTGAGTTTATTAAAAGAAGTTGGCTTGAGCCCTGAAGCGATTGACAGATATCCACACGAATTTTCAGGAGGACAAAGACAACGCATAGGAATTGCCAGGGCATTATCTTTAAATCCTAAAATAATTATTTGTGATGAACCCGTCAGCGCACTTGATGTATCGATTCAAAGCCAAATATTAAATTTGATGATGGATTTAAGAGATAAATATCATTTGTCTTATATATTTATTGCACATGATCTTTCTGTGATTGAACATATTTCTGATGAAGTTGCCGTCATGTACTTAGGAAAAATTGTCGAATATACTTCTTCTGAAAATTTATATAAACATCCAATTCACCCTTATACAAAAGCATTAATATCAAGTATTCCAAGACATAATGTTGTTGAAAAAAGAGAACATCAAGTTATTCAAGGTGATTTACCAAGCCCCATCGATCCTCCTTCAGGATGCCGATTTCATACAAGATGTCCTTTTGCGAAAGAAATATGCTCTAAACAAATACCCGAATTAAAAAATTTAGGTTCAGAAATTAATTCACACCTTGTCGCTTGTCACTTTAGTAATGAATTAAAAAACAATGAAATTCTTTAATAAATAAATTATTTATAAATATTCAACTTCCCCAATTATATTCTTTACATTTTTTAAAAACTGATTCAGAATTAGAAAACTTTTAATCTGGAGGAACCTTTATGAAACACGCAAACAAATCTATTGGACTTATTGGTTATCATTCCATTCAATATTTTGCTCGCGATTTAAAATCTTGTGTGCATTGGCATATTGAAAAATTCGGATTTGAAGAAATTGCAAAATCAAACTCCGCATGGGAAAAAAAACATGGCATGCGTTCTGTTGTGTTACGTGGAGCAGGAAACATTGGATGGATTATTACAGAGCCCATTGAAAAAGCATCCACCGCAGGAAGATATTTAAACAATCATCCAGATGGTGTGGCCTATATTAATTTTAGAGTAAAAAGTATAAAAAAAACGGCTGAATTTCTTGTCGAAAGAAAAGCGCCTATTTTGTATGATATCGAAGTTCATAAATCAAAAAATGCAGGCACCTGGAAAGAAATTGCTATTGCAACAGCATTAGATGACGTTGGTTTTCGATTTATTGAAGAAAAAAAATATGATTTATTTGCTCCAGACCATGAATGGACAAATGCAAATACAAAAAACAATGATAACCGTCTTGGCCTCGATCTTGGCATCGATCACGTCACTTGCAATGGACGCTCTATGCACGCCATCACCGAATTTTATGCACACTGTATGGGGTTTAAAAGGTATTGGGGAATAGAATTCCACACAACACATCACAAACCCGAATTAGGTACAGGCTCGGGTCTTGAAAGCATTGTTATGTGGGACAAAGAGAGTGGCATTAAATTTGCGACAAATCAGCCCCTGGCGCCTTATTATAATAACTCCCAAATTCAAATTTATGTGGAAGACAATCATGGTTCCGGGGTTCAGCACATCGCCTTAGGCACTAAAAATATCATCAATACAGTAGAAAAATTGAAAGTTAAAGGTGCGGTTTTCTTAGAAGCTTCTGATAAGTATTACGAGCAATTACCCTCGAGAATGAAAAAAATGAAGCTACAAAAAATCAAAGAGCCTATGGAAATAGTTAAGAAAAATAACATTCTATTAGATGGATCCAATGGGAAATATTTACTGCAGATATTTATGAAAGAGCAATGTGTGCAAATGAAAAATAAAACTGCGGGTCCTTTTTTCTATGAAATTATCCAAAGGGCAGGGGATGAAAGCTTTGGTGAAGGCAATTTTAAAGCTTTATTTGACAGCATTGAAAAACAGCAAGTCACTGATCATCGTCAGGAAATGAGAGAAAGAGTCGATTCTCTATGCTAGCCTTATTTTTTTTAAAAAGGGCTTGCGCGGCTTTCTTACACATGTTAGAGGTCAGCTTCTTGTATTAGAGAAGTTAGACCTTCTCAATCTAAATGAGGAGATTAAAATGGGTAAGAAAGACAACCGTCGCACGTTTAAAATGAAGAGAAAAAAAGCTCAAGCTGCTAAAAAGGCGCGTATTAAAACAAAGACTGCTGCTGCTAAATTAGCTAAAAAAGCTCCTTCTAAAAAGTAATTTTTGAAGTTTCATAGGAGAGATGGCCGAGTGGCTTAAGGCGGCGGTCTTGAAAACCGTTGTAGGTGCGAGCCTACCGGGGGTTCGAATCCCTCTCTCTCCGCCATATTTAACCCCAGATATTAAAATTAATGTTTGGGGTTTTTGTTTTTATTGCATTAAAAAACTTTGTTTTTATTAAAATTTAATATGCCCACTTTAAAATTCCATAATTATAAGTTGTTTGTATATTTAAAAATAGAAAAATTAATAAAATAATTAATTTGATAAATAATTCTTTTCTATTTTCATAAATTCCCATGATAAAAAATATTGGGAAAAGAAAGGAGATAAAGCGAAAAGAATTAATTAATTCTCCTTGTAAAGGCAAAATTAATAAAGAAATTAAACAATAGAAAAATATGGCTTTTGAATATTTTAAAAGAAAAAAAGAATAGAAGAGCATTAAATAAAAAACCAAATGATGCTTAATAGCGCCTAAACTGTAATCTTGAAATTTAGACTGCAAAATAAAAGTTTCAAAATATTCTGAGTAATGATCTATATGATGCCAACTAGATTGCGCTTCTATAAAAGCAAATGGAGTGCCAAAAATTCTATATTGAAATAAAAGATATCCTGCAAAAAACAGGCCGGAAACTATGCCGAATTTAAAAAATATATAAAATCTTTCTTTAAATGACAAAGCATGTGAAGCTGCTAAAAAACCACAAGAAATAGATAGTATAACTCCTTGATTTTTAGTTAAACAGCATAAACCAGAAAGTATAGCTGCAAAAAACCATTTATTAAAATAAGAAAAATATATAGATAAATAAGATAAAAATAAATACAATGATTCCGTATGATGAGTATGAAAAACATAACTTGCAGGCGATAAAACTAAAAAAAGATAACAAAAAGTATTTTGAGGATATAGCCATATAGGAATGGATTCTTTTGAATTTTTAATTTTATTCAAACAAAAAATAAATACAATAAAAACAATTGATGAAAATAGACTTCCAATTAAAGCAGGATGAATATTTTTAAAAGGAAAATTAATTATTTTTACCAAATAAGGGTATAGAGGGAAAAAAGCTCTGCTTTGTTCTATTGCATAATCATATTCTACAATTTTTGTATACCACTCGGAATCCCAATGAGTTAATAATTCTAATAAATTATTAGCAGGTGTTAAATAGTTTTTAAAATGAAGTAAATATACCCAAATTATAAAATGCAAAAGAGTGATTAGGAATGCGATTATCATATGCTCACGTAATAGCACTCTGTTTTTCATAAACATGCTCCATTATAAAAATTCAATATGAATATAATACATAAAAAATTAAAAAAGCAAATAAGCATAAATTTTTTAATTTTGATATCGAAATAATTAATGAGGTAAAAAATAATATATAAAAATTTTAAAAAGGTTTTTTTATGAGAAATTATGGCACTTAAACTCAAGCTCAATAAAATTTCTACCCAAAGGCATATCAATAAAATCAATTTTGCAATCAAGTTTTTGTATAACGTATTCAGTTACATCAATATCAAACCCTGATAATTTTCGTAAAACTCAAATTGGCGGCAATCTTTTATAGCGATTTTCCAAAGTCTTTTACAAAATTCATTTCTATAAGCGCTAATATAATATAATATAAATATTATGCAAATATAAAATATGCATTATATTTATATTATATTAGCAAGAAGTTAAATCGCAAATTCTATTTTTTTTATTTCCCGTATTATTAAACTCATTATTAACTGGGACATATACTGAAAAAATAAAAAATGAAACAAGTAAAACCGAAAAAATACAAATTAATTTACTTTTAATCATAATTAACCCCTTTGATATAAATTATTAAAATTAAATTATAGTTAGAACAACGAAAGCAAAAATTTAAAACTAAAAATAATCTATATTAAATAATTATTATAATGTCAACCAAAGAGTAACTCAATTAAATAATTATTATTTTTATAATAATTATTATCTGGTTATGGAGTAAATATATTTATTTTTATACTTATCTTAAACAAAATTTATGAAAATAAAAAATTTTTTTTCTCATATTTTTTTATATTGAATTATTAAAAAATTAAATATCAGCCATTTTTTGGTAAGTTTATTTCATTAAATTTTTAGTGATGTGAATTTAAAACTATGTTATTGACTCTTTATATGACAATAATTTATAAAATTTACTCTTTAATATTGAGTTATAATTTCCATTTTTTTTGGAATTTTTAAATACCCAAACAATGGTATAGCATAATTAATAAGATCAAAAGGAGAAAAATTTAGATCTTTTGCTTTTTGAATAATATCATTATTAAAACCTAAAAAAATTAACGCTTGTAAAATATTTTCAACTGCCTCTTCATTTTTTAATTGCTTTGCTTTTGTTTGTTTAGAAAGCTTTTGATTTTTTTCATTTGTTGCAATAGGAATATGCAAATATTGTGGAGTTTTAAAATTAAGACGTTTTTGCAAATAAATTTGCCTCGGCGTTTGCCAAAGTAAATCACTCCCACGCACAACTTCTGTGACACCTTGTAATTCATCATCAACAACAACAGCAAGTTGATAAGTAGCTATATTTTCATTTCTCCACAAAATAAAATCACCCACTTCTTTTGAAATATCTTGCTCATGTTTTCCTTGAATAAGATCGGTAAAAGAGATTTTATTATCATCGTGAATAGTGATTCTAATTGAATATTGTGCCATTTTTTCATTTGAAAGATATTTGCAAAATCCGGGATATATTGCTTCGTAAGTAACGGGATTCTTCTCGCATTGAGAAAGTTTTTTTCGTGAGCAAATGCACTTATACAATAATTTTTTTTCTTTCAGCAATTGCAGATATTCAGAATAAATTTTATTTCTTTGCGATTGGTATATAATTTCATCATCCCAATAGAGTCCATGACTTTCTAAGGTTTTTAAAATAGAAATGATGGAGTTTTTTTGAGCTCTCGTTGTATCTACATCTTCAATTCTCAACAACCACTTACCATTTTGAGATCGAGCTCTTAAATAACTAGCCAAAGCTGTTATAAGAGATCCCATATGTAGGTCGCCCGTAGGTGAGGGAGCAAATCGACCAATATAGTCTGAGTATTTTTGCATGGGAGAAATATATATTAGAAAAAATAAATGGTGAAGGGTCAGGGATTCGAACCCTGGACCAAGAGATTAAGAGTCTCTTGCTCTACCAACTGAGCTAACCCTCCACATATGTTTCCTTTAGTTATCGAAGAAGAACGGGGAAGTCAAGAAATGAATTAAAAAAAAAGCTTAAGGAAACAAACCTTAAGCTTAATAAATTACTTAAAATTTATTAATTACTTGCCAAGAATTAAGAAGGCAATGATGAGACCAAGGATCGCTTGGAACTCAATAAGAGCCATAGCAAGAAGGAAGGGAGTAAAGATTTTGTTGTACGCTTGAGGGTTACGACCAATACTCTCAAGAGCACCTTTAGCAGCATGACCTTGACCTTGACCAGCACCAACAACCGCAAGACCAATAGCAAGACCAGCACCAATTAATTTAAGACCCGTACCAATGGACATACCATCAGTCGCTACAGCCGCCGCAGCTTCATTGGCAAATGCAGGAAGATTAACAAGAATCGCAGCAGAAGCAGCGGATACTAAAGCAAATTTCTTTTTCATGAAGAACTCCTAATAATAACTAAAATAAACTGATAGAAATATGTTCCCATTCAATCAGATTGTGCAAGCAGAATTCTAGTTCTCAGGCACACACTTTATTTTTTTAAAATAAAGTGACCTCTAGAAGAGAGGTTAGGATATTTACATTTAAATCGTTATTTTGAATGGAAATGATAACTTTTTAAAATGCAAATCCTGTAAAATTCTCAACAAAAAAGAACATCAACTTAATGTTGTTCTTTTGATTCAAGAGCAAGTTTAATGTAGACAGCGCTTAAAGTCATAAAAATAAACGCTTGTAAGCACGCTACGAAAGTTCCAAACCCTAAAAAGATGGCGGGAATGGGAATAAACGGAATAGAAAGATCCTTCATAAGTCCTGAAAAAATAGCAAATACAAAGTGATCTCCGGAAATATTTCCAAAAATACGTAAAGATAATGAGACAGGACGAGACATTAAGCTAATAAATTCGATGACAAACATTAAAGGAGCCATCCATAAAACAGGACCTGCTAAATGCTTAATATAGTCAAAGCCAGATTCTTTTATACCGTAGTAATTAAAGTAGACGAAAATAGCGATGGCCGCTGCAAAAGTAAATGACATGCTTGATGTGGCAGGAGAAAATCCGGGTAAAACACCAGAAAGGTTGGAAACGATGAGAACAAAAAATGTTCCTCCTAAAACCCCAACAAACCGCATCCAATTTTTTTCACCAATTGTGGATTCCAAAGTAGAGGACACCACAGACCAACAGAGCTCAATAAAAGCTGTAAAACCAAACTTTTTAGGAGGCAAAATTTCTTCATCACTCATTTTTTCGGGATTTATTTTTGCAAATCCTGATAAAATTGCAATTGCAGCTAATAAAGCTACCGCAAATGCGGAGGCAAAAACGGGAGACCACTGTTCTGCTTTAAGATAAGCAGCACTTTGTGATAAGTCTGGATTAAAAAATATAAAAAATTTCTCTAAAATTTCATGATACCAATTCACAACTTGCACTCCTGAGGAATCTGCATAAGCTTCGGGAGCCGAGGCCAGCGAAAACAAAGTAAAAATATGAATAAATTTACGTTTCATAATACTGTTTCAGGATCCCTTCGTAAAATATCAAAGCAAACAAATGCCAATTACCTTAATGAGACTCGTCTTGCAAGTAGGTAGAGCAAAAAGCTCACAAAATAACTTGCAACAAATACAGCCAGATTGAAAATCAGTTTTTCCGCAGGACATTCATAAACGAGATACGCGAGAATAGCAAAACCTACGTATTTCATAGATATGGCCCAAAACTTCCCTATTTTGACAATCCCTAAACCTTGATCAAGAATGGATTTCGTTTGAAAAAAAACTCCGAACATAATTAAAACTGCTGTTGTGCCAAAAAAAATCGTTATTAAGAAATCGTTGCTCATTTGGGATCCCCATCATCCTGATTTTCCTTTGTTAGCATTTTTAAAATTCTATACAAGGAAATAATGGATCCTCCCAATATGGCCAAAGTAAAAAAAACTTTTAAAACAGCGGGTGAAATACTTAAATAACCAAAGAAATCAATTGTATTTCCATGAGTTTCCCAAGACCAAATGATGATTATCAAGATAAGAGATGAAGATAATTGACCAAATAAAAGTGAAATCGCTTTTAAATCTTTATTCATAAAAAATTCACCAATAATTAGGCAAAACACTTGACCGCATGAATCAGGCTCGTAAGAATCAAAGTGCACCGCAAAGGCTACAAGCCTCGCTGGCTCTTAAAACCCAAAACGAGGTTGATTTC
>NZ_CP017835.1 GCF_001907975.1 Silvanigrella aquatica
CCTCCTTCTCCTCCACTTCCTGATGCACCACCAAAGCACGAAAGCGAGCTATCAGAAGATGTATTTGAATTAGCTAACGAGAATATTTGTCCGCCAAATATAGTTGCGCTTCCCAGTCCACCATCAGACCCATTTTTTCCATGTTGCCAAGCATCAACATGATCGGCATTTGTGGGAACACAGCTCCAACTGTCTCCATTTTGGTAGCAAAATTGGCCAGCTCTTCCTGATTGCCCCCCTCCAGCACCAGAACCATTTACATTTCCTGAAGTGCCTCCATTGCCGCCCCAAGAACTACCGCCCCAGCTTCCACCCCATTTTGCACCAGCAGCGCCCCCTCCGCCTCCGCCAGCTCCGCCATTTGCTCCTGAGCAGCCTGTTACTTTAATACTCCAAACATTTGCAGGGACTTTCCATTGGTAATTTGATGGAACATTATAAATAAGACTTTTGCTGATACCATCAGCTAATTTATTACAGTCACTTCCTCTTTCCGAAGTACCTAAGTAATAAGAACATTGCTCTTTACTTAATGAAATTCCATTGCCCCGTTCATCAACTAAAATTAAAGTTTTCAAATTTCTTAAATAAGAATATGTAAGGTTACTCAAATCTTTTACTGGCGTGTTTGAAATATCTAGGTATTGTAGATTTTTCATGTTTGAAAAATATAAACTGCTAGTTAATCCTTTTTGGGATACATTTGTATCATTGCAGCCATTCCCATGTAGGTCTAAATACGATAAATTAGTTAACTTAGACAGGTTTGGTATATCATCGATGATATTTATTTTTTCACACCCTCCAATAACATTGCGGTTATAATTATTTCTTATAGTCAATTTTGTTAGTATATTTTGATTTGATATGGAATCAAAATACTTATTTAATATCGAATCTTTTATATTTGTATTTGATAAATCTAAAGAAGTGATTGAAGTTAAGTTGATAAGATTTTGGATATCATTTTCATCAACCATAGATAAATCATTGTTTGATAGATCAATGTTATTTATTTGAAGCAGATTCCCCATATCTTTTAAACTCGTAATTCCGATGTTCGAAGCTTTTAAGGATTTTAAATTTTTTAGATTCGCAATTTCAGATATATTTTTGATATTTTTATTATTAGAAATATCCAATTCTTCAATATTAGGAAAGTTTTTTGATATAGCTTTCAGGTCATTAATATTTAAATTACTTAATGTAATTGATTTTAAATTTTTTAGATTACTTAATACGTTTAGATCTTTATTACTAATTTTAGTTCCGGTTAAATTTAATCTTTCTAAATTTGGCATGAATAGTAGTGCCCTAAGATCATTTAAATCAGTGTATGATAAATCAAGGCTTTTGATATTCTTAGCACCAGTTAAAGCATTTAAATTAAAAATTTTATCTGTAATAATTTTTGGATCTATTTTTAAATTTGCGCTTTGCTCTGGTTTATTTAACCATTTTGCCATTAAATTCAGATCTTTTAATGAAGTAAATTTAGAAATAAAAGAATATATAGGGTCATTATTTGCTGCATAATATGCCATTGTTGGATTTAAAGTTATTGTGACTGTTTTACTGTCTTTTAGTATTTTTCCGTTAGAAAATCCTATGGCATTAATATTTATGTCGCATGATTTAAGATTATTTACATATGATGAATCAATTTTTATAAGAGAAGTTGAATTATCATAAGTAAATATTTTGTCGCAATCTGTGTCTCCTTTTGAATCAATAGAAATATTCAATGAATCCCCAGTATTCAAATCTTTTTTCTGAATATTTATAGGTATTCCTTGATATTCAATGAGATCATTATCTGAATCAAGCGCCGCTTCAAGACCACCGTTCCCTACGGCACGGTATAAATTTTTTGAGGTGTTTTCAGTTAATACCAAATTTGATTTTGAACTTGCGTTTGAAATGCTATTTCTTTTGTAAAGAAGATCATTTGGGACAACAGCAGAAACTCCAAGACTTGGGCTTATAGCTACATTTGTATCTTCTGAATTTGAAGAATCTTTCTTTTTACCTTGACCAGAACACCCACAAACCAATAATAAAATAGGTAAAGCGATAAGTGTCAAATTATTTTTACTTAAATACATAAATAACTCCATTAATATAATTAAATTTATAAATTCTTTTGACTAAAAATTTAAACTACCAAGATCTAAATTTATAGTTCCATCCGCTTCTGTGTCTTTTTTGTCTTCATTTTTTTTATTTATATTTTCATTATCTTTATTTATTTCTTCAGAATTCGCTAAAATTAAGACATTTTCATTTTGAATATTATTATTAATCTTGCTAATATCTGTTAACAAAGTTTCTAAATTTTGGTCTATTTTAGGTTGGTTAATTTCATTATTTATCGAATTAGAACCAAGTCCAATAGATAATTCCTTAGATGGCCGTTTCATCCATTCTGGTTCCACACATTTTTGATAAGGACGCTTAATTGGAATAATAGGAAATCTAAGCTTAAATATGACTGGCATTTCAGAGATTTTAAGGAAAAATATTGCCCCGTTTTTTAAAGTTGCCGGTGGAATTGATGAAAGCTCTCCTGTGGAAATTGCATCTTCAACAACTTGTTCTTCAGATAATGACAAAGAATATTTTCCAGTAGTGCCCATCGAACGTGTTCTAGTTATTTTTTTATATCTATTTTTCCCAAACATCCTCACAAAATACTCAGCGTACTCTGGTGTTTCAGCTCTACCGACCATTTTAGATGAAAAAGCATTAAGAATTACTTCTGTACCACCATCTTTTTCGTATTTTTTACGAATAACTCCAACTTCTTGGATGCCAACAAACATACAAACACCCATTCCCCTCAATAATTTTGCACCATTAGCTAATGATTTTACTCTAGGAATTGCTCCAAGCTCATCTAAAAATAGTCCTAATCTTCTTTCCCTTGATTCCGGTAAATTCAATGTTTCATTTACAAATAAATCAATTACAATTCCTGAAAAAAATCCTGAAATTTCAGGGTAAAGTTGCTTAAATGGTACGATCAAAAATAATGTTTTTTCTTCATCACCTTTCGCCCATTTTTTAATCGAAAATCCATTTACTGTTTGAGGCCAAGCACGTGCTAAAATATCGAAATTTTGTAGACTGGCTCTGATATTTTGGAATATTCCCGAACTTGTTTCTCCAACTAAGAGTTTCCCTGTTTTTGGGTCATAGCCACAATCACGGAGAGTTTGTAATCCCCCTGGATGGTATTCTTCCAAAATTCGTAAAATATTTTCGCTGCCAACTGTTTCTAGAACTTCATTCATGTTCCAATCGTATGCTTTAGTTTTTTGAAGAAATTTTATTGCTCCAAGAGCAATATCTCGTGCTGCAAGAGCAAAAAAATCACCACTTCCGCCTGTAAGAGGTATTAATTGACTTATAAACTCAATCGCTTCTAATTCTGTTGCTACATCTTCAGCAACATTCCATGAAGGAGACCTTGCATCAAATGGGGACAAAATTGTAACGCCTTCTTTTTCTCCTAAAAGTTCACAAAAATCCCCTTTGTTATCTAAAATTAGGGATCGATATTTTAATTCAAAAAACTGTAAAATTATTGGTGTTAGAAATGCAGTTTTTCCTGCTCCCATTCCACCAATAATTAATAAATTTAAAACTTCGATATGTTTGGGCAGACGAAAATTTTTAAAAAATTTATATCCAGTTGAGTTCCTAACAAGTAGTTCTGTTACAAGTCTATTTTCAGCGCTTTTGATATCTCTAATTACTTCATTTCCTTCTTCTAGCTCTCTTATAGTTCCAACTTTATTTTGCTTTGATAAATACTCAAGACCCTGCAAAATTGGAGCTAAACCAAAGGTCAAAAATGATACGGATAATTTTGACGTTAAATCATATTTTTCATATTTATTTTCTATTATTTTTGCATATTTAAAAAATTTATTGACATATCCAAACATAAATAATGATGAAATAAAAAACAAAAATATCATTATTATTTTGTAATTTGTTAAATAATGTTCTCTTAAATAAATGAAAGCCATATTATGATATGATGAAAAATTATCAAAACTTGGGAAATGATAGTTTTTCATCAAAAAATTAGACATTGAAGACATTGTTATTACAGTTGGAATTCCAATATATGCAATTAAAAAAAGAAATATTATTAAAATATTTTTTTTCTTATAGTTGTTCAATTTATAAGATGAAACTTTATAAGTTGAAAATACTAGAAAGAAAAAACATAAAATATAAATAGTAAAGAAAATATTTATCAATATATTCATAATATACTCACTTAAAGTAAATGTTTATTCAATAAATCAATGCAACTATTTTTGTAATCTGAGCTTTTCTGAAGATGCAGCAACAGAAATAGATGAATCCAAAATTTTATACTTATTTATATTATTAAAAACAGTGTTTTTAATTAACTTGAAATAAAACATAAAACAAAAAAAACATATAAAAACACCAAAATTATAATTAAAACTATAAAAATACTTACTAAAATCAATAAGTATAACTTCACTTATTTTAAATTTTTGTATTATATATATAAGAGATAAAGTAAAACTAAAAATAAATATTAGCATATAAAAAAATATTTCCATTATTTCAAGTATTGGAGAAATAAAATCTTCTAAAAAATAACAAGCCAATCTGTTAAATTTAATTATTTTACTATTCATTCACATTTACCTCGTTTTGTTTAATATGTTTTATTTACCATCTGATATTGAATTATTTCAAAATAATCAACCCAATCTTGAGTTACATTTTTAAATTTCAACCATTCTGAAATCCATTCGTTTTTATACTTCTTTATAAATTCACGAGCATTATTTATGTCTTCTTTATCTGCTACTCCGACAAATGATAATGTTAAAGAATCAAATAATATCTCAAACAATTTATTTCCTGATTCAGAACTTAAGTAATAATGTCTTTTTGGTTGTGCATTAGCTATAATATCAATTTGCTTTTCATTTAATCCAAATGATTGATAAATTTCATAGGTCATTGGATTTTTCTTAGATGCTAAATGGTTTGGTAAATATATTTTTGTTTTGCAGGACTCAAGAATTACGGAAACTATTTCTGATTTATAAATTTCACTAACACTCTGTGTTGCAAATATTACTGCACAATTTTGTCTCCTTAATTCTCTGAGCCATTTTTCAATTTTTTTAGAAAAAACTTCATGCTTAAAGTAAGTCCATGCCTCATCTAATATTAATAACGTTGGGGAACCGTCCAAACTTTTTTCAATTTTTCTGAACATATAAGTCAATGCAGGAATTAATATTTGTTCGCCTTTATCCATGAGATCATTCATCTCAAAAACACAGAAACGAGATTCAGTAATAAAATCTTCGCTTCCATCAAACATATGACCATATCTATTAACATCAACATATGGTTCTAATGCTTGTTTAACCGCATAATTTTGTACTTGACTAACAAATTTACTAAGTTTTCTTTCAGATGATTTAGTTGTTTCTTTAGACATTAATGTCAATACATCTGAAATAGATGTTTGTTCTTCTATTGAAACCGGTCTATTATGTTGTAAAGAAACAATTCCAGAAATCCATTCTTCAGCCCAACTTCTCCCATTAATATCGTCAATATCGGCTAAAGGACAAAAAGATATATTTTTACCTAAAATAATATCTTTTTCATTGTCTTTATTTGCCGAAAGTTCAAAAAATGACCCTCCTACTGCATTACAAAGTACGTATTGAGAACATAATTTATCAAAAACAAATACCTTTGAATTTTTATAACGAAACTGTTGGGCTGCAATAAAAGCGAGGAGTGCAGTTTTTCCTGAACCAGTAGAACCGATCATCAATGTGTGTCCAACATCTTTTACGTGTAAAGAACAGCGAAATGGCGTTCTTCCATATGACGCAGCGTAAAACATTGGGGGAGCTGGCTGACCTGTACTTTTATTATTATATTTGGGATTAGGATGTTCTGCTTCACCACTCCAAGCAGCAGTAAGTGGCATAATATGAGAAAGATTATGTGTCGAAATTAAAGGCTTCCTAACATTTGCATAAGCTACCGCTGGTATAGAACCTAGGTAAGCCTCAACGGCATTTACACTTTCTATAGAACAAGGAAACCTTAAATTTTCCAATATTCGGATTATTTCTTTAGAATTATTTTCAATATTTTCTTCATCTTGATCCATCAATACTATTGATGATGAATAAAACCCGAATGATATTTCATTTTTCTGATTTTCATTAACAGCTCGATCCGCATCATTCGCCATTGAAATTGCATCAGATGAAAGATAAGTTGTTGAAGAGCTTGATCCCAATTTGTCGTTCATAATTGCTTTAAACGATGTTTTCGATTCATCCCAATCTTTTCTTTTATCTTCAATAAATTTTCTTGAAGTTGCTTGATCTAAAAATATAAATCTGCTTGAGAATCTAAACTCAAAAGACATATTATTTAAAGCATCTAGAATTCCTGTATGTAGATAGCTAGGAAAAGATTTAATTGTGATAACTTTAATTCTCTTATCACCAATTTTTGGCTTAAATCCACCAATAAAATCTTTTGATGCTAATATATAATCAATATACATAGGAATGATTGGCATCGAAACTTTATGCCGTAATCCTGTTATGCAAAAATGAAGATAAGTTAACGTTTCTTCATCGTTTAACTTCCTTGTATAAATTACAGAATCAAAAATATTAAAGAATCTATTTATTGAATCTTCAAATTTTATCAGTTCTTTTTCCATTCCACTTGGATTATGTTTATTGCGTTTATCATCGGCTTCAAAAATAAAATACATTTTTTTGGTTAAAATAGACGGTGGTGTATAGGTCAATGTTAAAAAATATTTATTTTCAAAACACAAACCATTAGATTCAAATGTCTGTCTCCTTGATGTGTCAATTAATCTTGTTACTGGATCAGGGAAATAGCATTCATTTTCGCTTGGATAATAAGTGACCTGAGTTCTAATCGTATCAATATGTGACATCCATCCATCACCTAATTTCATTAGAGCTGCATTTACCATATTGCTAATTTGTCCAAGCTCGTAATCAGTGGAACTTGAAAGATCTCTTCCTCGAATTTCATATGTTGTCGAAAATCCACCGCTTTTTAAAAAAATAATTCCATTATTTACAAAACCAATATAAGGTAAATAAGAATCAAAACCTCGCTCTTTTTTAAAAAATTTAGACCACATTTATACTTTACCTCGCATTTCAATCTCTCCAATTAATAATAAATCTTTTTAAAATTTAAATTTTTCTTTCAAAATATTTACTTTAGTTGTGGCGGAAACATAACCATCTGATAAAAAGTGACGAAAATATACTGAAAATATTTTTTCATCTTTTGCAAATGCTTTTTGCAAAAGAATATGCGTCAAAGTTCCAAAAATGAGAGTTATCAAAGAAAAATAAAAATTTACACTTGCAAAAAGATATACAGCAATTAAAACCCAAAATAATAAATTTCTTACAAACCATTGTGAAGGCATGCTAGATAAAACCGATGGTCTTATTAATGATTGATGTACATAACTAAAGTGCATATCTTCCATAATATTTTCCCTTTTTAAAATTGAGCGCCTAAAACAGTGCTTACAATTCCTTTAGCTCCAAGAATAATTGCTCCACCTATTACTGTTCCTATTAATCTTCTAAAACCAGCTTCTTTATTATCTGATATTAAAAAAGCATATCCTGCCCATAAGAAACCAATTAAAATTAATGACCCTCCAACGTAGAATAAAGACTGCTGAATTTTGTCAATTGCCGATTCCCAAGGTAAACCTGCTCCTGATGCACCACTCGATGAAAATGCTTTTGAAGACAAAAGAAACACTTGTGTAGAAAAATAAATGCGAACAACTTTTTTTAATAACATTTAAAATCTCCTTAATTTTTAATTAATCTCTTTGAAAAAATACTCACCATTCAAACAAGATACTTCTAATATTTCTTTAATTTTCCTCCCTTCATTAGTTTTTTGTATATTTACTATTATATTTATGGCTTCAGCAACCATATCAGGAACAGGAATAAATTGATGAGCCATCAAAATTTGTTCTATTTTTTTGATACCAGCCTTTGCATTATTTGCATGAACAGTTGCAATACCACCGCAATGTCCAGTATTCCAAGCCATAAGTAATGTAAAAGCTTCTATTGAACGTACTTCACCAACACAAATTCTATCTGGTCTAAATCGCATAATTGATTTTAATAAATCTTGCATAAATATTTTTTTTGTTGAACGAGCTATAAGTTTATTTTTAATATCACATTGTAATTCTCTCGTATCTTCAATAATTGCCATTCTACAATTTGCATCAATTTCTGATATTTTTTTTAGTATTGCATTGGCGAATGTAGTTTTACCAGAACTCGTAGCACCAACTATTAAAATATTTTTTCTATTTTTAATAATTTCATCAATGATTTTTGATTGATTTAAAGTCATTATTCCTAAATCTACATATTCTTCTAAAGAGAATATTTTTACTGCTTTTTTACGAATTGAAAAACAAGGGGCTACAACTACAGGTGGTATCATTGCTTCAAATCGTGAGCCTTCAACTGGTATTTCACCTCCTACAATAGGATTATCTGCATTAATAATTGTATCTAATGATGATGCCATTGTATTAATAATCATACTTGCTTTTTCATATCGAATTTTTCCGACCATTTCCATATTCTCTCCATGTCTTTCGACCCATACATTTCCATCTGGATTCAACATAATTTCAACAACAGATGGATTTTCTAAATGCTGAAGTAAATCATTTCCTAAATCGAATTTTAATCTTTCCCAATTATCTTCATGTTTTTTATTAACCATAGTAGCCTCAATTATATAATTTAATCACATTATATTTACTGAAAATCCAATACTAAAATTATAATATATTGGATCATAAGCAGCTCTCCAGAATTTATTAGAGCCATATCCTGCTTCACTATCTAAATTAAAATTTAAATAATATGTTAGTGGCAACGAATACCCAAAATTAAATCCTCCACCAACTCCAAAATCATTAAAATATTGAATATGTCCTGCTAAACCAAAATAAAAACCTTCTAAATGTTGATTAAACCAATATAATGTTCTTAAGTCCGCCCATTGATAACCATTTGCCCATGTGTGACCAATGCCAAAAGAAAAACCAACATTATTCATGATGTCAGCTTTTATATTTCCGCCCCAAAATGGAGTAAAATTTCCTGTATCCATATCATTCATAGGAAAAAAAACAGCCGATGTACTAAGTGACATTTCAGAATAAGCGAAAGTTTTTTCTGAAAATATAATTAAATTAGAACTTAATGCAGATATAATTAAATATTTTTTTAAATTTTTATTCATATTTATCCTCGTTTTGTTTTTGATTTTATAGAAAAGATGTTATATATAAATATAATCAAGAAAGGATATTTGATTATGATAGATCTTATTTCTCTAGTTAAAGAATGTTCTACAAATATAGCTCCAGAAACTATGCTTACAATTATTCGTACTGAAAGCTCTGGAAACCATTTGACAGTAAATGACAATACAACAAAAACTTCATACAAACCTAAAACAAAAGAAGAAGCCGTTAATTTATCATATGTTCTAATTAAAAATGGACATAATCTTGATTTTGGATTAACACAAATTAATTTAATAAATGCTAAAAAATTTAAATTAACTCTAAATAAAATTTTCGACCCATGTGAAAATATAAGACATGGAGCAAAAATTTTTACACAAGCATTTATAAATGCTTCAAAAGTTACTAATAATGAACAATATGCTTTATTAAAGGCTTTTTCAACATACAATACAGGAAACCCACATAAAGGATTTAAAAATGGATACGTAGATAAAATCATAGAAAACGCCTCAAAAATTAATGTAACAAACATTGAATAAATTTAATCTCACTTTTTAATCGGCTCTAAAATTATGTCTTTACTAACCATAATATTGAATTCATATCCTGGTCTGATAACTATTGTAGGTTGAATATTCATGTTTTTTTGTACAACTTGCCCACTTATAGTAGCAATTTGTGTGCCCATTTGACCTGCAATTGTTTGACCAACTTGCTGTTGAGTAGAAGGGTAAGTACCATTGTTTTGATTATTAGGTTGAGATAATTGCGCTCCAGCACCAATAATTGACATCAAAATTGCACCCGACATTAAACTTGCAAAATGATTGTCTATTTGGTCTTCAAATCCCGAATATCCTTCTTTGTCTGTGCCATTCATGCCTTTTAGGGAAATACTGGAACCGTCAGTAAAAATTAATCTATCCCATTGCATTAACAATCTCTTTTGGCCATAAGCAACTTTTGATTCGTATTTTCCAAATATTTTTGTTCCTTTAGGTACTAATAGAAAATTACCGGAAACTGAGTCATAAACATTTTGCCGAACTATTGCTGTTGCGTAACCAGGAAGC
Organism: Silvanigrella aquatica; assembly: GCF_001907975.1. Lineage (NCBI taxonomy): Bacteria > Pseudomonadati > Bdellovibrionota > Oligoflexia > Silvanigrellales > Silvanigrellaceae > Silvanigrella > Silvanigrella aquatica. The sequence continues at coordinate 10,474 of NZ_CP017835.1, forward strand.
TCGCTATTAAGACCAGTTTGTAAAGTAGCTGGAATAACTGAACCTGAGATAATTTCAAAAGGCGATTTAGCAGACTTTTTTTTACTTCCTAGATAAATTTCACTATCTTCAAGATTTTGTATAGATTTTTCAGCATTTAATTGCTGATTAATTTTATCAATTTCTGTATCAGACTCCCTAGCCTTTTTTTCACTTTGTTTATCAATCGTTGAAATTTCTTGATCGCCAATATTTTTTTGAACTGTAACTTGACTATCTGTTACTTCACTATTTTGATTTGAAACTTGAGTTGTTGGATACTTTGGTTCTTGGTTTTGACCAATGTAATTTGGCATATTATCCCATTGTGTAGGGGTATTTGATACAGGAGTATTCATTGCATCAGAATTAATATCCTTTTTTTTCTGCTCACTTTCCTCTAATTGTTTTGTTGCAAAATAATTAGATCCTGCTGCAATACCAAGGAAACCAATTCCACCAGCAACAATAAATGCTATTGTTATTTTTCCTCTATTTGTAACTACATTTGGTTTATGAAATATTTTATTTTTATCGTCTTGTGTATTATTCATGTATTTATCCTTATTTTTCATTGCTAAAAATGCGAGAAATAATTCCAACAGTTCCGACTTTAGTAAAAATTACTTTTTTTTGATTTAAACCAACTCCCTGAATCAATTGTCCTTTATTTAATGAAACATCAACAACAATCCAATTATTTAAAATTCTATAATTGACTTGCGCTTGTGTACCATCATTATCCAAAGAATAAACAGTTGGCATATCAGGGGAGTGGAAAAATTTTTCAGGTAATTTAATAAATGTTTTTTTACCGTCAGTTCTAATTTCTTCAGGTGTCCATGAAGTAGAATCACCTCTTATTTTATAATTTGATAATGATTTTTCAGGTATATCACTAAATACTGTTACTAATTTATTTTCTTCTTGAGGATAATTAAAAGCAATTTTTGAAAAATATTTTTTCTTTACACTTTTTAACTGAATATTATATTGACGCTTATCAGTAAAAATTATCATGTTAGATTTTAATTTATTTTCTTTTGGTTTTAATAAAATATGAGCACTTGTATCAGAAGTTGTAGAATTATTAACCTTTACAATCCAACGTTCAGAATCGCCAATCTGAATATTTGAAATGACTTCTCCTTTTTCTAATTCTATGTCACATATCTGTAAAACAGAACAAATTATAGAGGCTTCTCCAACGCCAAAAGAATAATAAACAGTACCATTTTTAATATAAGGTTTTGACTTTTCTATTTTTCTATATCTATCAAGATCATTTAAGTACATATCCTCAATATTATCTTCATTACTAGAATTATTTTTTCTATTTTTAATTTTTTTAACATTTATTGCAGGAACGATTACTGCTTTATCTTTATTAATTCCTTTTTGTATTTCTTTAGCCTCATTTTCTTTTTTATCTAACTCCTTTTTTTGGTCTTCTAATATTTTTTTCATGTAAGGAGCAATTTGTTCTGGAATATCTGTACTAACATTTTTTTGTTCTTGAGCTATTGATAATCTAGGAATGCAAAATATTACTATAATTAATATTGTATTTTTGTTTTTCACAATTCACCTCTTTTACTTAATAAACTTGAGACCAAGAAATTGATTTTATTAATAAACCTGTAGGATTTTTTAGATAATCAGGTTCAGTATTTATTGTGTTTTTTCCAATATTTAATATTGCAGTCCACTTTACAGATCCTATTTGCATACCATTTTTACTTGCAATTTCAGTCCAATTTATTTGCCATGAATCAGAACCAGTTAAAGGCAAAACTGAATCAATTTGAACTGAAATACTCATAATTTGAGCTGTCTTATCTGGAGGTGTTTTTATCCAATAATCTTGGACAGTATTAAAAGCATTTTGTGAGCAATAAACACGAACCCTTTCCATCATTATTTTTTTTAATTTTCCATCAGTCGTTATTGTTCTAATGTCTGTTATGAATTGAGATAATTGATAAATAACAATAGCATTATCAATTTTTGTATTTGCATCAACACGTTCTATTTGAATAGGTTGGCCTTGGTTTGTTACTTTAACGATGTATGGAATAAATTTTGGTTTAAAAGCTATTATTACAAGACTAATAATACATATAATATTTGCTAATACAGAAAATATAGACGTTATTTGCCATATTTTCTTATCTCTAATTAATGATCCATATCTTTCATTCCATTCAAATTTTGCTTGAACATACGGCATATAAGGGTTTTCATTATCATTTTTTTTATCAATACCAAGCATAAGTTTACCTCTAAAAATATTAATTAACTCTTATTTTTCGCATTAAAAAATCCTGTTTTTCCATTTGAAGAATTTGATGTGGAAGATTTAAAAAATCCATTGTCTGATTTTGGAGGTGCCGCTGGAGTTGGTGGAGGCGGAGGCGGTGGTGCTTTTGCAGTAAAAGGAGATGATTTTATATTCTCTTCGTGCATTTTCATTGCTTTATCTGCAATATTATTAGCTGACTTATCCATCGCATCACTGATATTTTCTGCTGCTGTTGAAACAGTGTGCATAGCGGCTTTAGCTGCTGCTCTAGGAGCATTAGGTTGAAGATTTGTAGACTTGTCAGAGGCCATATTTGCTTTAAAAGCATTACCAAATGATCTTCCAGCAGCATGAGCATGCCCAGCACCTTTTGCAGCAGCGCTACCAATCATTTTCCCAGCAGAAGAAGCAAATCCCGCTAACCCTCCGCCTAAAACCTTTCCCCCAAGACCTCCACCACCACCAGCTCCTCCTCCAACAGCAAGCTTTGTCATTCCAGCAGCTAAACCAGCAATAGCGGCTGCTGAATCTGAACCACTTGAAGCGCTCATCCCACTTATAAAACCATTCGCAATTTGTGGAATTCTTTTGACTATGGTTGAATATGTTAAAAATGTTGCGCTTATAATTAAAAGTGAATATAAATTTCCACATATATTATTTGATTTATTAATTAAATTTAATATTTCATCGCTAATATTTATACCAACTGAAATTACTAAATATGAAAAGAATAATTTTACACCAATATTAAATGAATATTTTAAATATCCAAAAGCATATTGTTTAGTGAATTGCGAGCCAGCAAATGCAAGAAAAAAACATCCCCCAAACATTAAAAGATACGCTTCAAGTTTTGTTATAAGCAATTCCCAAGCTATTGATAAAAAACAATACATTAAAACTATAATTGTGAAGGCAAGCATTAATGAAGTAAATGGAGACATGAAGGTTGCTTTATCTGAATCGCTTATTATTGCCGAAATGATAGAAAGCCCAGAATCTACAATTCCAGTTGGACTAAGACGATTTAAATTTGCAATTTTTGCTCCAGCAATTTCAAATGAAGCTAATATTCCTGTGTTCGGGTCTGTTAAATAAGGTAACCATTGCATCAAACTTACAAATCCACCTAAAAAAATAACTTTATATATAAAGCCATTTAATATTTGTTTGATATCATCCTTTTTTAGGACACAGTTAATTCCAAAAATAATTACATCAATTATGGCTAAGTATAAAAATAATGTCATTGCCATATTTTCCGCTTTTGCCTGCCATGTTCTTGCGATATTAAAAAAAGTATCATGTATACCATCAAATACTCTAAAAAAATCATTTGCGGTTGCTTGTGTAGAACTTTGAGCAAGAATATATTTAAAAGAACATAAGGCAATAACTATTACTAAATATTTTATAATTCTCATGATCAAAATCCCCATATAAATACTGCTTTTTTATTAATATTATTTAATTTTATAATGCCAATATACCTTGAATCTAATGAATATTTAACACCATCTGAAAACAAAAAAACTTCATCATCTAACAAGAATTTACTAAATCCATTTTTTAGATGATAAAGATTTCTTCCTTCTTTATCATAATCATATAAATTTGAGTCTTTAATTATATTATTATTAACTATCAATTTATTTAATCTTATTTCGATTTTGTCTCCATGAATTCCTATAACTTTTTTAATAAATTCAGAATATTTCCCATAGCATTTTCCATTTTTAATTTTTGATAAATATCCTCTTGAGTAATAAATATCATAAAATTTTTCATCTGGACAAAAAGATACTATATCTCCCTTTTTAATTATAAATGAATAATCATACATAAGATAAATACCTCTAGGCATACTTTCAGTTACATTAATTCCAATTCTAATGCCAAGTTTAAAACCAATAAAATAAAGTGTGATAATAGCAATAATTACTAAAATTAAATTTTTCATATTTAATTTACTTTATATTGTAGATAGTGGGCTTATTATTTACTTTTGAAAAATCATCTAATTGTTTTCCCCAACAATAATTATTATTATTTAAATCAATCCCACATATATAAGTTGAGTCTGTGACAGATATTGAACTGAATTTAATATCATCAATTTTGACAGGTTTATTTGAAATTAATGAACTTTCATTTCCTGTATTATTTCCCCAGCAGTACCCAGAATTATCAAGACTAATGCCGCATGATATAAATAACCCAACCGCTATCGATTTAAATTTTTGAACAGTTTGAACTTGTACTGGGGCATTTGAAAAATTACCCGATGAACCAGCATCACCAAGTTGTCCGTAATCATTTGCTCCCCAACAATAAACAGATCCATCTGAAATTAGTGCGCATGAATGAGTTGCAACTTCAACATCAATGGCGTTTGAAATTCCTTGAATTTTTAAAGGTTGCCCACTTGTTCCAGAACTCCAGCAATAAACAGAACCTGTTTTTGAAACTCCACAGGTTTGCCAATTCATAAATGGGTTAGAACTAGATCCTGTTTTAGAAGCAGATACTGTAATGAAATCTTCGCTAACTCCTGTTATTTGTCTTGGCGTATTATTATTATTTTTATTTCCAAATCCAACCCCAGTACCCCAACAATAAATTTTGTTGTCATTTGATAAAGCACATGTATATAATGTACCTGAAGAAATCTTTTTAAATTTTAATGAATTTGAATTAGATACAAGCACGGGTACATTTGAATCGTTTTCACTACTTCCAGAACCACCAAATGAATTTCCTAATTGTCCTTGATCATTAGAACCCCAACAATATGTTCCGTTATCTGCAATTCCACAAGTATGATCCATCCCAGCGTTAACTGAATTAAAATTTAAATTTCCAGATATATTAGTCCAGTTATTTTGTATATTTTTAGTACCATTTCCAAGATTTCCAAAGTCGTTTAAACCTATACATTTTGCTTGTCCAGAAGAAATTAATGCACAAGCATAACCATAACCAACACTGATTTGTTTTGCATTTGAGTTTGAATCTGCGCTTTGTTTGCTACCTGCTGAATCGGTTGATTTACCGCAACTAATAATTCCTATTACTGATAATGAAATTAGACTTTTTCTTAACATATATTACTCCTTATTATTCTCATTTTTATCTTTACTACCAACCCATGTTTTATACTCTTTGTTACTTTTTTTTCTCCAACCATCTCCTATGAAATTATTAATTTCTTCAACTTCTTTATCTTTAGTCAGGTTTGAATTTGTTTCTTTAGTGCATGAAATTAAAGATAAAGTAACAAACGCTAGAAGTAAAAATATTTTTTTCATCTTGTCTCCTAAAAATAATTTCTATTTAGAACCAACCCATGTTTTATAAGTAGAATCTTGTTGTTTATTGTATTTAGTGCCAACAAATCTGTTTATTACAGTCAACTCATCATTTTCTTTTTGAATTTGATTTGCCCTATATGAATTTGCTGCTCGCATTTCAGAAGCCATAAGAGTGTTCATTTGTGATAACGTTTCTAAGGTTGATTTTGCAATTTGACTTGCTGAGCTTAGAGAAGCAGAATTTAAATTCTGTTCCTCTTGATTTGAAATTGCTTGATTTGCGACTTGAATTTGAGATGATAACAAACTTAGTAATGCAGAACTTCTACCCATATATTCTTGTGATAAATTAACTCTATCTGAATCTCCTTTATAGTTAAATCCTGGAAAATATTTATTAAAATCATTGAGAGAGTTGTTTACATTTCTAGAAATTTCTCTCGAGCTATCAATTTGAGTAATAAGCTCTTGTAAATGCTTTCTATATGTCATCCAATTCATTTTTTTCCATGCGTCAACATCATTTGATAAATTTTGAACAAGTTGAAGCTGTGTAGTTATTTGTTGATAAATAGCTAAAAGCTGAGTAATCGATCCAATATCTATTACTGGCATTCCACTGGATTGAACTGGAAAATGAAAAAATACAGATATAGAAAGCGTTGCTATTACTAATTGTTTGTTGATCATTTTCTATCCTTAAATATCTAACACTGCAAAAAAGTATCACTTCATATCAATTTATATCATAAAAGTGGTATATGTCAATTTATATCATTTTTTTGACCTAACGAGATATTCGAGGTATGTTTTTTTGTTATTCTAATTTTGTAACCATATGATTTTACGTTGTTTAATGATTTTCTTTAGGGGGTGTTACTAAAATCAAAAGTATATGCGCATTATTTAAGCATATATTTTTATATCAATTAATTGACCTTTTTTTTATTTTATAACAATGTTTATTGATTTTTCTATTTTATAACCTCATTATATTATAGATTAATTTAATAATATTTTATTAATTACAAGTGATATATCAAAAACTTCTTATTGCACAATTTGATTATGTTATGTTTATTAGGGTTTTGATATATCAATTTTTAGGATTGCTTATGACATCTTCAATCGGTGACAGAATTACATATTTAAGAAAACAAGCGAGATTAACAAGGATTTTTATTCGAGAAAAATACAGTATTTCGGAAAATACACTTCGTAAATGGGAAGAAAATAAATTAAAAGTCCCCGAAGATAAGATAGATCTTATCTTCTATGTATTCAATAATGAAGGTGTTCAGGTAACAAAAGAGTGGATAAAATCAGGAAAAGGCGACAAACCTTTGTTTTCAATTAATTATGAAAAAATTAAACTATCTTCAATTAAAAATGATGATGTTTTAGCTTTAGAAGAAATGCAATTACTTATTTCAACTGACAAAGAAAATCTAGTTCATATGCTTTTAGAGAATGATACTATGTTTCCTTATTACCAACCAATTTCATGGATAATTGGCAGAAAAAATAATGATTTTTCATCATGTATTGGGAAAGATTGTATAATAAAAGTAAAAAATAACAATAGTTTTACTTTTAGACGTGTAGGTTACTCAGAAAAAAAGGATTGTTTTAATCTTTACATACTAAATACATATGATATAAAGTTTTCTGACCCCGTTTATTATGATGTTGAAGTTGAATTTATTGCACCTATTTCATGGATAAGAAAAATATATGAGCAAAAATAAAATTGAAATTGGAACTCAAAAAAGTCTGTTCCTTTATGAAACTAAAGTAAGAGTTGGAGATCTAAATTATGCAAATCATCTAGGTCATGATAATTTAATTAAAATCATTCATGATGTAAGAATGTCTTTCTTAGAAAAATACAATCTTGGTGAAATAAACTTAGAAATGAATATTGGTTTAATTATTGCAAATTTAAACATTAACTATTTGGGGCAATCTTATTTAAACGATTTATTAAAAATAAATGTTTTTCCAGGTGAAATATTTAACAGTTCATTTGAAATACTTTATAAAATTGAAAACCAAAAAGAACTCATATCAATATGCTCAACGACTATGGTTTGCTGTGATATAAATAAAAAAAGACCTGTTAGGATTCCAGAAATATTTTTAAAAGTATTAAAGTACGAAAACTTCATTTGATTTCATTTTTCTCTGATACAATTGATAAATCTTCTATACAATTTAATACTTGCCAAAGTGCATTTTGCATTATTTGATTTTGTTTAACAGCAAAATTAAGCTCGGAAAAATGGCGATGATTTGAAGCAAATGTAAGACAAGTACTGAAATCTTTATGATTGTTTAGGAACATCACCCCATTTTTTAATTCATATTTCTTACGCCTTAACAAAATTTCATTGTAGAATTTTGATGTATAATCAAAAGATGAATAAAGTAATGTTTTTTGAATTCCTACGTTATCTTTCCTGCATCTGCAAGCAAAACGATAAACTTCTCTCCAAATTTTATCTTCTTTTAAAAAATATTGAGATAAAAAATCATCGCTATTTAAAAATTTAAACCATCCTGTATCACAAGCAAATGTTTTTGTTATAGGACTATCATGTAGTTTAAAAGCTACCGAAAAATATTGAATTCCGCTCATATTTAATGATTTAAAATCAACCGATTTTGACATTTCACTTTGTAAGTCAACATTACTTATTAGCTTAATTTTTGAATATATTTTTGATACTTCTTTTTCACTATTCATAAACTAAATTTTTTACCTCATTACCATTCCGCCATCCACGGAAAATGTTTGCCCTGTAATATACTTTGCAGCATCTGAAACTAAAAATAGTATACAATTTGCAATTTCAATTGGGTTTCCCTGATATTTTAAAGGTATTTTTGAAAGAACTATTTTTGTTACCTCTTCACTTACTTGAGCTGTCATATCTGTTTTTATAAAGCCTGGAGCAATGCAATTTACTCTTAAATTCTTACTTGCATATTCCAAAGCAATACTTTTTGTTAACCCTAAAATAGCGGCTTTTGAAGTAGCGTACACTGAATTTCCCATATCACCTGTAATACCTAACACTGAGGATAAATTTACAATAGAAGACGAATTTGATCTTAACAATAGTGGTAAACAATATTTAATGCAATTAAAATGTCCTTTAACATTGCTATCCATGACCTCATCATATTCATCTTCTTTAAATCTTAGTGCTAGCGCTGCTTTTGCTATTCCTGCATTATTTACTAAAATATCAAGTTTTTTAAATTCTTTTGAAATATTTTCTATTGATGATTTTACATCTACACTATTTGACACATCAAATTTCATTACTTCACATTTACCATTGAATTTTTCAATTTCATATTTTAATTCAGTCGCAGATTTTTCATCTTTATTATAATTTATAAAAACATACGAACCATATCTTGCTAAGTTTAGAGCTATCTCTCTTCCAATTCCTCTTGAAGCACCAGTTACTAAGGAAACTTTACCATCTAAAAAATTTTCTTTAAATACTGTCATTTTATAACCTCAAGAAATGTATTTGCTTATGCCAAAATGAAACATGATTACTTTTATAACAATAAAGTTTTTGCTGTTTTCAATCTTATAGTCAAGTATTTCTAAATATATTTATTCTTATTACAATGTAAGAATATTAAATATATTTGATTTATACATATTTAATGTTTTTTATTAAAAATATTTTAAATTTGATATTATAAATTATTCTTTTCATTTATTTCATGATGTTAAAAAATTTACATGACCAAACTTGACTTTCAAATCCGCTCAAAATACAGTAGTACTGATATTCAGTAATTCAGTATTTTAGGAGAAAAAAAATGGAACACGTAAAACAAATTAACGACAGGGGTGTTTTAACTATTCCTTCCAATATTCGGAAGCATTTAGATCTCAAGGCTGGTGATTACGTTGCATTTAAAGTAAATGAGAATGGTGTTGTTCAAATATCAAAAGTTCAATTGGAAATTAAGCAGGTAATTAATACAAATGTACAGACATTAATAAATAAATGAGGTATGGTTGTTATGTTAATTAGCGAAAGTACAATTAAAAAAATTAAAGATACGGTTGATTGTAGAAGTCTTGTTAAATCACTAGGAATTAACTTAAATAATAGTTCAAATATTTCATGTTCTGAAATTAATCCAAATCACGAAGATAAAAACCCATCGATGGCTGTTTATCACGATCATGTACTTTGTTTTTCTTGTGGGTTTAATGCTGACGCAATTAAAATTATTCAAAATTTAAAATCAAAATCATTTACTGAATCTGTTGAATATATTTGTCATAATTATAACATAAAAGTTGAATTTGAAAATATTAAAAAACATACATATGATAATAAAAATTCTGATATTTTAGAAAAGATATGGAATATTTCAAAAGATGTTGAAGTTACAAATTCATTTATGAATTGGATGAAAAAAAGGAACATTGATATAAGATCTGCGTATCAATCAGGATGTAGAGATATTTATCCAATTAGAAGTAAAATATGTGAATTAATAAAATCTTGCCCAGAAAATGATTTAAAAAATTCTGGACTAATGAATGATAAAAATGAGCTATGGAAACCATTTACCGAAATAATTAGAGGGAACAAAGCATATTATGGGTTTATTATACCTATTTTCAATTCTGAAAATAAAATTGTAAATATGAGATATAGATTATATGAAAATATAATTATAAAAAAAACGAATAAAGAAGGAAAAATAGTAGAAAAAACTATAAAAGTATATGCACAACCTAGAGCAAATAATCATATAATTGGGTTCAATCAATTAAATTCCACAAAAAAATCATTATATATTTGTGAAGGAGAACCTGATTATTTATCATTAAAAACATATTTTAATAGAAATAATATTGAAGATTCAGATGTTTTAGGTTTTTGTGTGTTGACAAAAGATTGGAAAGACGAATTTAATAATGAGATAAGAAAATACGATAATATTAAGATTTGCTTACACGACAATCATAAAGCAATAGCTATTTCAAATATAATTCAAAAATCATTAATTTCTTATTGTGAAAAAAAGGAAGAAAAAGAACATTGGAAAAACAATTTTTATGAATGTTTTTTCCCAGAAAATAATGATATTAATGATCACTTAGTTAAAAACGCACTTAATAACGAGACTTTTAATTTTATATTAAAAAAATTTGATACTTCACAAGAAAATGTAATTGATACTTCTAATAAAAGTTCAAATTTTAACTTTTTGCCTCTAAATATTTTGGAGATTTGTTCAAACAAACCACCACAACTAGAATTTATTTTTCCAGGTTTACTAAGAGGAATTGTTGGAAGTGTTGTGGCCTCTGGAGGCACTGGAAAAACGATGTGGGCATTACAAACCTGCTCTAGTATTGCTTGCGGAAATGATATGTTAAAGTATGGACAACTTAATACAGGAAAATCAGTTTTACTTTCAGGAGAAGATCCTGAACAAATAACAGCTCTAAGATTACATTCTATGTGCAAATATCTCTCAGAGAAAGAAATTCATGAACTAAATAAAAACATGTTTATTTATTCTATATCTGGTAAAAATCCTAATATTATGGATAAAAATTGGTTTGAATGGATAAAAAATGTAACAATAAATTCAAAATTAGTTATTATAGACACACTCAGAGTTTTTCATAATTTAGAAGAAAATGATAGCGGTAAAATGTCTGAACTTATTAAAATAATGGGTTCCATTGCATCTGAAAACAATACGAGCATTTTATTTTTACATCACACAAATAAAAATAGTGCAAACAACTCAAATGGTGGAGACCAACAAGCTAGTCGAGGCAGTTCTGTTTTAACGGATAATATTAAACTTCAAATCAATCTTGTAACAATGACAAGCCCCGAAGCAAAAGATTTAGGTATAGATGAGCAAGACAGAAAATTATATGTTAAATATGTTTACTCAAAGATGAATTATGGTTCACCTATTGCTGATAGATGGTTAAAAAGAGAAGATGGTGGAATATTAAAACCAACTGATTTAACTAAAAAAGAATCAAATAATCTCTCTCAAATTTTTGGAGGACGTAAAGGTGGTATCTAAAAATTCTGATTTAAGTTCTAAATATAATTTAAAATTTGCACTTCATGATCCTGCTCATTGTTTAGCTCCAGGATTGTTTAGGAGTATTAAAAAAGGTGATCGCAAAAAATTAAAGTTAGATATCACATACGAATTTGGAGATAAAAATAAAATTGAGTTTAGTGGCCCCGAACCGCTTGGTGCGGATGATTTAAGGGTGCTTCAAGGATTAATCGCAATGGCAGGAATAAATCATCACGATCAATTTGTTACTTCAGAAACATCTTCTGAACATGGAAAAGAAGTTAGAAAACAAATGGATTTAAAATGGGACGCCACAAATGACGATGTCGTAGTAGCCAAAGGAAGTTATCGTGAGCTTGCTAAAGAAATAGGTTATGCTGATTGTGAAAACACAAAAACAATCAGAAATTGTGTTGAACGGCTTTGGAAAGTATCAATTATTTATGAATTCAACAAAAAAAGAATTGGATGCCGTTTACTTTCTAGTTATGCGAGTGATAACGAAAAGGGAAAATTATTTGTTGCATTAAATCCAATCATTACAAGTGTAATATTTGGATTTAAACCACAGCATACTAGAATTGATATGCAAGAAGTTAGGCTTTTATCAAGTGATGCAGCTAGACTATTACATCAGCGCCTCTGTGCTTGGATTAACCCTGGAACTTCACGAAATGTTAGCCTCGAATCTTTAATAGGGTACGTTTATTTTGAGGATACAGATAATAGATATACAAAAAGAACAAGAAAAATTGATATAAAAAAAGCATTAAATGAATTTGAATTATTGAAATGGCAAATAGAAGAATATAGGAAAGAGCACTATAAAATTTCTAGACCTGAAAGCGTAATTGAAAACATCTCAAAGAAATCTCCATCAAAATCATAATATTATAAAATCCATCCCCTGTATAACACCATCACTTTTCACTTCATCTAATCATCAATTTCAGCCAAAAATTTAATGGAAGCATATAATTTTTCTGTAAATTCAATTTAATGCAGTTATACCCCCCTGTATAACACCATCACTTCCCCTGTATAACACCATCACCCCCCCTGTATAACACCATCACTTCCCCTGTATAACACCATCACTTCCCCTGTATAACACCATCAGCCTAAAAACCGTCTTAAACGTTTTTTTACTTTATTATCATACATATCTAAATTGATGTTACCATAATTTTGTTGCTCTTCTATAACCTTCCTAGAATCTCCTAAGAGATTCTAGGAAGGTTTAAAAAAAGTAAAATTAGAAGTAGTTTTTAAACTACTTCTAATTTTACTTTTTGCATAAAAGAAGCTGTTGATTGCTATAAATTATAGCAATCAACAGCTTCGCTTAAAATGGCATTTGCTTATGTATAAACACGTTTAGAAAATTTTAGTTAGAAATGGGTACGTTGTCTGTTTTTAATTTAACCAAGGTCTTTAAAATTGTATTTTAATAAAGAATTGAAGTGTTCAGGATATAAAAAATTAAATTGCTTTTTTGATGTTCGATACAATATCCATAGTTAATGAATTCAAATTCTTCAAAAAAGAAGAAGCAAGTGCAGGTTCTCGTTCGATAGATTGTAAATTTTTTTCCCACTCAGCCGTCATTACTGGATTGCATAAAAATGACTGATTAAACTTTTGAAGCATCGAAAATAAATCAAATGCCTTTTGAGTTGGTATTATATTTTTTTTCTCTCGTTTTACGTATTCTTTAGATTCTAAATTTTTAATAATTGCTGCACGTGTTGCCGGAGTTCCTAAACCACAACTTTTTAAAATTTCTTTTTCATTTTTATCATCTGTTTTTGAGCTAGGATTTTGCATTGCAGCAAGTAAAGTAGCATCATTGTAGCGAGAAGGAGGTTTTGTTTTGTCTTCTTTTATATTCAATTTATTTATTTTAACTATATCACCAATTTTTACATTCGGTAGTTTTTGCTTTTCTTCTTCTTTTTCATCTTTTTTTTCTTCGTCATTTACTTCGATTAGAATTTCTTTCCATCCTAATGATTTAATTATTGTTCCACGAGAAACAAAAAGATATTTTTCATTACAAGTAGAAGCAATTATTGAAGATGTAAATTGATAATTTGGTGCAAATGCGGAAAGAAATCTTTTTACTACTAAATCGTAAACTTTTTTTTCAATTTCAGAAAGATTTTTTGGATTTGTTGACGTAGGTAAAAGTGCATGATGGTCTCCGACTTTAGAAGAATCAAATATACGTTTATTTTCATTTTTGTAAGTTTGCGTAACTTGATCTATAAATTTTTGATCATACGAACTTTTTAATGCTTCTAAAATTCCTGGAATCATTTGCCTATTGTCATCTGTTAAATGTTTAAATTCGGTTCTCGGATAAGAAAGGCATTTATGCTTTTCATATAGTGCTTGAGCAACTTCTAAAGTTTGCTCTGCGCTCAGTGAAAAACGCTTATTGCACTCTTTTTGTAGTTCTGTCAGATCTAGAAGAAAAGGTGGTGGTTCACTTTTTTCTTTCGATTCAACTTTTACAATTTTTGCATTTTTACCTTCACACTCTGAAAAAATATTTTTTGCTTCTAAGCTTGAAAATATTTGGGAACTAAATTTGCCATCTTTTTGATACTCATAGTTACCATAAAATGACTCATTTTCTTCAGTTTTAAAATTTGCTTTTATATTATAAAATGGTTGCGATTTAAATTTTTTAATTTCAATTTCTCTAGCTAATAGAAAGTACAGAGTTGGTGTTTGTACACGTCCGACAGAAAATACTCCTTTGTTACCATTTTTTTGAGCAGCTAACGTGATAGCTCTAGTTGAGTTAAGCCCTATTGTCCAATCAGCAGTAGATCGAGCACGTGCAGCTAGTCTTAAGCCATTATAGTTCTCAATAGGTTTTAATTGTGTGAATTCACGTTTGATAGCATCCGCTGTGAGGGCGGCAGAAGTCCACAAACGGTATGCAGGAATCTTTGAAGCAGAAAGCCGATAAATATAATCAAATATTAGTTCTCCCTCACGTCCAGCGTCACAGGCGTTGACGACACGATTTATATCTTTAGAATTCAAAAGTTTTTTTAAAATATTGAATTGTTTTTGAGTTTCTTTAGAAGAAACTTTTAGTTCATATTTTTCAGGAAGAATTGGCAATGATTCAAAACTCCAATTTTTCCACTCAACACAATATTCGTGTGGTTCTTTTAATGTCACTAAATGTCCAGCAGCCCACGACACCACATAGCTATCAGATTCTAAGCCACCATCAATTTTTTTTGTTGCTCCAAGGGCTTCTGCTATATCACGACCAGCAGCAGGCTTTTCAGCAATAACCAGAGTTCGCATATATACCTCAAATATATTAATTTTATATGATTATTCAGTTAATTCTTGATGTTTATCTTTTAACTTTTTGTTATTCTCTTTTTCACTTACTGTGGCTCCTTTTCTAGTTGAACTAGAAGAGAAAAATTTTAAGAATTCTTTATCTTTTGAAAACTTTTCAAGCATGCTATCAATAATGACATCTTCTGAAATAGATTTTTTATGAAGTTCTGACATATATTGTGAATAATTTTTTAATATTTCAATAGATGATTTTTTTAACTTAAGCGCAATTTTTTGTTTTTCTTCAGGTAAGTTGATTTTTAATTTAGCCATATATTGTACCCTTCCTTTTTTAATTGAGATAATAAACCATTTTTTATTCTACAGTAAAAAAGTACGCTGACAAGAGGAGAAGAAAGAGTGGGAACTCCGTTCGCTTCACTCACTCCGCCATCACTTCGTGATGTTGGCACTCAAACGCAAACGGTTTGGGCGCAAAAATGGCTATGGCTTTGCCATGCCTTTTTTGGCTCCCCACCAGTTTGCTTTTCGTCACACACTACGCCATGCCGTCGGCAAAGTTATGTAATAAAAATAAAAATATGCTTTAAATAAAAGGAAAAAATGTTAAAAAGTTATGTAATAAGTACATAATAGTTACGTAACTGTTACTTATTTGACTTCAAAATCCAATTATATTATCATAATAACGTATGTACATATTATGTAATATAATTTTGAGGTGATAATATGGCAAAAAGAGTTACAATTTCAGTAAAAGATAGTGACTACGAAAAGCTAAAACAGTCGGCAGAATCTAAAGGAAAAAAAGTAATTGATCTTATAAACAAAAAGGTAAAAGGGAAGTCAAATATTGGAAAAATTTTAAAGAGTAATGAAGAAATAATTCTTGAAAATTCTAATTTAAAAAAGTCTATTAATGATTTACAAAATCAAATTAATTACTTGCAAAAAACAATTTTTGAAGTTGGAAAATTGAATACAGAATATCTTGCTTTTACTAAGACTATACTAACTGAAATTATTAAGAATACTATGAAAGATAGAACAAAAGAAAAAGTAGAAGAAGCTATCAATAATTACTTACAAATAGCACAAACTGAATCAACAAATGAAATGAAAAAAATCTTGGTTATGTAATACAAAAATTCAACAGGAGTTTAGATTTATGTTGTCAATATAT
Organism: Silvanigrella aquatica; assembly: GCF_001907975.1. Lineage (NCBI taxonomy): Bacteria > Pseudomonadati > Bdellovibrionota > Oligoflexia > Silvanigrellales > Silvanigrellaceae > Silvanigrella > Silvanigrella aquatica. The sequence continues at coordinate 26,726 of NZ_CP017835.1, forward strand.
AGATTACAAAATGTATCACAAGCATTAACTTATTATAAAGAAGACAATTATTATTCTAAAGAAAATCAAGAAGAATACTCTGAATGGTATGGAATTGCAGCCGAAGATTTAGGTTTGAATGGTAAAGTTAAATTGAAAGATTTTAACTACATTTTAAATGGTTGTAATAGAGACGGAAAATCACTTGTAAATAAAAAAATAAAAGAACAAAAGTTATCTTATGAAACATATTATAATGTAAAAAATGAATATAATAAGTTAATAAATAGTTTAAATATTGAAGATAAATATAAAGATGAAATATCTATTATTATAAATAAAATAACAGATTCAAACGATAAAATTCCAGTAAAAACAATAGATAATTATGAAAAAAGAATATCATCTTTAATTAATAATTCAAATGTAATATCAATTGATAAAAAAGATAAATTTAAAGGTGAATTTAAAAAAATTAATCATAACTTTAAAAAAATAGCTGATAGAAGACCAGCTTATGATCTGACATTTTCAGCGCCAAAATCTGTTTCAATAGCCGCTTTAGTTGGAGACGATAAAAGATTAATAGATGCTCACAGAAATGCTGTAAAATATGCTTTAAGTGTTGTCGAAAAAGAGTATTCACAGACTAGAATTGTTGAAAATAATAATAGGAATATTTTAGTTACAAATAATATAGTAGCAGCTACTTTTGAACATGATATTAGCAGGAAAATAGATCCTCAATTACATACACATTGTGTTCTAATGAACCTTACAAAAAGTAATGGGGAATGGCGTTCAATTAATCAAGATGGATTTTATTATAGCTCGAAAAAATTAGGGGCAATATATCAAAATGAACTTGCAAAATGTATTAAAAAATTGGGCTATGAAATAAAACTAAATCCTAACGGTACTTTTGATATAAAAGGTTATACAAATGACCACCTTCTTCATTTTTCAAAACGATCATTACAGATGAAAGAAATGGGTTCTAAAAACCAAAGAGACGCAAGAAAATATGTATTGATAGAAAGAGATAAAAAAGTTGATGGAATACCTAAAAAATCAACCTATAATGAATGGAAAAATGAGGCTAAAATTTTAAATATTACTCATCCTATTTCTTCAAATGTAAATACTTTTAATGAGCAAAATAGTATTAATAAGATTGACATTTTAGAAAGTATAATTTCAAATTCTGTTAAGGAATTAACCGAAAATGATATTAGTTTAAAAAAAGATAAATTGCATGAAAAAATACTCACAAAATCGTTAGGAATATTTGATTATAATGAAGAAACAAAAGTAAGAACAGAAGAGTATTTAAAAAAAAAGCTCATTTAGTAGGTCAGAAAAATAAAGAAGAATACGTCACAAATGAATCTCTAAAAATTGAAACTGATACAATAAATATTATGCAAAGAGGCAAAAATATATTTGAGAGTATTGTTGAAATTGAAGAAGCAAAAAAGATTATCAATTCAATTCATAATGATTCAATTAAAGCTGGATATGATGGTTTAAATTCAGGCCAAAAAGAAGCGATAGAAGTCTATTTAACGTCACATGATAGGATCATTGCATGGCAGGGAGTAGCAGGCGCAGGCAAAACATTTTCTCTAGCTTCTGCAACAGAAATTGCTAAAAAAAATGGGTATATTGTTAAGGGTTTTGCTCCTCAAGCTGAAGCAGCTAAAGTTCTAGCTGAAGAGGCAAAGTTGAGTGAAGCACATACAGTTAAATCATTATTAGTCGATACTTCTATTGCTGGAAGAGCTGCTGGAAAGGAAATTTGGATTATCGATGAAGCTGGTACGCTTAGTGCAAAAGATGCTCATGATTTATTAAAAAAAGCTGAATTTGAAAATGCAAAAGTATTGCTAGTTGGCGATACGAAACAATTGTCTTCTGTCGGTGCTGGCAACCCCTTCAAACAGTTGCAAGAACATGGAATAAAATTTGCTGAATTATGTGAAGGAATGAGACAAAAAGATCGAACTTTGAAAGAATCAGTAGATCTTATTGCAAAAGGGAATACAAAACTGGGATTAGAAATATTAGAAAAAAATGGAAAGGTAAATGAGATAGCCGACACAGAAAAAATCATAGCAAACATGGCAAATGATTATTTAAAGCTCAGTAAAAAGGATTTAGAAGCATCACTTTTTATTTCGTCAACTAATTATGAGAAAGACCAAATCACAAATATAGTTAGAAGCGAATTAAAAAGAAAAGAAGTTTTAAAAGATTCAGTTGAAATTAAAACTCTAGAATCATTTGGATATAATGAATATACTTTAAGAAATTCAAATATTTATTCAAAAAATGATATTTTAATTTTAAATAAGAATGAAAACGGGTTATTAAAAAATGTTGAATACAAAGTTTTAGATGTTAATCATAAAAGTAATACTATTATAATTTGCTCTGATGATTTTAAAAAAGAAATTGATGTTTCAAAAATTAAAGGTAATTTATATCAAGAAAAAATTATTGAAGTATCAATAGGTGATAGGATTAAGTGGACAAAAAATCATTCAGTTAAAAAAAGTAGCACTAAAGATTCTAAGGCAAAAAGTGAAAGAAGGTTGAATGGACAATATTTAAATGTTATTGCAATTGATAAGGAAAATAACAGAGCAACTTTAGAGTATAATAATGGAAAAAAAGAATCTATTGATTTAATGAAAAGTAATTTTATAGATTATAATTATGTTTCTACCGTTTTTTCTAGTCAAGGAAAAACATGCGATAAAGTTTACGCATCAATAACAAATGTTGATAGAGAAAATTTTTATGTAGCAGTTTCACGTGCTAAATATGATTGCAAAATATACACAAATGATAAAAATATTCTTTATAAAAATGTAGAAAAAATTGGTGCGAATAAGACTGCATATGATAAAATTGTAGAAGAGAATAAAATACAAATAAATTTAAATAATGACAAATTAAAGAAAGATCATATTGTAAAAAAATTTTCTGAAAATGACTTAGAATCTATCAAAATCAGTAGAAAGATAAAGGAAAAAAGTTATGAAATTTCATATAAGATTGGATTAGATCCTATAAATAATGAACTAGGAATATTTTCAAAATATGGTAATAATAATCAAGAAATAATTGCTAATAGTATAAAATATGAAATTAATAAAGAATTTGGAATTAGTAGATCAACAGGATTACATACATTACCAGTAAATACATTAAAAGAAATATACTCATTAAAGATTCAAAACATTGCGAAAGAATGCCAATCTCAATATTTTCATAAGCTAAATCCAAATCATAAAAACCGCCCAATCGATACAATGCACAATGAAGATTTGGCTCGAAAACAAAATATTTCGAAACCCAAAATAAGAAGATAAACCCATAAAAGACCTATTATGAACTATAAAAGACCATAATAGAATACAATAGAGAGTCAAAAAAGTTCTATTTAGACCTCTTGACAATACTTATAAGTTTCTTTATAGTTCTATTTAGAACGTTTTACGCTCTAAATAGAACTATAAACGTTCTTATCCAGTTTTTATCATTCTTTATGGAGGTTCTTTATGGATTTTTTTCAATTTCCATCAATTTCTAAAGCAATACCTGAATTCTACAGTAACCGTTCAGATATGCTTCAGTTTGATTTGGAGCATGGGCGTTATGCTGTCGGAGATCTCTGTGTTGTGGAAAGACTTGAAGGTGTTCGTACAATAAATGCAGGGCCAGCAGATGCGAATTGGAGAGCTGTCTTTAACTCCAGTGTTTTGAAATCAGGATTTAACGAATGTTGTGTCGTTATGGGTGCTCCAAAAAGTAAATTACTTGAATTTAAAACTAAATTTAATGTCCCCTTTGTAGTTAAAGGAAAAGATGTGAAAGGAGAAAATAAAGAAATTACAATTAAAGATATTCGAATCATTCCAGAAGCGACAGGTCATTCTTTAGCATTTCAAAGTGCGCTTCAAGAGGAAGTTTTAGTAGTCTCTATTGGATTTGGAACAATTGAAGCAGGTGCAGCTAATGATCAGGGTATCATTTCTTCAACTCTTGTTTCATTTGATCTAGGAACCCAGGTTGTAGCGCAGGATGTAATGAGCCAAATATTAACTAACGGAGCTGTGGTTCCCGTAGGGAAGGGTCGTTTACATTATTTTGATGATGTTGTTAGGGATGTTCATGATGGGAAAAAACGTGATTTTCCACTTCGTAGTTCACAGGGAATTTTAAAATCAGATACAGTTCATGAAATGGTATTTAATGCTTTAGAAACATATGCAGAAACTATACAAGTTACTCTAAGAGCATATTTAAATAAATACCGTGATAGAAAATTTAAATTAATTTTGACTGGTGGAGGTATGCTTTATCTTCCAGTACGTAAAAAATTAGAAGAATTAGCTACAAACGATAATTATTCTTTGATTGAAATATCTGAAGAAAGCAGAGTTAAATCAGCTGCTGTTGGGTATAGAATTGTAGGCGAAAAATTATTTCCAGAGGACAATTTAATCGCATTAGATTTGGGGAATCACACCACAATTGGCTTTTATAAAGAGGCACAAATTAAGTTGAATTAATGGGAGTTTATTGTGGCAAAAAAAGTAGAAAAAAATGAAGTAAGTAAACTAAGGAAGTACGCCGATTTTTTTCCTGAAAAAAATTCAATTGATAAAGAATTATTAGAAATATTCTTTCCTGAAAATGGATTTCAACATGATTCTTTAGGCTTAATGACGTTAAATACTAATGATACAATTAAGTCCGCATTAATTTATTTTAAGAAAAATGTAATAGATGTTGAAAAACAAGCTAAAAAATTAGAACAAAATAAAGTAAAAGTTGCAGAAAAAGAAGTTAAAGAAAAAAATAGTAAAATTAATCTTGAATAAGAGTTATCAAAGATTGGATATTATTTCCAATCTTAATAAGGAGTAATATGAGAAAAATTGAGCTAGATATTTTCCAATGGACTGCAATAATAACAGAAACAAATGGAAGATATAAAAAGTATTTTATTGAATATAAAGATGGGTTTTATTTTTTATATGTACAAAGAAAAAAAGGAAAAAAATCAAGATGGAGTCAACCTCAAGTGATAGAAAAATCAAAAAATATTTTAAAAATTGATTTTGATGAGAAGTCAGAGGCAGGGCTTAGAAGTGTTATTGTCGCTTAACAGAAGCACTTAAAGCCCGTTGTTATATTTATCTATTATCAATTACAAAGTCAAAGTTTATATTGCTTTATTTATTTTTTTATACCTCATACAGTGGTTCGAGTTTATTTTTTGTCGGTTGTTAAGGGGTGGGGGTATAAGATTATTTTTTCCCTTTGATTTTATTTTTTTGTTCTTCGCCTTACGGTGATTTTGCTCCGTATGAGCATCAATGGGGCAAAGCCCCATACCCCAAGTTTTAAAAATAATATTTATTATTATTGATATACTTAATAAAAAAATATTTTAAATATATTTGTGTCAATTTTTATTCTCTTAATTAAAAAGTTAGATGAAAAAGTTAATAAAAAATATTTTGTTTCATTTGACAGATAGGGCATTTTGTCCTATGATTAAATCATACCCGACAATAATGTCTGGGTTTTTGCGGAGGTATTTTCCCGTGTTTTTATTTGAATTTTGTGTTGTAAAAGTCAATTTTCCTGAAGCAGATTTTTGGCTTATTCGTTTAGGTTCCCAAAACAAAGTTGGTATGCCTGTAAAAAAATTCTATAAAGAACATATAGGAATTAAAGTAACGAGAATAGATATTTTAATTCCTGAATATCTTTTTTATGTTTTTCTTGATTTGTTCAATAGAAAATATTTCAAAAACTTTTGTGCTCAGGGTACTTTAAATCTTGTATATATTAAAGTAAGCCAAGTTGAACGTTTAAAATTCGAGACAAGTTAACGCTTGTCTTTTTATTAAGGGGTTTTCAAATGAAAATTGTAAGAATTCCGAGTATTCAAGATCAAAAATCTTTCTTGAAAAGACAGAGTTTAAGTACATCTGATGAGTATGAAATAGAAATTCCAAATTCCTGGAAAGTATTTGAAAGAGGTTATATTTCGCCATCGCCCGAAGAAATAAGAACGACTTTTAAAGGTTTTTCAAGTACTCAGCTTGCAAAAATGTTGGGACTTTCCGATGGTAGAGTGATTCGTAGATGGAAATCTGGTGAATCTGAAATTCCTTACTCTGCTTGGCGGCTATTTCTAATAATTACTGAGAGAGTTGTAGATTTAAATGAGGATCGTTCTCTCTTTGAAGAGAAGAATAAAGAATAATAGGGGTTTAAAATGGGAAATTTTCCTTATAAGAATTGGCTTTTGCATCCTCCTTGTTCATGGATGTTGTTACATTTGAAAATGGAAAATGAAATTAAATTAATTAATATAGATAAAAGGAAAAAAGAGTATAAAGAGAAAGTGAAAGAGATAAAAGAAAATTATGATTTATTAATAATTAAAGCTCAAGAAGATTATGAAAAAGAGTGGAATTTTTTATTATCTGAGGGACTCGCTTGGGTTGATGACTCAAAATCTCCGTATAAGGTTTATTTTGAGAAGAAAAATGAAAAAAAAGTTCTTGATATTTTAAATTTTGAATACAGTTTTTCTTCAAAAGGTATTGAAGATACACTTTTATTTAGTAGTATAAAGAAACAATATGGTCTACCACACTACAATCGAATGATCAGATTTTAAAGGAGTTATAATGTCGAATAAATTTTTATTTGATTTATCAGTAGATTTTTTTAATTTTTGTGAAGTTATTTTGTCGTCTCGTATACATAACTGGCAGAATCTAGACTTTTCTCATAAATCTGCTCATTTATTTTGGGTAGGTGTTGCAGTTATATTTTATATTATTATTTATAATTTACTTTTGTTTGTTGCTATTAAAAGCTTTCCTGTAATAAAGAATGCTTGTATGAAGTCCTACCGTGAGGCCAAGAGCAAAAAAAGTAATTGAAATGTTTTGATAGTTCTTAATATCAAAAATGTAACATAAAAATAATGCAATAAATGAAGTAAAAGCAGAAAATAAAAGTGTAAAAAATAAGGAAAATAAAATAAAATTTAACTTCATTCTTATTATTCACCTTTGTTAATTTAAACAATGTCCATTTTGAATTTTATTTAGCATTAAATTAAATTCATCAAAACTAACTTTGACCGCAGTTTCATCTTTTTTAGGCCAAACTTTCATGACATATGTGATGATATTTTTTGGGGAATAGATCTCTTCTTTTCCGATAATCCAAGTCGGCACATCAATTTCTTTGATTTTTGGGTACATTAATCTGTAATAATCTTCCAATTGGGCTTGGTTCTCAGCATCATCGGCAAATATAAGATGTGCAACAGTTTTATTGCATTTTAAACATGGTAAGATTTTTGATGGAATCAACTGCTTTTGGGGTTTCATATTGTGTTTAAATTGGCTTGCATCCAAATTCACATCTTTTACTTTGGTTGCTTTTTCAACTTCTGTAATCATCGCTTTTGTGATTGGCTCTAAGATTTCTTGTCGTTTTTTTGTCAATGGGTCTAAGGGATCTCCGATAACTTCACTTGAAAAATGAGACATTCCATTCATGTCACTTATAACAAGCCTTCCAAGATCCCCCATTACCTGATGTCTTAAAATGAAGGCAACAGTTGTACCAATCTGCTCTTTCCTACATGTGATATCGCTTGGTAATTTTAAACTCATACGTACCTTTTTGATGTTAATTTAGCTATTTTCTATTAAATCGCTATAGCCTGTTAATAGCCAAGTACGCCCTGATTTTTCAAGGGTTCCTTTAATTTTGACTTGTTTTTTATCACGGTGCCAATCACACGCTTTTAAATAATCAGTTTTATTTAAGGTAACACTGATTTTTTTCGGTAGGTCATCACCATTCGTTTTAATGACAACTGTATTTTCAATTTCTTCATCATCATCAGATGTGTCATCACGAGATAAACTACAAATATTTCCTATAACAGATACTTTTCTTGATGATATTGAGCCACGAAGTACGTTACCGATTGATCTTAAGGTATCAAAAGTCCTTTCTTCAATCAGGACAGGTTTGATAGGTAAATCTTTAGATGGCAGTGATTTATCCCAATGCGCACTGATTTCAACACTCAGATCTATTCCTTCTTGTTTAAGGCTTGCTAGTGCATCGGCAAGGTTTGCATTTAAGCTTGTCTTGAAATCATTTTCTAGATCTAGGGAATCCCCGTTGATTGCAATAGCCCGTGCTTTTTGGGCACTCCTGATGATCCTTGTGATAAGCCTTCTTTGGATAGGATCAACATTTTCTGTTTCTTGTTCCGATTCTTGTTTTATTGATATTTGACTGCCATGGAAGATGTGTATGGGTTGCAAATCAAGAGGCATATCTACTGAAATCACAAAGCTTCCTACTTCTGTTTGCCCAAATCTTGATTTTTCAATGATTTTTTTTGCATCTTTCAATGCCCTATTAAACATAGACTTTGCAGTAAGTTCAGAACATGCCGAGTAAACAAGGGTATCTCTGATGCTTTCAATGGCGTTCAATGTGTATTCAAGGGGAAGACTCCCAACATCAGCCCCTGCTCCAATGAACCTAAATTTCAAGGTATCCACTGATGGGGTTGCAATGTTTTTTACAACAGAATTGATATCCCTCTCCTCAACTTGGGACAGGGTGCTTATTACATTAAAAAGGGATTGACTATAATCTTTTGAATGTGTGTTCCTTGGGACAAGGACAACAAGATCCGTATTTAAAAATTGGTATTTAAAATTTTCTTGGACATTAAAATCAACTTGTGTCCAACCAGATCTCGAAAGGTAGGATTGGACAAAGTCAGGCTTAATTGAAGATATGTTTTGCAGAAGAGTCATAACGTAACTCCTTCCTTAATTTTTTGAAAGAAACTTTTAAGTGCTTCTGAGGTGAATTTTTGGGAATTCGGTATTTTAATCCTCTTTGTTTCCTTATTTTTTACTATTTCTTTACCCCGTAATGAAATCCAATATGCACAGTGCCTGATTTCAAGCTTGGATGCGTCTTGTAAAATCCATTCCGTTTCTTCAGATGGTACTTGGAGCAGGACAAGGATTCTAGGTGTATTTACATCTGTGGATATAAGGTCATTGTAATTTTTAGTTTCTAAATCATATATGATTTCATTTTCCTTTAGCTCGACATCGTGCGAACATTTTAACTGGATATCGAGAGCAACCCCACTTTCAACATACCTTGTTGTTCCATCAGGTTTAGGTATCGTAATGACTTCTTTTAGCGTGAGATCGATTCCATAATCGTTTTCAGGTCTCGAAATATTTACACCAGCCTTTGCAGCGATTGCCCTAACATACGCATTGCTAAGATTGGCTTTATTGTTTTGTATAGTTGCCATTTGAATCTTTCAATCGTTTTATGCAGTAAAAAAATTACCACGCATTTTTGATATACTTCAAAACCTGTTTGAAACAAAGAAAAGTCTTTTCTTTAAGCCATTTTTTCGAGGAGATAATCTAAATCTTTTTCATTCTTAAAATTGATCCTGATTTCACCTGATTCTCTTGATTTTGAGTATTGGACGATGACATGGAAGCCGCACGCTTCTTTAAATTGCTGTTGGTAATAGAGAAGTTCCTCGAAATCCAATTTTAAATTTTCATTTGTCATCTTTTCTACATTTAACTGTTTTTCAATTTTTTTAAGATTTTCTTTTCTATTTCTTTGTGATAAAAGAGACCCACCAGCTCTTGCTTTAGGGTAATTGACTGCTTTCCTGGGTTTGTGCTTAGCACCATTTTGAATGAGTTTATCAATTTCAGCCTTTAAATATTGGAAATTATTCTTTGAATAATATTTTTGGCGTGATGCAAAAGTGCTGAATAGAACTCTTGCCGTAAAGATGTCAGGATAGAGAAGACAAAGATCTATGAGATTCTTTGGCCATGTCAGAAGCCAAAGGTGCTTATTAAGGTAATACTTGTCCATAACAAGTTCTTTTACTAAAAGAGCTTTTGTTTTGCCCCTTGTGAGCTGCTCATGGAGATAGTTTGCAATGCCAAATGGTGATTTTGGGTTTTCCATTTCCCCTCCCTTTCTAATTCCCACAGGGGAGCCTATCAAAACCCCCTAGTTTTCGCAACCAGTGGTGAAAGATAATCCTAAACCATCTTAAAACCCTTGCTAATTCAATTTTATTCCCATTTATAAAAATATGAAATAACGGGCTCCTATGGTTTTTTGGCGAAAATTCTGTTTTAGATGACCCATAAGATTACTTATGGGACATTTGCATACATGCGTAATACAGTTAAAATATGATATACAAATATATTACATCGATATACTTGAACTATTTTTAAAATATGATGTAATCCTACTTGTAATATATTTTTACCCCTTTGGGAATTTGGGGCTTTGCAGGGAGCAACAGACATGTATAAGGAATTAATTTGCTATAATGATGTGCATTCTTGGATTGTCGTTGAGGGGTCTCTTACCATCAACTTTGAAAAAACACCCCCGAAAATCGCCCAGGAACGAGCCGATTTTTTGCGCACTTTTACGGCAAAAAATACGAAGGAGGCCTATAATCGGGCACTTGACGGATTTTTCAGGTTTTGGGAAAGCCAAGGGCTTGAAGTTTGGTGTGCCGCTGACTTCAGGCGGGCGCATTTAGACGAATGGAAACAGAAGCTCACCGACAAACACACCCCATCCTCGGCAGGCTCTAAGCTTGCGCCCTTGTTGTCCTTTTTTCGGTTTGCTTATGATAGCAACTGGACTACTCAAGATATCGGAAAGGGGATCAGCCTTCCAAGGGTGAAAAAAGGGAAGGCAAAGACAGAGGCACTCACAGAAGACGAACTGAAAAGAATTCTCACATCGCTTCAAATGGAATTTGATGCGGCAACGGAACCAAATATTGAAACAGCGCATAGAAGAACTTGGCTCCGCTACTGTGTATTTATGACCTTATGCAGCGTTGGCATGCGTGTCTCGGAACTTGTTAACCTGAAAATCGAGGATCTGGATTTGACGGGAGAATTTCCAAGGCTCAATTTAAAGTTGAAGGGTGGCGAGTTGCACGCCCCTTTGATCCCCGATGACCTTGCCGCACTTTTAAAAAAATATGTTGTTATTTTAAGAAGAGGGGCTAACTCGAAGGAGCCTCTTTTTACTTTAAATCCCCTCTGTTGGGAACCACTCGAAAGGAAATACATAGGACGATTGATTGATGCCATTGCCAAAGAGAATAACGTAACAAAGAAAATCTCTCCACACTCTTGTCGTGCCACGGTCGCTTCACTGCTTCATAAGAATGGGGTTCCGATTGGAGAAATTCAGGATCTATTAGGCCATCGTTCCATTCTGACAACCATGATGTACATAAAGAAAATCGATGAAGAAAAACAGAGCGCCGCAAGGAAAAACCCACTTTTTAATTTAACGAGGTAACAGATGGTTCGCTGTTATATGTGCGACAAGGATGTCGAAAAATACAAAAGTAATAGCCATATCATATCAGAAGAACTATTTAAAAATGTAAAAGAACATGGAAAGATGATTTCTATTGATAATGCTGCTGGAATAAATAAATACTCAACCAAGGAAATCGAAGATGATTTTATCTGTCCTGAATGTGAAAATAAAACAAGGCATGATGATGGATTTGCTAAAGATTTTTTTATTGATAAAAAATATTTGAAATCAAGTGAAGTAAAATTAATAATTGATGGTCAGCAAATAGATTTAAAAAAAATTCCTTCGTTTAAAGAAGTTGAAAAAATTGACCACACTTGTTTTCCTAAATTTAAATTGTTTGTTTTAAGCCTTCTATTGCGTCATTATTGCTATTTAAAAGTTCATGAAAGAAGAATCATTCTTCCAGATGAGCATTTAAATGAAATCAGAAAATTATATCATAATAAAGATTCAACTGATTTGATAAAAAAATATCCAATAGTAATTTGGAAATACGACAATTTTAATAATTCCGTATATTACCCAATAGGAACTAGAATTGAAGGTATAAATGCAATTGATATGCTCATTTTAGGATATCGAATTCATATGTATATAGATAAACGACATCATTTTAACAATGGATATAAAGCATTAGAGATTTCAAATACTAATTTTAATTGCTTTGTATTTCAAGGTAAAAGTCAATTAATTCATGACTTAATGAGTAATGTATCATCTAATAAAACAAGTGGAAAACTGCAAAATATTTCAGTACAAGCTAAAAAAAGGAAAAAATAATGCAAGAAGCAGAAAAAGAAGTGCAAGAAGGAATAGGAAATTGGCAAGTCCGTTGTTCAAATAAAGACTTAAGATTTTTTAAAGAAGTCACTTCAAAATTTAATATGACAGCCCCACAGGTTGTGAAATTAGCGTTTGAAAACCTGCTTTTAAACCAAGACAAAGAAAGCGAGTCAAATAAAGTTTTAACAGAAGTTGATACCATCATGACAAGGCTACACAACACAATCCGTTCACAAATTTTGTTGAATTTTGAGAAAGAAGAACAGTTAAAAAAACAAGCACTCGAAATGGAAACAGAGCAAATTGCGCTTGAAAATGAAAGAAATTTACTTGAGTCAAATTTAAAGTCAGAATATGAAGAAAAGATGAAAAAAGTTGAGTTTGAGTTCCATGAAAAACTTGGAATCCAAGTTGGAGAATTTGAAGAGAGAGTATCCTTAAAAGATGGAGAACTTTTATCTTTGAGGGAATTATATGAAGAATTTGAAGCGAAATATGGAAGACTTGAAAAAGAACATTCGACGCTTCAACAACAGTACAAAAATAATTTAAGATTGATCGAAATTACAGATGACAGGCTTTTAGAAACAAAGATTAAAGTTAAAGAGCTTGAAGATAAGCTTCAAAAGCAAGATGTCCTATTTGAAAAAGTAAGGTCACTTGAAATTGAAAATGCAGTGTTGAAAACAAAAAATGAAACTTTGAATCAACAATTATTAAAATTTGAGGATATAGCTGTTAAAAATCACGAACAAAAGGATTTAGGAGTAAACTAAGTTATCGGTTATGGTGTTCTATTATTTTTTGTTTTAAATGATATTAAATAAAGTAATCATATAGATTTTGCATAAATAAATCATTTTTTACATATACTTGAAAATCATCTTGAGAAAGTTCATTTAAATTAAGTTTGAATGATGATATTTTATAGTATTCAAATATGTTTTGGCTTAAAGTAGATTTATAATACAACCTTCATAGCACTATTATTAATAGTCATTTGATTAAACCCTTTCTTATATAAAAACTATTACTTACCATGGAGTTTCAGAAGAAAATTTTATTCCATTACAATTATAATATATCTTAAATTCTTTATTATTATGAAATCTTTTCCTTAAATGATAATTACAACTATTACATATATAAATACATTTATAAGTATCACTGCTTTCATTCATTCCTGAACCTGTTAGTTGCATTTCCGTAAGTGACATAACAAAATGATCATTATCATGTTTATTCCCACACAAATTGCAAACTGCCCTATACGTCTCATTATTAACGAGACTTTCTTTATTTAATGTTATTTCTTTATCTAATATTGAAAATGAAATTTTTTCTAAACTTGAACCGCAATCGTAGCACAAATAACAAATAGTATCTATATAATTAACCATCTGAACAGATGCACTTCCAGAGCAATAAGAAAAATCAAACATTTTTGAATCTGATTTTATTTCTTTCTGACATACAGAACAATTGTCCCAATTATATTTTGATTTATTTAAAGACATAATCTTCCCCTTTTTATGAGCAATTCAATTATTTTTACTTGAGAATATTTTAAACTTACAACCTATCATATCTAAAATTAACGGATTATATGGATTATCTAAATAAGATTTTTCTTCTTCTGTAAGAACATTATTTTCAATTCTGTTATCTAAAATTTCAATATATTCACTTGGAATCCTATACTCTAATTTATACTCATCAACTAAAAAAGAAGCTCTCTCAAGAACATTAAAAATATCAATTAGTTTTTTATTTATAATATTATCTTTTGTTAAGATTTCTTGTAAATTCTCAAATTCTTCGACCAAAAAATATTTTTTATCTAATAATTTTAACTTAATAGTTAGAATATCTCTTGCATATTTATCTCTGAAATATTCATATTCTTTAAATATATTTTTGCACAAGTCACAATTTATTAATTTTTTTAAAAATATTTCCCTTAGCCTTGGATTTGACCTCTTAATATTTCCAAAAACAAAACCATCAGCAACATCTTTTTTTACCCCTATACCAAAATAGTCAGCCTTGTATTCAAGTAAAACATCATCCAATACTAATTTTTTAGAGTCGTAATTAAGCTTGTCAAAGTCACGGTTGATATATTCTAAATCATAATTTAATTTTAAAAAATTTTGTATGTTATAGTGTGAATGTTGAACAATTTTATTTACACAATCTTCGTCTAAATTTCCGTAAATTATTTTATTATTCAGCAATTCAATTGCACTTAAAATTTCAAATGAAGAAATAATGTTAAGGGGAATAGAATACTCAATATGATCGATCAGATCAATAATCTTATTTTTATATACATTCTTAACATTATTAATAGTTAAATTTTGTTTTAATTCATTAGAAATATCTTTCTCAGTTCCAGAAAAGACAAAAGGCATTCCAGTTCCATCCATTGATAAAAAAGCGCTATGATTCATAGTTGATACCTCATTAATTAAAATTAACTATAGCAAAATATAGGATTTTCATATTTTTTAAGTGCAAAATCAGTCCAGTATATAAACCAATCAAGAATTTCATTACAAAATTTTGGATAAGATTTTTTTAATGAATCAAGTTTTTTTTCCTTAAAGATTGCTAAATGATGTTTTGTTAATAAAGCTACGTTTGCTTCTTGGAATAACGAATATTCAAAAATTCCATATTCTCCAGCATCATTTTCTATTTCTTCTTTACTAAAATATTTTTTCAATCCTGTAATTTCAATAAACTCAACCATTGTTCTATTGCTTAAATCGATTTTATTTTTGCCTTCAATCGGCGCATTCTTATCATTCAATTCTTCAACTTCAAAATGTAAATAAGAACAATTATCAGGGTCTTCAGGTCTGATAATTAGTTTTCCAATTCCTAAACTTACGCTCATTTTTCTCTCTTCATTAATATAATTTTAATAATCTTATGAAATAATTATTAAAACATTTTACTCCTCCCATTCAATTTTCAAAAATCCATTTGCTCCAGAAGCTCCAGAACCGCCACCTAATCCTTCAGGGCGTGTATTGCCATAATTTCCATTTTGACGCGAACCTCCAGCTCCCCCAGCTCCTCCTGCCCCGCCAGTTCCCACACTTAAATTTACGATTTGATTTGGAGTTACCTTAATTGTGTAGGTTTCGATTCTTGAGTTCCAACCATTGATGTTAGCTCTTCCGCCAGAACCGCCAGCTCCACCAAAGTCAGTTGGATTATTATTCCAAACGTTTGTT
>NZ_CP017836.1 GCF_001907975.1 Silvanigrella aquatica
ATTAGGCAAACAAGAGGATTTAAGAGAAAAAATTAAAGCCTTGAATATTCCTATTCTATGGATAGCTGGGGAAAAAGATACCAAATTTGTTAAGGTTGCTAATGAGATGCAAGAATTAAGTAAAAATATTGATCTAAAAATTATTAAGGATGCAGGTCATAGGGTTCCGTGGGAAAATTCAAATGATTTTAAAAAGGCATGTTTAGATTTTATTAGTAAAATCTAAACTTTTTTTGTATATTAAATATCTACTTTTGTATTATCTTATTCAACTCATATATAAACTCTATAATATGATATAATATATATGAAACGACAAGAATTGAAGGTATAGATATAAGAATTATTTTAATATTTGATGTTTTATTAGTTTGTAATTTACTAATTATTTGTACATCACCTTCTTCATCAGATTTTATATAAGTACCTATTTGATTGAACATTTTTGGTGGAAAATACATATAAGATATAATTATTTCTTGCTTTGGAGCTAAATTTTTTATTTTTATTGCTTTTCCTTCTCCATTAAGATTAATAACTTCATGTTCAATATTTGGGTAAATACTGTATGAAGGTAAAAATTGACTATGTCCTATAGTTATATTTTTTGTTTGAGAATTTCCAAAATTAGAAACAACAATTGCATGTGTGTTTATATATAAATCTATTTGATCAGGTATATGTCCTCCGTTTTTCGTAACTACATCACAAAAATCTTCTGGACTTAAAACTATAAGATTACTATTTTTTTCTAATATATCTGAAATTTTATCTTTTAATTTTATTTTATCAATAATATCTATTTCCTTATTTTCTCCTTTCATATGTTTGTATAAATTGAAATTTGTACGATCTAGATAATATTGCCCATTATTATAAACAGTCTTACTATTAATTTCATATATCGTTATATTTTCAATATTATTTACTTTTAAAGAATTAGATGAGGCATGAATATAGTACGCTAACAACTTTGATTTATCCCTAAATATCTTATTCAATATAAAGGCTATTATAGTTGTTACAATTGGAACTATTAGTTTCATGTTTTCCAAATTCATAAATATTCCTAATAATTTATGAATTATATCGGTTAGTATATCTTAACTATTAATATTATGTTTCAATCATTCATTTAAATCTAATTCAGCATGTCAAATATTGATTTTAATTAAGGATTATTAATTTTTTTTAGAGTTTTAATAAATTTTACTTGATAATTCTTATTCAATATTCTTTTAACTATCATTTATTACTTATAATATTACTAATCTCTTTTCTTGCTTCTAATCCAGCTCATTAGCCCGTTATCTTGCTTTAAAAGCCCTTGCATTTCTTTGGAAAATTTAAGTAACTCACCTTGAAGTTCTTTATTTTGTTTTCTTTCGTCTATAATCTCTTTTCTTGCGAGTTGTAAATCTGCTTCCAGACGTACAACCAAATCCCCAAGTCTGCGGTTGTCTGCTTTGGTTGCGGCTAATTCAATTTGCAATGAAACATTGCTAACAACCTGATTGTTACTTTGGTTGTTACTTTGATCGACTGATTCAACAACTTTAGACGCATAGTGTATTTGAAGTGTTGGAACATGGATGTGCATGACATTTTTAGCTCCCATAGGTTTAGCCTGCACTACCCCTCTTTTCACTAAACTCTCGATAGCTTGTCTTGTGCGCCCAAATGCCTTAGCTGCTTGTGTCAGCGTCTGCCACTCTTGGTTGTGATCTTGGTTGTTCATGATCTGCTCTCCTTTAGATTGCATCAAGTTGCAATCTAATCATTACAACTTAACAACCAAATCCACAGGATAAAATTTGCATCTATGAAGGAGATATTTCTTTGAGAGTAGATTTTTTAATTGGCGACAGTAGATTTTTCAATGAGGGCAAAGAATTTGCTATTTTTTTGTTTTGTATATTCTTTATTATTGTTTAAATGAATCCTGAGACCATGAAAAGAATCATCCCCATCCACAATATGGGTCAGTAATTTCTTTTGAAAGCCATTTTCACAATTAAAGCTATTAAACTTAATATCTAAAAGGACAGAATCAGTCGATATTCTAAAATCCTTTATAGTTCCATGAAGCTTACAATCAGAATTGACCTTATAAAGTTTATTAAATGAATTAAAGTACTCAATTTTTCCAGTCACATTTTTTCCAATACTATTGCTGAAATCATCTAAATTTTTTAGATCAATTCCTTCCTCTAATTTACCAGAAAATATTCCTGTTACAGTGTTCAAAGAGTCTGTATTATTTGGAAATAAATCCTCGCTTTTTGCAATTTCTTCTTTACTAAATCTGCTTTGAATTTCATTATGAACTACTTTAGAGGGCTGATGTGTATCACTGTTTTTTTCTGGTAAAGATGTACAAGAAACCATTCCAAACATGAATAAACTAGAAACTATTTTATAATTTTTACTTATCATTTAGACCTCAGTTTAAAAGGGTGAAAGATGTTGCTGTTTCTGACTCTATGAGAACTACTTAAGATTACAAAAAAAACATAATCGTCTTAATTAAATGTCAATAGATTTAAAATTTTATCCAGAGCAAAGAAACAAGAAAGAACTAAGGCAAGAAATAGTACGCATAACTATCCTTATGTGTACTTTTTTTGTTATTTTTTTTAGTTTATGTGTACTATCGTACGGGATGCTAACTTGGGGGGTAAAAGTACACATAATGTTCAAAAATAAATTACTAGCAAAAAATTTAAATGATTTTTTAGAGTGGCTGAAAAACAACGATCATTCACCTAATACAATTAAAAGCTACGAATTGGACTTAAACCAATTTGTAACATGGATTGAAAATATTATTCCTAAAGCGTGCATGGCCGATATTGGTACTTTAACTTTGCAACAGTATAGAAACCACCTTGAAAGACATGGGAACCAGAAAACAAATAAAGGGCTTTCCGCTTCAACCATAAATAGGATGATCCAAAGTCTCAGAAAGTTTTTAAACTGGGCTTACAAGAAAAATTTAATAGAGCGTGACCCATCTCAAGACCTTAAACTTAAAACTCTCCAAAAAAATTTTAGCCCCAAGGCATTAGATAAAGCAGAAATCCACAAAATGCTTACACTTGCGGGGAGAGGGAATTCTAGCCAAAGGAATTACGCTTTATTCCAATTACTGCTCCAAACAGGATTAAGAATAGGAGAAGTTGAGAATTTAAAGTTGGAAGATATTTATTTATATGATCGTTCTGGTGAAATTCGAGTAAAGGACGGAAAAGGCAGAAAGGAACGAGCTGTTCCCTTAAATTCTAGCGTTCGCAAAGCGTTAAAAGATTATTTACAAGAGAGAAAAAACAAAGCATGTGAAAAAAAATTAATTGAAAGCAATTATGTCTTTGTTAATTCTAAAGAAACTCCACTAAAAAAAAGGGCTTTACAAAAAATTATTTCACAAATTATGAAAAAAGCGGGAATTCCTGCTGCTTCCGCACATACTCTTAGACATACATTTGCAACCGCTCACTATAACGACCATAAAAAACTAGTTGAGCTTTCAAATTTGCTTGGCCATAGCAATCTAAACACGACAGCACGTTATACACAGGCTTCTAAAGAACAGCTTGCGGAACAACTTGAAAGCAGTTCACTCAATGAGTTTGGTGAATAATCCAAATGTTTTTACTCTATAAAAATTTTTAACTAAAGATTTTTGAAGATTACAAAAATTCGTATAAAGTCATTTAGTTAAATTTAAAATTGTCACTTTGCTTATTCTAATATCTTAAAAAGGAATTTATAACATGAATATAAAAGAAACTTTAATGGAAAAACTTATAACTAGAGAAAATGAAAGTAATGATCTGCAAAATAGAATTAATAATTTTAAAGATTACTACTTAGAATTAACAAGCAAAATAATAACATATTTAAATGAATTCAAAGCAAAAAATTTAGTTAAATATGAATTTAATACATATGATTCAGATATGCCTTTAAAAATACAATTTCAAGATTTAGTATTTAAAATGTCGCCATTTTATTCAGATAGAAATAATGATAACATGTACGTTATTTTCAAACTTGACACTATTGAAAATAATACAAATTATAAAACTAAACACATAATGGATCTTAATTTTTCAGATATTTATTTCTTCTATAACGAACAAAAAAAAGAATGGACAATTGAAAATAATGAAAAGATTACTAAGCTAGATTGCAATTCCTTTTTAGAGTTAATAAATTCATTTTTATGATTTATAGTAATAATATTTGACTAAATAATTATGAATAATACTATATAACCTAGCAATTTAAATTATCAAAAAAATAACAACCTCTCCCCCGCGAGAAACCAATTTAGTTACAATTAAGTATTAACTTACTTATATTATTATGTTTTTATAGTTTTTCGATTTCTTCACAAGGTAATTCAGTAGCTTGAGATATAAGCTCTAATGGCAATTTTTGTTCTTTTAATTTTCTAGCAATTTGTCTTTGTTTTGAATGAATTGCAGTATTAAAATCCAATTCATATTTTAACTTTGCTTCATATAAAGCCCTTGTTTCAGGATCTTGACTTACATATCTTAGTGTTTTCATGGCTTTACCTATAAAAGGATCCTGCATAGAGAGTTCCTCCATAATTTTTTCGGTAGGGGCTTTTAAAAATAAAAGCCATTTCTCTAACTTACTCATTTCATTATAACTTACTTTTTTAAGCTTTGGAAGCTCTAAAAAATGCACCTCAAAATCAGTTAAAAATCGTTCATTATCTTCTAAATTTGCCACACCATATATATTATGACAACGATCATTTTTAATAATATTAAAGTTGACAATATTAATACAAATTGATTTTTGTAATTTTAAATAGTCATCACCTTTTTCTATTTGTCCTTCAAAGAGCTTTGCCCAATAATATAAAGTTCTTTTATCAAATCCTTCTTCATCACGAATTTGTACTTCAATATTTACATGTGTTTCATCATCTAATATTGCATAAACATCTAATCTTGATTCTTTATCATACAAACTATTTTTTATTATTTCATTATTTTCAAAATGAATCTTTTTAACTTTTTTTTCATTCTTATCTTCAAAAATACTGTTAATAAAATCTATAAAAATTTGTTCGTCTTTCCCAAAGATGTTTTTAAAAACAAAGTCCCATTTAGGATCAAAAATTTTATTATTATCCACTATGACTCCTTTTAATTTCTTCAATTTTTAATCCAATCTCATTATTATCATAATCAAGTAGTAAAATATTTCTAGACTTATCAACAACTGACGGTTTTGACCATTTTCTTTTATATTTTCTCTGTACAAAACAAAAATAATAACCATCAATAAATTCAATGAAATATTTTTTATTTTCTCCGTTCGATTTTTGAATAAAAGCAGTGGTTCTAAATAAATCTAATTCAATTAATTTCCAAACCATTTTATAACCCTTTATTCTTAAATTTATTCTGAACTAAGTCCAGCTTTTAGGAATTTCTTTATCTATATTATTTTTTTCTAATTTAATTGTATTTATTTCATTTTGGATAACAGATTCTCTTTTTTTAGGAAATTCTTTTTTCAATGCTTCAAGTCCTGCTATCATTAACATTCTAGCTCTACTTGTCATTGCTCTTTCACCTCTTGGAAGATTAATAAACTTTGGTAAATCAAAGTCTCCTACTCCATCTTTTATAAAACTAATTAATTCTGTATCTTCCTCATCTTCTTTAAATTTTAAATGTATCATTATTTACAATCTCCTTTTAGATAACTATTTCCAACATCTAGAGCTAAGATTTTTGAACCCGCATTTTGAATAATACTTAATAGACCATTTACACATGTGAAACTTGGATCATCACATCTCAAATCCTTTACTGGTAATTCGTTTATTTTATAAAGTTTGTATATACCATCCGATTCAACTTCCTTTTTTAGAATTGAAACAAACATTTCATCTTTTGCGCCACCGCCAGACAACACAATATTTGTTGCTCTTTCTTTGTATTTCTCATTTTTATTTATTAACGATGCAAATACTTCATTATAGTATTGATTTATCGCCATAGTTTTATATTTAGTTGCATCTATACGAACACCATTCATCCCATTTTTTTCTGGAATTGTATTACTATGCCAAGCTTTTAAAGCTTCGCTTTCTGATAATTTAGTTAATGCAGCAAATTTATTTATTGCTCCAGCAATTCCCTCTGCCTGGGCTAATGTAGAAGTTTGTGGTTTTCCATCAATTATGACAACTTGTTGAAGATCTCCATGACCAAGTTGCCAGAGAACGTATGTTTTTAATTGTGGTGGAATTGCAGAAGCAACCGCTTGAATTTCAGAAAAAATAAACGCATTTTCTTCAATTTCTACCTGACATAGTTTTAAAGGAGATAAGTTAGAACCTGTTTTAAATTTTATTTCTGAAATTGCTTCTTTTAAAAGATTTTTATTAGATTCGCTCAAAAATGATTGCCCTACGCTTTCTCTGAACAAATCAATCCATTGAAGAGACGCTGATAGCGAGGCTGTTACTTTATGTTTTCCTTCACCTAGTATTGATGCAACTAAACCTTTTAATAGTCTCCTGTATTGAGGACGTTTTAAAGAACCGCCTACTTGCCTTTGCGATTTTAAAGATTCTTCTCCCGCAGCTTCGCCTATTAAATACTCGCATCCCTCGTCTTCAATGATAATTGAATTAGCATTAAATTTAAGCTCTTCTGTAGGAACTGGAGATATAAACGAAGGTATACTAATTGTCATATAACTACTCCTTAAGTTGAAATATAAAAGCATTTAAAAAGTCTTAAAACACATTTTTAAGACTTTTTAAATTTTAAGTCACTATAAAGTAAATTACAAGGTTACTTAAAGAAAATTTATAGACGATATATAGTCACTTTATTGTCTCTTAAATTATTACTATAGATGTGAGCATGAAAATCTTCAAAGTGCTAGCTTTTTCATTTGTACAGGCTTTTGAATTATTTGATTTACTTCAATATTTTTTTTTATATTTAAATTATATTCGGCTAAATCTTTACCTTTATCATTTGGGGCTTTCCAGAATTCCGCATTTTTTCCAGATATTTCATTAATCAAACTTTTTTGCTTCAGATGGGCTTTATTTGTGAACTCTTGAGTTTCTAAGCTTTTCTCATTTTCCAAAGATATTATTATTTTTTCTGAATTTTTAAGTATTTCATGGACAGTTGGGTTTTTAAATGATGAAAGAACGTTCGCACCTCCAGTAACTAAGACCATTGGGGGTTCTTTAGCCGCTCTTTTAGCAAGATCATGCAAAGCTAAGGCATCAACTCCTCCTTCAACAATCCAAACAGTTTTTTTATTTCCTTTTAAAATTTGTGGATAATATTTTTCAGACCCTTTGAAATCTCTTTTTTGTATTTGATCATCTTTATTTGTTGCACGTTTTGTTACATTTTTAATTTTTCCATGTTCATCATATCCAACAAAAAAAATTGAACCCTCAGCATATTTCAAAAAATTTTCTTTTTCAGCTTTTATTATTGTTTCTAAACTTATCCCTCTTTCAATTAAATATTTTCTACCACTATTTACAATATTATTATCAGATCTAGGAAGTTTTATTTCTGTTTTTTCTAATTTCACATTGTTAATTGAATTATTATTACTACTTAAAATATTCATATTTTTATTGAGTATAGAAATAGCTTCATTAAAATTACAGCCATCAATTTTTCTAACAAGAGAGATGTTATCGCCTATACCATTTGAAAATTTATCACATGTAACATATGTTCCATCATCTAGTCTTGTAGTTCTAAATACTTCCTCATCATTTATTCTAACTGAATAATGTCTACCTTCTTTTTTAACAGCATATCCTTTCGATATAAAATATGACTCTGGATCGATAGATTTAGCTTTTTTCAGTTCATTTTTTATAAGTTCAAACCTATCCATATCAAACCTCATTTACATTCTTAACTTTCTTTTAATCTTATTCTTTTCCACATTAATAATATCATTTTTAATTTTATTATCAATATTATTGTTCAATTGATGATAAATATTTTTTTGCATTTCTTTTGATATTTCTGCAACCTTTAAAGAATAAGTTTCTTTTAAAGTATCCAAATTCAAATTCATACGTTGATAATTATTTTTTATGTTTAATAATGAATTTACTTTACTGTCTAGTTCTTTTTTGATAATATCAAAATTGTTTCTATCTTCATTTTTCAATTTTGAAATAGTATTTCCATTTGGCTCTAAATTTAATTTATACAAAATTTCAAAAGATTTTTCCTTAATCTTTCTCATAATTTTAATAGATTCTACTTGTTTTTCATTGTATTCCTTAAGCTGGATCTTATTTTTATTTTTTAAAACTTCTTTCTCCTCATCAAGATTACTATTTTTTAAAGCACCTATTTTTTCATGTGCTGTTTCATTTACACCAGACACATTTACTTTTTTATATAGATTATCTTTATCATGTGTATATAGTTTACAATCATATTCAGCACGTGAAACGGCAACATAAAAATTTTCAGAATCAACATTTGTTAACGAAGCATAAACTTTTTCACATGTCCTACCTTGGCTTGAAAATACTGTTGTTACATAACTATAATCAATATAATGTTTTTCATTCAAATTTATTTTTTCAAATTTCCCACTTTCATACTCAACAATAGCTGTCATATTTTCTTTATCTATTTGTTTAACATTTAGATATTGTCCATTTAATCTTTTTTCTTTATTTTCTGAATTGCTTACATGGTTTTTAGTCCATTTTATTCTATCTCCTTCGCATATTTCCATACTTTTTTCTTGAAATAAATTGCATTTTAACGAACCTAATTTTAATTCTTTTAGTTTATTATCACAAGAAACAGTAATGGTATTTTTTATGTTATTAATATTCTCGATTTTATATGCTGTATTTGCTTTCAATCCTTGGCCTGCTTTGTTGAGTATCAAAATGTCCCCGATTTCATATGAGTTTGAATATCTTAATGAAAATTCATTTAAATCCCTACTTGAATAAGTTTTAATTTCTACTGTATTTTTTAGTTCATTTTTTGTTTTTAATTCAGATCTAATTAAATTAGTAATCTCTTGTTTTTCATAATTAGTTGAAGATATAAAAAGTGATTTTTTAATTTGTTCTTTACTTAGTGACAAGTAATCAATCGCCATTGATGCAATAATTTCTTCTTTATTTTTTTCATATATTTTACCAGTTTTTTCTAGTATATCTAAACCATCAGTAAATTTTTTATCTGCAATTAAATCAACTGATTTTTTCATGTTTTTGTCTCTTTGTCTCATTCCCTGCGTTAAGTGGGCTGTTTCCATTCCGCTAGACTGCAATTGTTTAAAAGGGTTTCCTGCGCCAACAGATGATAATTGCTTAACATCTCCTACTAATAATATTCTGGCATTTTCAATTTCAGCTTTTTTTAATAATTCCTCAGCGTCTTTTGCGCTTAACATTCCCGCTTCATCTACAACCCAAAGTTCTTTTCCTTCAGCTCTATTAATTTTGCTTTCTTTAACAAGTAATGATGCAACAGTTGCTGACTCACTTAGTTTTGCTTCTGCTGCAAGGTTTTTTGCAGCGTCTGAACCAGGAGCTAACGCTTTTATTTTATATCCTTTTTCCATTGCAACTCTAGTTGCTGAATATAATGAAAATGTTTTTCCTGCGCCCGCAACCCCTTGCCATGCTAAAATGCGATCATTTGATGTTAATAATGTATTTATAGCTTCTTGCTGGCCTTTATTTAAACCTCCTTTTTTATCCGATAAAGATTTATTGTGTATTTTTTCAATAATATTTGCAGACTCTTCTTTAGTACAAATTGATTCAAAAGAGTGATGGCCTCTTTTAAGAATTTCGATTGTTTTATTTTCTAAGGCTAACGAGTCTTTAGTAATAAACTCTTTTTTAGAAAGTTCACCTACTTGTACAGCATTATTTTTTAAATAATCATTTATATAAATTTTAATTTTTTCGTATGTATATGAATCTAAGGATTTTGATATTACAACGGCTTCCAAATTATCACGTTTAAAACTGATTTCGTTTTCAGTTAATTCTTTTACTGTATCTTGGATAATTTTTTCTATATGTACATTACTATGAACATTAATTCCTATTCTATTTTTTCTTTTTGGATGTAATATAAATTGACTATTGCATTCATCACGCCATTTTGACTTTAATTCTTTTTTAGAAATAAATTCATCACTTTTTTTTTATCTCTATTTATTTTAACTAGTTTTGTCGCTTCTTTTTGATTTGTTGCGCCAAGCTCTTTTATTTGTTCAGAGCGTTTAGAAAAATATTTTAATTGTTCCTCTGTATAACCATTAATATCAAAAGTTCCATTGCTATTTAACTTTATATCATAGCCAAGTTCTTTTACTAAAAGAGCAAGTTTATTCTGGTATATTGCACCAATTTTTTTAGAATTGTAAAAAAATCCATCTGAATTAATTGCACGCCATTCTTCATTATGCTTTGTCATATTCATAATAACGCAATGCGTATGTAATTGTGGATCAAGTTTTCTACTGGTATCATGCTCAAAAAGTGCTGCTGAAATTTTACCAGAATTTTCATTAATTCGTTTATTCAAATTCTTGTCTATGCTTGTAACCCTTGAATATTCACTTTCTACAATTGATAGAGCATACTTCACCGCTTCCCTGTGTGCTTTAATTAGTTCGCTATCTTCATTTACAAGAGCTGCAATTGAAACACTTTTGGGAGCGGAAAAAGTGAGATCAAACGCTGGCCTTCTTGATACACTTTTCTTATAAATTGAAATGGATTTTTTTATTTTACTTTTTAATTCCATTTTATTTTCAATGTCTAAATTACTATCACTATTTACTATTGAATTGATCTTTTTTTCATATTTTGAAAAAACTTCTGTTGAAATTTTATCTCTACTTGAAGCAAATTCATTAATGATTTCTTTGATACTTTCTTTATTTTTTTCCTCAACTAAACATTCATTAATTGTTTCAGCAATGTCTTTTTGAAACTTAAAAAACATTTCAAACGATATTTTTTGCTCTTTTTCTTTGCCCTTTAATAATTTTTCACCATTTAAAGAATGACCGTTTAATATTTTATTAAAATCATGATGTCTAACATTTCCTTTTAAACCTAATTCTTCTGATGCTTGGCCATACCATTCGGTAAATTCTCTACCTTCCTCTTTTTCCTTAGAATAGTAATTATCATGTTCATAGTAATTCATAGCATGATTGACGCTGTTAATTCTTGAAACTGATAACATTTCTCACCTCCTAAATAAAATTATTTAAAAATTTAATGCGTCGTAATTTATATTTTCTTCAATCTTCTTATTTGTATTTGAATTATCTTTATTTTCTACCTCTTCTTTAATTTCTTTTACTTCTTTAATTTCTTTTACTTCTTCAATTTTTATTTCTTCAATTTTTATTTCTTCAATTTCTTCTTTTTGTTTAGTTTCAAGTTCGCTTATATCTTCTAATACTAAGTCATCAATATTTAATATATTATTATTTAAGTCTTTATTATTTCCTACTGGATCATTTACTTGGATATTTATATTTTGATTTTCCAAACTCTCAATATTTGTATTTTTAATCCAGTCTGCTTCAACTGAAGCTGGATATGGCCTTGGAAAAGGTATAACAGGAAACCTAAGTTTAAATATCACTGGAATCTCTGAAGTTTTTACATAAAATATTGCTCCTTCTTCTAATGATGCGGGAGGTATTGAAGTAAATTCCCCAGTAGCAATTGCGTCTTCAATTACCTCTTCTTCTGAAGTTGAAATTGAACTTCTGCCCTTTGAGTCTATAGATTTATTTCTTGTCACTTTTTTATAACGATTTTTTGTAAATAAACGCTGAAAATATTCTGCATATTCCGCTGTTTCTGCCCTTCCAATTAGTTTTAGTGAAAAACCGTTGAGAAGTACTTCTGTTCCCCCGTCTACTTCATACTTTTTGCGTATGACACCAACTTCTTGAACTCCTGCAAACGTACAAACTCCCATACCTCTGAGCAATTTAAGGCCATCAGCAAGTAAATTAATTCTAGGAATAGCTCCAATTTCGTCTAAAAATAAGCCTATTCGTCTTTCTCTTGATTCAACTAAATTTAAACATTCTTTTATAAAAGAATTGACTATCATTGAACAAAAGAATCCTGATATTTCTTTATAAAGTTGTTTAAAAGAAAGAATTACAAATAAAACATCTTTTCTTTCACCTCTTAACCATTTTTTTACTGAGAATCCACCTTCGGATATTGGCCATGCTTTAGATAAAAGATCAAAATTTTGAAGATAAGCTCTTACATTTTGGAAGAAACCTGCGCTTGTCTCTCCAATTATTAATTTTCCAGTTTCAGGATCATAACTACAGTCTTTTAATGTTTGAACTGCTCCTGGATGATATTGTTCTAGTATTCGTAAAAACTCTTCACTTGATATTGTTGCAAGCACTTCACCTATTGCCCATTTTTTAGGTTTTGTTTTTTGTAAATATTTAATTGCTCCTAAAGTTAAATCCCTAGCAGCTAATGCAAAAACATCGTTTGAACCGCCATGAACTGGTATTAGTTGCGCAACAAATTCGATTGCTTCTAGCTCTGTTTCTACATCTTCAGCAATAGCCCAAAAAGGCGACCTAGCATCAAATGGAGAAAAAACAATAACTCCTTCTTTTCCTGACAAAAGTTGAGAAAAGTCACCTTTATTATCTACTATTAACGATGGGTATTTAGATTCATAAAACTGCAACGTTATGGGAGCAATAAAAACTGTTTTTCCAGCTCCCATTCCGCCAACAATGAGAATATTTAAAACTTCAATTTTTTTTGGAACTCTCAATTCTTTATAAAATTTAAAACCAGTAGATTTTCTTGCAATAAGTTCAATCCTTAATCTCTTTTCAGATTTTTTCATGTCACGTATTACTTCATTTCCATCAATCAAAAAACGAAAAGTTCCTATTTTATTTTGACTTACAAGAAAATCAATTGCTTTTAATATTGGATAACAAGAAAATGATAAAACTGAAAATGATACATGTGTAAGAGTATCATATATTTCTAATTTTTTATCAATTTTTTTTGCATATTTAAAGAACATATTTGATTCAGTAAAATAGTATAAAGCAATGAAAATAAATGCTATTAAAGAAACAATTTTAACAACTGAAAAGTAATGATCATTCAAATATAAATAAACTGCTTTATGATAATTTTGGAAATAGTTTGCACCACTACTAAATCCTGGAAAATTATAGTCTTTTACAAAAAATGATATCAAATCAAAAATTAGAAATGATGCTATAATTGCAGGATAAAATGATACAATCATTTTCACTAATGACTTTTTTTTAGCATTACTTTCTATAGTGTCATATGCTAAAACCTTCCAGTAAGTGAAAACTAATATTGCAAAAAATATTATATAAAAACTTGCAAAAATTTTAAATATAATCATATTTTCCTCACATATTTCCTAAGATTTTATCAAAGCTGTTTCTTGAATCTTTCATCGCTTCACTTATGATTTCATTCATTACTTTAGATGATTCTTCTTCTGATAGTTTACTCATTAAATTTGCAAATAATTTTCCTATTGAAGTCTTGATATATGCTAAGTATTCAGAATTTTGTCGGACTGATTCAATGCTTATTTTTTGTAGTTGAATGACTTCTTTTTTCAAACCTTCAATTTCTCTTTCTCTTTGAATTTTATCTTGTTCCATTTTCTTTATAAGCATTTCAATAGTTGCATTCATACTTTGTATATTTACCGATTCTTTGACCGCTCGATTAATAATATCAATTGGCTTTTGTCCTAGTTTTTTTGCTTCGTTTTCAATTAGTTCAAACTCAGAATCCTTTAATGATACACAAAATCTTTTAGACATATCAAACCTCATTTTTAAGTAAAATTCTAGTACATACATTAGTATATATTTAAACTATAATTATTAAAACATAGTATATACTTAATAAACTATAATATCCTTTTAAATATGTTTATCTATTTTTAATGTATATACATTAATACTTTTAAAATTAAACTTTAACATACCTATGTATATACATTTTTAAAAGTTTTCCTTCTTTTACAATGACTTTAAAAAAAAAAGCCGTCGGCATGACGGAGTGTGTGGAAACAAGTAAGGGCTGCTGCATGGCAAAAAATTTGGCTGACAATGGCGCAGCCTTGTCGCCAAATTTTGCCAATGCTGCGCACCTTACGCTGGATCTGCAAAGCCACAGGCTGCGCAGCGAGTAAAGCGAGCGTAGTGTATTTGTTTTTCTCTTTATCTCTTTCACTCCAATTTGTGATTAATTTTTGATATAGACTGAGTTTACAGATTCAACTATTTAGCTTATTATTTAGAAGTTTTTATCAATCAACACTGGAGATATTTTATGACAAAACTAAAAATTGATTTACCCCAAAAAAGTAACAAAATTTCAGTACACTTAAAACAAAGTACAATTAATGTTTTAGACGAATACAAAAATTATCTTTCTAATATTCATGACGCTGATATAACCTATGAAATTATTTTTGAAGCTCTTATTAAAAATGTTGAAAAAGATAGAGATTTTAAAAAATTTAAAATTGCCTCACAAAAAAAGCAAAATATCGTAGGTGCAACCACAAATCATAAAGAAGATTTTAAAGAAACTGAGACTGAAAAAAATCATAATATTTAAACAATAATTTAAGGAAATAATTTCATGAGTCGAACTCTTATAATTGCTGAAAAACCAAATGCAGGTCGTGAAATTGCTGAAGCTCTAGGTGCACACAAAAAAATTGATGGTGGTTTAGAATCTGATAGTTATGTAGTCTCGTGGGCTGCTGGGCATTTAGTAACCTTGAAAGAACCCCATGAATATAAAGAAGAGTGGAAGGAATGGAGCTTTGAAACATTGCCAATTTTACCTGAAAGATATGAGTTAAAAATATCCTCAAAAGAAACTCAAAAACAATTTAATGTATTGAAAAAATTTTTAAATGCTAAAGATATAAATCGTGTAGTCAACGCATGCGATGCGGGGCGAGAAGGTGAACTAATCTTTGATTACATTTATAGATTATCAGGCTCAAAAATTCCAGCTTTTAGGCTCTGGACATCGGCAGCTTTAACAGCAGATGCTATTAAAAGGGAGTTTCAAAAACTTAAACCAATCGAAGATTTTAATGGGTTACGGTTAGCAGCAAGGGCAAGGTCTACCGCTGACTGGACAATAGGATTAAACTCAACAAGAGCCATAACTTTAGCTGCTCAAAAAAATGGAAGTAAAGGGGTATTTTCAGTTGGTCGTGTACAAACTCCAACTCTCTATTTCATACTGGCAAGAGAATTAGAAATTAAAGGTTTTAAACCACAAACTTTTTTTACAATTAAAGCTAATTTTCAGACTGAAAAAAATGAAGGGTTTATTGCAAATTATGAGTTTCAAAATGAAGGCAAAATGTCTTCTCAAATTTTTTCAAGTGTTGATGCCAAAAGCATCATGACTTCATGCGAAAATAAAGAGGCAATAATCAAAAAAGTAGACTCAAAAGAAGGCTCAAGCGTTCCACCATTTCTATTTGATTTGACTGATCTACAAAAAGAATGCAATAAACGGTTTTCTTTGAGTGCTGAACAAACTTTAGAAGTAGCTCAAAGCCTGTATGAAAAACATAAATGTTTAAGCTATCCAAGGACAGAGTTTAAACACCTAACTGATGATAATAGGCAAATGATTTCAGGAATTTTAGAAGCATTAAAAGGTTCATACGATCAAAAATTTTTAGACCAAGTTGAACAAACTTATAAAAATGAAAATAAAAGAATATTTGATAGTTCAAAAGTTGGTGATCACCATGCCTTGCTTCCTACATCAGCAACACCCAAAAACCTTTCTGATATTGAACAAAAAGTTTATGATTTAGTAGTAAAAAGATTTCTTGCCGCATTTGCCCCCAATCATGAATTTACTTCTTCAATAATTGCAGCCTTATGTGAAGATAAATATTTATTTATCACACGTGGGAAAATGACCAAAAAATTAGGCTGGAAACAAATACAAAATGAAGTTGATGAAGATGAAAAAGACGATAAAAAAGAAGAAGAACAGAAGCTTCCTTCATTAAGCGTTGGTGATAAAGTTAAAATTACAAAACTGAACTTAAAAGAGGATAAAACCAAAGCTCCACCACGCTATAATGATGCTTCTCTTTTATCAGCTATGCAAAATCCTGCTTCAAAAACCAATGATAAAGAAGAAAAAGAACAACTCAAAATTTGTGGTCTAGGAACTCCTGCTACACGAGCCGCTATTATAAAAAATTTAGAAACAAAAGAATATATAAAACGTGAAAAAAAGAATCTAATTCCTACAGAAAAGGCATTTGAACTATTTAAAATGCTTCAAAAATATAAACAAAATTTCCTTTACAATCCGATATTAACCGCTGACTGGGAAAAAAACCTTCAGGAAATAGAAAAAGAACCTAAAAAATCGCTTCAATTTCTTGAGAATTTAAATAAATTAACAAAAGACATAGTTACTAATGTAAAAAAAAATATTAACTAGAAAGGGTATATTATGAATATTATAGACGGTAAAATTGAAATAGTAACAAAAATATCTAAGATTCCAGAGCCTTTTAATGAAAGTAACAATGAAAAATCATTTTTAATTAATAATAATAATTATTCAATTAAAGTAAGTTTTCCTAATAAAACATTTACTAGAATGCAAGAAAATGCGTCAAAATTTGAAAGTTGGATTTGTGCTATTAATGGAAAAATTAAGAATATTGAAGAAAATATTATAGAACTTAGTGAGCCAACTTTTCAAGTATTTGAAAATAAAAAGAAAAAATAATCACATACTTCTACTTATTTCAATAATCTTTCTGTACCCAAAAATCCTATTTTCTAAGCAATAAGCAAACAATTGCTCAATTTTTCTTGAAGAAAAATCGTATTTTTTCTTAATTGAAAGCATAGCACAAATAAATTTATTATCCGAAAAACCCTTCATATTACATAATATTGATTGAATAAAAAGTGACAAACTTCCAGATATAGACTTAGCCTTTAAAATATAATTTTGATTAAAAAGAAATATTTCTTCAACATCTAATTCATGTTCTTCTAATACTGAAAACTTTTTGTATTTTTCAGTATTAATCTTATGAACAGCTATTTTTAAATTATCTTCAAATCCATATACATGAATCATGTTATCCAAAATTAATAATTTAACTTTCTTTTTTGAGTGTTTTAACCCACATGAATAATACTTCCCGTGGAAATACAAAAAGCCGTCAGATCTCAAAATATAAAATTTCTTAATATGTAAGAGATCGGTAGAAAGACGGCATGCTTGGATATTCCTACTAAGACTTATTGTATAACCCCCCTCTGCCGCCGGGGTGGCGGCTTTTTTAGCTAAATTACATGGCAAATACTCGCTAATCCATTCTGGCAACTCTTCTCTTATCCATCCCTCCAATTCCCTTCTATTTCTATAAATAGAATTTATTGTGGCTTTAAGTTGGGATTTTTTGCACGATTTTTTAGCATTTTCACAATCTGGAATAATCTTCACCATTTCAGTTAAACATTTTAAAGCATTTTCTGAGTCGATTCCTGACCATTTCATAGCTAAAGCCCATGAGACAATTGCACTATTCCTAGAGCCGTCCAATACGTTTTCTGGGCGTATTAAATTCAATTTTAATTCACTTGGTTGATAATTCCATATAGATAAAGCCCTTTGTATCATTTTATGCAAATTTCTAGTTTCTTTAACTGATATTCTGATTGTATTATCTATAGTTTTATCTATGTTAAATAATTCTTTTATCTCTTTTTTATCCCAAAATTTACCATATATATTTCTTTTTTCTGTCGCCATTATTTCTGCTATTTGTTCATAGTTTAACTCAACAGTGTTAATTTTTGCATAGCTAATATTATTTAAATAATCCTGATCTGTTGTTACTTTATTTTCAAATAGTGTTGAATTTATTTCAATAGGTTGATACATACCAAGTACAAATAAGAACAACCGAGCTATTTTTACTTCAAGCCTTAAGTCAGGATAGAGTCTATTTCCCCTCTTTATTCCTAATTTTTCAAGCATTTCTTCGCAAGCATTGTTCAAATTATTTAAATAATTTACTCTTACAGCTCCCAATTTTTTTGCTGATTTCTCAATGTTTTTAGTTAGTATTTGGTTAGAATGAACTAAATTTTCATGATTTCTATATGTAGAGAAAAGCAATTTTAACCCTCTCCCCGCTGGATCTGCTCCTATTCCCAATTCATTGAAACAGGTAATTAAATTTGATTGGATTTTGCGGGCAAGCAATTGAGCTTGAATTGATTCTGAAATTAAAGGGAGGGGTGCTAAGCCTATTAATATGTGAATACCTCGCTTAGAACGGCTTAAAATAACTTTTTCGATTTGCCTTTTAATACCAGGATATTTTTCAAGTTCTCTTGAAATCAAAGTCCATGATACAACCCCGTTTTCATCTTTCCAGGAATCAATTGTTTTTTCAGCATCGATATCTAAACGTATGTATCTAAGAACTTCTGAGCCGTCTTGGTTATAAAGATATGTTGATTGTAGCTCTGGATTATCTGTTCTGTTACATCTTTGTGGGACTAGCTCACCATTTAAATCTGGAACCAAACGATAATATATGAATCTACCACCTACATAGCCTGTATATTTTGGTTTATACTTTTGTTTTAACTGAGCGGGGGAAGAGGTCATTCTATATCCCCCCGCTTATTTCACTCCATTGTTTAATAGGTATAGGTGGGGGGATTTTATTTAAACCATATCCGAAAGATTTTGCAGTGCTAATTTGTATATCGATAATGATAAAGAGTGATATTTTTATTCTTGACGAGGAAAATTGATATGCTAACATATATATGTGGCTCTCTCTGTTAAGGGTTTGCACCCACCCACTGCCAATGGGTTTTAGTGCTGCTGCGCTCTCTGCCAGCATTTATAATAACAGGTCGAGCTTGAATCGAAAAGAGCCACTTACCAATTTTTAGTTTGAACTTGAACATAGCCCTGACAACTGTCAGGGTTTTTTGTTTCTTTATTTTTTTGATATTGGCTTCCATTCCAACCATAAAAATAAAATAATAATTTTTTATTAATTTTTTTAAATTAAAATGAGATCGAGTTGGTATTATATTGCTCTTATCATCTTTTTGTAATTTAAAATTACTATTTAATTTTATGCAACTCATTCCCATATATTACACGCTGTATTTTTTTACTAATTAATTACAATTTAGATAGTCGGAACCTCTGAAAAAACGCTAAAATATTTTATTTCCCTTTTTTCTTCCCATGCTTTATCTTTTTCTACTAAATTATTATAGTGATATTTCATTACATTAATTGCTTTATAAATTCTTACAAAGAGATAAATGGTGTTTTAATTCTCTAGAAATATCTTTATTTTGATTAATTTGTGAATAAGTCATTGTTAAATCCTCCTTTAAATATTTATATCGCAAAGTAATCATAGTCACCGATAACTTTAATATTATTTTTAATATTGTTATAGTTTATTCTTGATCTATTTAACTCTATGTTAAATAGATCATTAGTTCTTTTATGCTTATAATGTTCGCAATCGTTTAAAACACAGGAAAATAAATTAAATATATTTTCATTAAATTCATATTCATGCTTTTTTATGTTATATTTATTCCATGACGATATATGAAACATAATTTCACATATTTCTTCTTTTTTCTTAAAAGAAAGCAATTTATTTAAAGCAATAATAAAATCTATATTCTCAAAATATGAAAGAAAATTTATAAAATTCAAATTACTTTTAATACTAAAAGACTTTATATAAATAAATAATTCATCTAATATATTTTTTTCAATTATTTTATACATATTTCTCAGAATTTGTGCGCATTTGTAGTTATACATACAATTTCCATAATTATTAAAAACATAAATAAGAGCAAATGATGTATCTTCAAAATTAGTAATATATTTTGATATTTCTTTTAAAGACTTTGCATTTAAAAGTCCTTCTGGTAGCAATGCAGAGTCATCTAAAATATATTTTGTATGAAATCCTTCAAATGTTTTGTCATTTGATTGGTAAATTCTTTTTAACTCAGGATAGTGCAATTCCACTTCTGAAACATAAAAGTTATTATATAAATAATGGTGAAAATATTTAGCTTGACTTATTTTAAATTTTTCAGAAACAATTTTATAACACCTATCTAAAGATTTTTGTTTCACAAATGTATCTAATTCATCCATCTTATTATCAAAAATTAGTTGCTTTATATTATTGTATTCTCTACTCATTCCATTGTTACATTTTAAGTCATTATCAATTATTATTTCCATTTTAAAATCCTTTATTATTATCTACCAAGGAGTTTCAGTAGAAAATTTTCTCCCATTACAATTATAAAGTATCTTAAATTCTTTGTTATTATGAAATATTTTCTTTAAATTATAATTACAACTATTACAGATATAAATATGTTTATACATATCACTACATTCATTCATTCCTGACTCTTTTAGTTGCATTTCCGTAAGCGACATAACATAATAATCATTATCTTGTTTATCCCCGCACAAATTGCAATCAGTCTTATACTTTTCATTACTAGAAAGACATTCTTTATTAAAATTTATTTCTTGATCTAAAATTGATAGTGAAATTTTTTCTAGATTTGAACCGCAATCAAAGCACAATAAACAAATATCATTTATATAATTTACATACTGAGCATTTGCACTTCCTGCACAATATGAAAAATCGAATATTTTTGAGTATGATTTTATTTCTTTATTACATGCAGCACAATACCCCCATTCAGATTCTTTTAATTCAGACTTATTCAAAGAAATAATATCATTTTCAGTTGAAGAAAACATAAAAATAGAACCTCCATAGTTAATTAAAGTTAGCTAAAACAAAATATTGGGTGTTGATAATTCTTGATTGAAAATTCTGTCCAGTATATAAGCCAATCGAGTATTTCAATACAAAATTTAGGATAAGATTCTGTTAATAATTCAAGTTTCTTTTGTTTAAAAATTGTTAAATGATGTTTTGTTAATAAAGCTATGTTTGCTTCTTGGAACAAAGAATATTCAAAAATTCCATATTCTCCAGCGTCATCAGCGTCATTTCTGATTTGTTCCTTACTAAAATATTTTCTTAGACCTGTAACTTCAATGAATTCATCCATTGTTCTATTACTCAAATTTATTTCATTCTTTCCTTCAATTGGAGCATTTCTATCATATACTTCCTCAACATTAAAATGAATATAAGAACAACTTTCTGGATCTTCTGGTACAATTTTTAGTTTCCCAATACCTAATTTTATAGTCATATATACTCCGCTAATTTTTCATTTTTTATTGCTGGAGCCATAAAATCATTTTTTATAATGTCATTATAAATTAAACTATTATCATCTGTCATATCTTTCTTTAATTCGCTAACATATTCAACCCAATCTTCTGATATCTTTCTATACTTTAGCCAATTAATTACCCAATTATTTTCATCAATTCGCATTAGTTCTTTTGCTTTTTTAATATCGTCTCTATCTGATACACCAATAAAGGCTAGGCTTAGTTTATCAAATAATATTTCAAAAAGTCTGTTTCCAACTTCAGAACTTAGATAATAATCTCTTTTCATTTGTGCTTTTGAAATAATATCAATTTGTCTTTCATTTAAGCCAAATGACTCATATATTTCATATGTTTCTTTGTTTGATGCTACTGATGGGTTTGCTAGATATATTTTTGTTTTACATGTTTCAAGTATAACTGTAACTATTGATGATTTTTTAATTTCTGAGACTGTTTGTGTCGCAAAAATTACTGCACAATTAAATCTCCTCATCTCTCTTAGCCATTGTTCAATTCGACTAGAAAATATTTCATGTTTAAAAAATACCCATGCTTCATCTAGTATTAATAAAGTTGGTGTTCCATCCAATTTATTACGAATTACCTTAAACATATATAACAATGCTGGTAACAATATATTCTCACCTTTTTCCATGAGTTCATCCATTTCAAACACATTAAATTTTGCGCTTGAAATAAAATCTCTTTCTCCATTGAAAATACTTCCGTACATATCTTTATTAATATAGGGACTAAATGCACTACGAATTTCAATATTTTGTACTTGTGAAACAAATTTACTTAAAATTCTTTCATTAGATGTTTTTGTTTCTTTAGACATAATATCTATGGCTTTTGTAATAGCTGCTTGTTCTTCTGGTGATATTTTTCTATTGCGTTGTAGTTCAAAAATTGTTGTTAGCCATTCTATAGCCCATGATTTCTCATCTGGATTATCTATATTTGCTAAAGGACAAAATGATATATGTTGTTGCTCTTCTTCTTGCTGATTCTTACTAACCGATAAATTAAAATGAGACCCTCCTGCTGCTTTACACAAAAGGTACATAGAGAGACCCTTATCAAACGCAAAAACTTGAGCGTTTTTGTACCTAAACTGTTGGGCTGCTATAAAAGCTAATAAAGTTGATTTTCCCGATCCTGGTGGTCCTATAAGCAGTGTATGCCCTACGTCGCTTACATGAAGGGAGACCCTAAAAGGGGTTCTACCTTCTGAAGCTGCATAAAACATAGGAGGTGCTTTTTTTCCTGTTTCTTTGTTTGAATATTTATTATTTGGATGACGCTCATCGCCAGACCATGCAGCAGTCAGGGGCATTAAGTGAGCGAGGTTGTGAGTTGAGACTATTGGCTTTCTGATGTTTGCAAAGCTAACTCCAGGTATAGACCCTAAATAAGCCTCGACCGCATTAATCGACTCAACGAAACCTGGAAGCCCTATTTGCTCAAGTAGTTTTAGTATTTCGTTTGCATTATTATCTGCTACTTCTTCATCTTCGTTCATGATGACTATAGAGGCTGTATAAAAACCATATCCAAGCTCTTGGGTTTGATTTTCTCGTACTGCTGCGTCTGCGTCGTGCATCATATCTACAGCATCACCACTTTGAAATGAGGTGGATTGAGAGCCTATTTTATCGTTGATCATTGATTGAATAGTATTTTTAGCTTCATCCCAATCTTTACGAATTTTTTCTATCTTTTTTCTTGATGTAGATTGATCTAAAAAAATAAATCTACTGTTAAATCTAAACTCAAATGGTAAATTATTTAATATTTCCAAAAAACCCGCTTGCAAGTAACTAGGAAATGATTTTATTGCTATTGCTCTAATATGTTTATTGCCTATTTTTGGCTTAAAACCACATATTAAATCCCGTGAGGCCAAGATATAATCCAAATACATAGGAACAACTGGCAATGCAACTTTATGTGATAATCCAGATATACAGTAATGAAAATAAGACAACATTTCTTCACTTGAAAGTCTCTTAACAAAAATTTCAGTTGAAAAAATATTAATAAATTTAACAATTGATTCTTCGTACTTCTTTAATATCTTATTTAAATTATCTTCTTTTTTATTACTTGAATCTTCTGTTTCAAACAAAAAAAACATTTTTTTGTTTACAAGATTGGCTGGCGTAAAAGTCAAATTTAAATAGTATTTATTTTCATAACATGTATCACTTGATTCAAAGATAACTCTTCTTGAAGCGTCTATAGCTTTAGTTACGTAATCACTAAAAAAACATTCATTTTCACTTGGGTAATAACGTGATTCGTTTCTTATAGTATCTATATGTGCCATCCAACCGTCGCCAAGTTTCATTAATGCAGAATTGATAATTCGACTAACATGGCCTAACTCATATTTTGTTGAACTCGATAAATCTTTTCCTCTTATCTCAAATGTTGTAAGAAACCCGCCTGATTTTAAAAACATAACACTATTTTCTACAAATCCTATATAAGGCAAATATGAATCGAGTCCTCTTTCTTTTTTAAAAAATTTAGGCCACATTTTTTCTCCTTAACTTGTCAGATTATTTTTTTAATCTGACAAATTCTTTTATTTTAGTGATATAGTCATTT
Source organism: Silvanigrella aquatica (assembly GCF_001907975.1). Classification (NCBI taxonomy): domain Bacteria; kingdom Pseudomonadati; phylum Bdellovibrionota; class Oligoflexia; order Silvanigrellales; family Silvanigrellaceae; genus Silvanigrella; species Silvanigrella aquatica. The sequence goes on from NZ_CP017836.1 coordinate 24,089, forward strand.
GCATTTAAATTTATATAATTTGCTCTACTGGTTGCTGGTATATAATCGGGTATAAACATATGCCTCAAATAAACTGAGAACATGAGTTCATCTTTTTCATATGCTTTAAAAAGTAACACATGAAAAAATACACCCACAGGAATAACGCAAAGTGCAACATAAAATGTAAATTGCAAATATAGAAATGCGCCAATAGAAATAAATGAAATTATATTTGCCCAAAGCCAATGAGCTGGCATATTGCCCATTACAACTTTTCTTACTAAAGATTTTCTAATGATACTTACACTTAATTCTTCCATGAAATAATCCTATTCTTTAAAATGAGGCTCCATATAGAGTATTTATCATGCCTTTTGCACCAAAGATTATAGCTCCACCAATACATGTTCCGATAATTTTTTTGAAGCCAGCTTCTTTTTCATTTTGTATTAAGAAATTGTAACCAGCCCAAAGAAACCCAATCAAAACTAATAATCCACCAAGATAATAAAGTGATTGTTGAACTAATTGAATTGGCTTTTCCCAAGGTAGTCCCGTTTCACTCCCTTCCCCGCTAGAAGCCATTGCATAATTAGCTAAACTCAAACAATAAAATAAAGAGTACTTAACAATATTTCTCATATTACCTCCTAAAGTATTTGAGAATTTATTAACAAAAGAAACACTATTTACAAATTTTTAATCAGTTAATATCTTTAAATACATATTCTTTCCCTTCGTGACAAATTTCTACTATTTCATTTATTTTCCTCCCTTGATCTGTTTTTTGAATGCTAATAATATAATTAATTGCCTCTGCTATTATTGCAGGAACTGGATTGATATTGTGTGCTGTTAATATTTGTTCTATTTTTTTTATTCCTGCTCTTGCATTATTTGCATGTACTGTCGCAATCCCACCGCCATGACCTGAATTCCAAGCCATTAAAAGTGCATAAGCTTCAAATCCCCTAACTTCTCCAACACAAATTCTATTTGGCCTAAATCTCATCATGATTTTTAATAGAGCATTCATGTCACGTTTATCAGATGTTTTTAGATCTATTTTATTTTTTATCTCGCATTGCAATTCTCTGGTATCTTCAATTATTCCCATTCTACAATCTGGATCTAATTCTGATATTTCTTTAATTATTGCATTTGCAAATGTAGTTTTTCCTGAAGCTGTTGCGCCTACTATTAATATATTTTTTCTGCTTTTACATATTTCTGATATAATATTTCTTTGATTAATTGATAGCGTATTAGATTCTACATAATCATTTAATGTATATATTTGTATTGCTTTTTTTCTAATTGAAAAACTTGGAGCTTCAACAATGGGTGGTATTGCACCTTGAAAACGTGAACCATCAATTGGAAATTCTGCACTTATGTCTGGATTATTAGAATCTACAATTGTATTTAAAGAATACGCTACAGTATTAATTATCATCATTGTTTTATCTGGTGATATTTTACCAATGTTTTCTAATATTCCACCATGCTTTTCTATCCATATTGTTGAATCTGGATTCACCATGATTTCAACTACATTGTCGTCTTGTAAATAAAATAAAATTGCTTCACCAAGATCAAACTTTAATCTTTCCCAATTTTCTATTTTATGTAGACTACTATTGTCCATATTAAATACCCTTTACTAGCGGGGAAAAGGTTACATTATGTTTATTGAAAATCCTGCGCTTACATTAAAGTAAAATGGATCATAGATTGATCTATAAAATTTATTCGATCCATATCCTGCTTCTCCATCAATATTAAAATTTATATAATATGTTAAAGGAATCATGTAACCTAAATTTAAGCCAATCCCAAAACCTGTATTATTAAAATATTGAATATGCTGTTCTAATCCTAAATAAATTCCATACATATGCTCTTGAAACCAATATGTTTCACGAATATCTACCCATCTATATCCTGGCGACCAAGTGTGACCTAATCCAAATGAAAATCCAGAATTATTCATAATGTCAGCTTTAACAGACCATCCACCAAAAGGATTAAATGTGTCATTATCTAAGTTCTGTTGTGGAAAAAAAACACCATAAGCACCAATTTGAGCTTCTGAATATGCAAATGAATTTTGATTAAATACTAAAAATCCAGATAGAAAATAAAAATATTTTAGTTTATTAATTATGTTTAATTTCATATAAAACCTCGTTGAGTATTTAAATAATTTTTAATACTATATTGATGTATCTTTAAATTAAGGAGAGTTTTTATGTTAGATTTGATTTCGATTGCAGCTTTATGTGCGCCAAATGTTGCAACTGATACCATTCTTTCAATTATAAAAACAGAGAGTAATGGAAACCATTTAGTCATCAATGACAACACAACAAGATCTTCATACAAGCCAGTAACAAAAGATGATGCTATAAATATGTCTTTTATATTGATTAAAAAAGGGCATAATTTAGATTTTGGTCTCATGCAAATTAATCTTGTGAATGCTAAGAAATTCCACTTAACATTAAATAATTTATTTGATCCTTGTGAAAATATTAAAGTTGGCGCAAAAATACTTACAGATAATTTTATTAAAACTTCCCGTGAAAATTCAAATGAACAAATTGCACTTTTAAAGGCCGTATCTATGTACAATACAGGAAGCTCACATAAGGGCTTTTCTAATGGATATGTAAAAAAAGTTCTTGGAAATGCTAAAATCATAAAACTTCCACCTGATTACTCTGAAAAAGTTATTGATTAATTATCTGAACTAATTGGTTCTAAAATCATGTCTTTATTTACTATGATGTTAAATTCGTATCCAGGACGTATAGAAATTGTTGGAGAAACATTCATATTTTTTTGAACAACTTGCCCAGTAATATTTGCAATTTGTGTTCCTGCTTGTCCTGCTATAGTTTGTCCAATGACTTCATTTTGCGATGGTGTAATGCCTGATGATGTTTGAGGTTGTGAAAGCTGCGCACCTGCTCCAATTATTGACATCAAAATTGCGCCAGATAATAAATTTGCAAAGTGATTATCAACCTGATCTGCAAATCCTGAATATCCCTCTTTATCTGTTCCAGGCATTCCTTTAATAGAAATACTTGCGCCATCTGAAAAAATTAATCTATTCCAGTTTAAAAGTAGACGTTTTTGTCCATAAGCAATTTTGGATTCATACTTTCCAAAAATTTTTGTTCCTTTTGGAATTAATAAAAATGTTCCCGTCACAGAGTCATAAACGTTTTGTCTTACTACCGCTGTAGAATATCCTGGCAAGTCGCTGTTAAGTCCTGTTTCTAAAACTGCTGGTATAAATGTACCCGTCATGACCTGATATGGAGATTTTGCAGCTTTTTTTCTTGAACTTAGATAAATTTCATCGTCTTCAACTGCTTTTTCAGCAGCAAATGCTTTTAACTGTTGGTTAACTCGTTCGGGTTCTGTGTTTGATGAAATTGCAGCCGCTTCGAGTTGCTTTGCATTTATTGCATTTACATCCATATCCCCAATTTTATTTTTATTTTCATTAGAAGGCATAGCATTATTTGAATTTGGGCTATTACTTTCTACTTTTTTTGTATTATTTTGATCTATGTAATCTGGTATATTGTTATAATTTGTATTGTTGGAAGCTGGTATATTTGATTGACTAATTATTTTTTCTTTTGGTTTATTTTCATCTTCCTCTTTTGGATTTGATTTAAAATTTGCCGCAAATGTGACTCCTAAAAACCCTATAGCAGCAAAAGCAGTTAAATACTTAATTTTATTTTTATTTGTAACTGCCTTAACTTTGGGAATGACCTCATTTTTATTATTATCTGACATATTATATTCTCCTCAAAAATTTAATTATCTGTAAACATTTTTGAAATTAGACCAAACGTGCCTTTTCTTGTAAAAATAACCTTATTTTGAGCATTTCCTACACCGCTTTTAAGCTCACCACGATCCAGCATGACATCAATAATTATCCAATTTTTATATATTCTTTTATTCACTTGACTTTCAGCTCCATCAGAATCAAGAGAATAAACTGTTGGAAAATCTGGAGAATTAAAGAATTTTTCAGGTAATTGTATAAAAGTTTTTCTTCCATCAGTTCTAATTTCAACAGGTGTCCAACTCGTTTTATCGCCTCTGATATAATAATTATATTTTGATTTACTTGGTATATCTGTGAATACAGTAGATAATTTTGTTTCTTTATCTTGATAATAAAATGCAACTTTATTAAAATATTTTTTCTTATCGCTTTTTAAATTAATTATATACTGTCTTTTATCAGTTGAAATAATCAAGTTTGTAGTTATTTTTTCTACAATTGGTTTTAAAAAAACATGTGAATTTGTTTGTCCATCAGTATTTTTAACATTAATAATCCATCTAGTAGCATCACCAATTTGTATATTTGTAATACTTTCGCCAGGGTCAAACTGCACGTCACACACAAATTTTGGCGAACAAATAACTAGCGGTGTTCCTACTCCGTAAACAAAATATACTACTCCATTTTTAATAAAAGGTTTTGCTTTTTGTATTTTCCTATAATTATCTACGTTATTTAAATATTCATTCTCATATTCTTCTTCTGAATCAATTTTTCCTGTTTTTGTTTTTTTGTTTTGTTTATGATTTCCCTCTTCTTCGCTATTTTCAGAAACTTTTTTTACGTTTATTGATGGAACTTTAACATCTCCATTTTTTATTACTTGTAAAGCTTTTTCCTGTTGGATCATTTGCTGAATTTGTTTTTCTTTTTCTTCTTTTTCAATCTTTTCTAAATAAGGCTTTAATTGATCTGATTTTTCTTGACCGTAAGCCGTAAAATAAAATGCCATTGCTGAAATAATCAATAAATTTTTCATACTTTATTTTGTCCTTGTCCAATTAATTGATTTGATAATTAGTCCAGTAGGATTTTTAATAAAATCTTGTTCATTTTTAATTGGAATTATTCCAATATTTACAATAGCACTCCATGTCGTTTCTCCAACACTTAATCCATTTTTAGAAGCTGTTTCCGTCCAATTTATTTGCCAAGATTCAGTCGATTTAATTGGCATGATAGAGATTATTGAAACAGATATATTCATCATTTGTGCTATTTTTTCTGGTGGATTATTAGCCCAATATTCTTGCAAAATATTTGATGCAGTCTCTGAACAATATTTTTGTGCTACTTGCATCCAATATTTTTTTAGCTTTCCGTCTGTTGTTACTGTTCTGACAAATGTAATGAATTCACCAAGCTGATAAGCCACAACAGAGCTATTTAATTTTGTTGTAGGATCAACACGCTCAATGACAATTGGTTTACCCAGTTGATCAGTTTTTACAAAAAATGCTGTGATTTTTGATTGCAATGATACTGCTACTAAGCCTACAATAGAAATAATAAGTGCAATTAAAATAAAAAATGATATTTTTTGCCATTTTTCTTTTTCTCTTATGAATGAACCATATCTTTCATTCCATTCCCATTTTGCGTGAAGATACGGGTTATTTGTATCTTGAAATTCTGTTAAGAGTTTTTCGTTTTGATTTTTATTTTCAATATTTTTTTTCTTTTTAAATAACATATTTTCTTCTCCTAATTTTTCTTACTTGATGGTGGTGGAGGCATTTTTTGTTCAGAAAATGGAGAGGAATCCACATTTGATTTGTGATTATTGTAAAGATTTGATGCTTTTCCGCTAATTGAATTTTTAATTGATGAACCAATATTTTTAGCAGCAGAAGACATGGTTTGCGCTGCTGCCTTTGGTGCTGCTGTCTCAATTGGTGAGCCGTTGGCCATATTATGCGCCATGTTAGAACTCATAGAGTTTTTTGCTGCATGCGCATGACCAGCACCTTTCAAAAGCGCATTGCCAGCCATTTTTCCAAGGCCAGAACCTATTCCGCCCATGATTCCGTTTATACTTCCTGGAGCTGCTGTTTTGCCTCCTGTTGCAATTGCAGCAGTTGTTGCTAAAGCGGCTCCGCCTGTCGCAAAATGATCTCCGCTTGAAGTTGAAGTCATTCCCGATAAAAATCCATTTGCAATTGCTGAAATCTTTTTTGCAATAGCTGCATACATTACAAAAATTACTACTGTAATGATGACCGCCTGATAATCACCTTGAGCAATAGGATCTTTTCCTAAACGTTCTGCAACAATTTCACCAATCCCAACACCTACTGCTACAATTAAATAAGCAATGAAAAGTTTAATTGCCGTAGTGAGACAATATGTTAAATAACCATCAGAATATTTTTTTGTGTATTTAGAGCCACCCAAGCAAAGAAAAAAACACCCACCAAACATTAAAATGTAAGCTTCAATTTTTGTAGTTAAAAGTTCAACGGCCACAGTTAAAAAGCAGTAAATAATTACAGCAACAGCAATTAAATAAATTCCTGCTTGAAAAAATGCGGTAATAGGAGCATTTTTCATATGTTGGATAAATATATTTACAACTTCTAATCCAGTATCAACTACACCTGTTGGACTGAGCTTATTTACGCCTGTAATACGTGAACCAAGGATTTCAAAACCTTTTAAAAATCCCCTATTTGGATCTGTGAGCATGGGAAGCAATTGTAATACCGTTAAAATCCCACCAATAACAAAAGTCTTTAAAATAATGCCACTAAAAACATCTTGAATTGAATCCACTTTTAAAACATGTTTCATACCAATAACAATGATATCAATTACTGCTAGAGTAATTAAAAATTGTTTTGCATAAGTTTCAGCATTTAATAACCAACTACTTGATGCTTCATAAAATATTTTCTCAATACTATCTAAAACATTAAATAAGTCTTCAGATGTATCTTGGGCAAATGAATTACGAGAAAAGAATAAAATTGATATTAAAATAATTTTTAACTTGTGTTTTCCAAAAAATTCAAATATTTTTATAAAATTAATAACTTTCATTATTTTACCTCTAAAATTAAATATGCTTTACTAATAATATTTTTTTTATTAATTATTCCTATATAACGAGAATCTAAAGACCTATTTACACCATCTGCAAAAACAAATAATTCATTCATTTCTAAGATTTTTTTAAAACCATTATTCAATCTTGGAAGTTTATAACCATTTTTATCAACATTATATATATTTGAATTTTTAACTAAATTTTCATTTAAATAAACATCATCATTTTTAATTTCAATTTTATCTCCAGTGATTGCAACAACTCTTTTTATGAATGGAGGGTATTTATTATAGCATTTCCCAGTAATATTTTTTGAAATATACCCTCTATAAGAGAAAAGTTCAAAAAATTTTTCTTCTGGACAAAATGTTATAATATCATTTCTATTGATTTCTTTAGAAAAATTTCCAGGCATAAAATAAAACCCTTTTGTCATACTGTTGCTTATATTAAAACCTATACTTATATTTAATAAGTAAGAACTTAAAACCACTGTAATAATTAGAAATAAAATGCTGATGTATTTAATCATTTTAAAAATTAATCTGTACTGGTGTTGTGTTTATAGTTGGGTTTAAACCATTAAGTTTCCATGCTCCCCAAGCAAATATTTTTCCATTTTTATTCACTGCAAAAAAAGCGTATTGAGAACCAGAAACTTGAGAAAATGATTCTGATGTATTGACTTGCACAGGAGTACTTGAATTATTATTAGAACCATTACCTAATTGCCCTGATTCTCCAAGACCCCAACAAAATGTTTTATTATCTGATGTAATTCCGCATGAATTCCAACCAGATGCAATAATTGTAGTAAAATTAGTTATATTTAAAACTTGAACAGGACTATTTGAATTATTATTAGAACCGTTACCTAATTGTCCATAGCGGTTATCACCCCAACAATATGTAGTTCCAGAATTACTTAATGCGCAAGATGCCAATCCACTTGTTGAAACAGTTTTAATATTACTTATTCCCGTAACTTTATTTGGTAAATTATCTATGTTTTGCCAGCAATAAACATCCCCATCATTTGTAACAGCACATGCGTTTGTTGCACCAACGGAAATATTTTTAAAAGATAGTTGAGAATTGATCTGAATTGGATTCGGTGAATCTTTGTAGCTTAATCGATCGCTATGATCTGCTAAAGAACCCCAGCAATATACAGTTCCAGAATTAGTTAATGCGCATGTGTATCCATTGGTACCTGTAGAAATTTGGACAATATTACTAATTGAATTAACTTGAACTGGTGTATATGAATCCGAAGTAGAACCATTACCTAATTGTCCGAAGCGATTAGAACCAGCACAGTACGCATTCCCATTTGATACAAAACATGTGTTAAACAGACTTGCAGATAAAAAGCTTACATTTGTTAAGTTTGTAACTTGTGTTGAATTTTCAGTATTTGAATTTGATCCATTACCTAGTTGGCCATAATCATTTTCACCTTGGCACTTTACATTTCCATTCAATGCAATTCCGCAAACATAATTAGTACCAGCAGATAATTGCTTAAAAGAAGTATTAGCATCCATATCAGAACTACCATTACTTTTTCCGCTTGTATTAGCTCCACAACTCGCTAATAAAAAAGAGACGGAAACGGGAACAAAAAAATAATTTTTCATACTAGCATTCTCCTATACATGTTTTGTATTTTGATGGGTCGTGTCTTTTATAAGGTTTACCGATAAAATTTTGTAACTCTAATCTTTTATCTGTTTCGTTTTGTATTTGGCTTGCTCTATAAGCATTTGCAGCCCTAATTTCAGAAGAAATTTGATTATTTAAATTAGACAATGAAGCTAATGTTAGATTAGCAACTGCTGCCGCACTTCTTTTATCTGCTGTATCTATGTCTTTTTGATTAGCTAAAGCTTCATTAGCTACTGCAATTTGCGCTGATAATAATTTTAATAAACTATTGCTTCTATTCTTAAAATCATCAGTATAATTCCTGATTTTATAGCCATCATATCCAGGATAAAGTTTATTGTATTGCTCTAAACTTTTATTTATATCTGTTGATAAAATTTCATTTGCTCTTTCAATTTGAACTCTCAAATTTTTCATATTAGCAAAATATTTTGAAAACTCAGGAGACATCCACTTTAATGAATCAGAATTTAATTGACCTAAATAATTATTAGACGTTTGCATTTGCTGATAAAGTTGAACTAATTGTTGATATTGTTGCGCCATTTGAGCAATAGCTGCAACATCAATTACTGGTACACCACCTGCATATGAGTTTGTTTCTATTGAAAATACGAAAGAAATAATAAGCAATTTTTTAACTAATTTATTTTTTACTTTTTTCATTTTGTGTCTCACTAATATCTATATTTTTAATAAAACTAACTCTAAGCCTATGAAGTATTTCAGCCGCTTTTGAACGACCATTTTTTTGAGATTCAATTTCAATTAATTTTTTGAATATTTTTGGCAGTCTGATTTTAATTTGAGAATCTAATTCAGAAGTTTTTATGTTATTTAAATCAGATATTTTAAGTGTATATCCAGATATAATTATTTTTTTATTTTTATATATTTCATTGAGATCAGTCATCGAATTTTAAACCTCCTAAAGTACCAAAGTGGTACCTGCATTAAAAAAAAAAATGCGGTGCGCTGTTCTGGTAAGTTATAGCATTATCTAAAATTGGTATCAATAGACAATTACCAAATTTTGGTAATTGCTTGACATGAAAGGATAAGTTAGGGTTAGTTGATGTTTTTGTTCTATCCTTAAAAGGGGCACCCAATTGACGATGGTAGCTATTTGAATTGAATTTCAGTATAGATACTATAAATAGTAACAATACATTAATATATTTTTGTTACATTAATATAGAAAAAAGAGCGCAAAGTGAAAGACAACAATTTAGATACAATTGGAAAAAGAATAGGCTTCATTAGATCAATATTAAGAACAACGAGAGGCTATTTGCAAAAAGAATACAATATATCAAGTAGTTCAATAAAAGTCTGGGAGTATGACAAGATTGTACCTACAAAGCAAAGCCTTGAGACTTTGGTGTATGCCTTTAACAATGAGGGTATAGAAGTTTCTCTTGATTGGCTGGAAAAAGGGGGGGATAAACCGCCTTCATTAAATCAGAAACTTAATATTACTAGTAGAAAAATTCTTAAAGAAAATAAAAATGAAAATTTAAGTCTGATTTCTAGCGATGATCAAAGAGCATTATTAGAAATAAAAAAATTAATTTCCCTTTATGATGATTGTATATACATGTATCTTTCAGACGAATCTATGAATCCTCGCTATGTACAAAACTCTTGGATTATTGGTAGGAAAAAACCTTTAAACGAATGTGTTGGAAGAGATTGTATAATTAAATTAACTGACTCTCAAAATTTCACTTTTAGAAGAATTATAAAAAATAAATATGAAAATAAATATACTATATATGTTCTTAACCCCATCGACGGTATTTACGATCCGAATATAGTAAATGCTGATATTGAATTTGCTGCGCCTGTGACTTGGGTAAGAAGTTTATTTTAAAGTGATTCATAACTATATTTTTACTCAAGTTATGTATTTTAATCATTATTTTTCTATTTTTAATTGCAAAATTTAATTCATCAAAAAGCTTATAGTTTGTAAAAAAATTAGATGAAAATGTTCTATATTCTGAGTGTTCTAAATAACAAATTCCTTTATTTATATCAAATTTATTCTTGTATCTCAGAATTTCCTTGTGCATTTTACTGCTATAATCAAAACTAGAAATTAAAAATGTTCTCTCGTTATATGGTATATGATTCAATACACAAGTATCATGAAAATGAAAAGAATTTTTCCAAACATAATCATAATTTAATACAATATTTCCCGCTTCTTCATCTTTTTTTAAAAAATCAAACCACTCAGGCCTTGAAGAAAAAGAATAAGCTAATCCATTTATATAATCATTAAATCCAAATGAATAGTAATCAATACCGTATAAATGCAATTTCATATCATATATAAGCGAGTGAATATTTCTAGAAAGTTCTTGACTTATTAATAAATTATGTTTCATTTTTATTCTCTAAAATATTAACTATTTCCTTTGGTACACGACATACTCTATTTTTTTCTGGATCAAAAGTAACCATCTTTACAATTGCTTCCGCATGTATTAATTCATTATTATCAGGTGATTTAAAAATATATTTCAAATCAAAACTAGCACCATCAATTTTATTAGTATATTGTTCTAAAATAATTTTATTGGGATAATGATAAGGCTTTTTAAATAATATATTACATTCATGTAATATCAATTGAGTTTTTGAACTCAACGAATATTCCCAAAATAGTTTTGCCCTAGCTTCAGTCATAAAATCAAAATATTTTGAATTATTTAAATGGTTGTATGGATCTAAATCAGTCCACTTTATATTAACTTGAATTGTATTTAAAAGACTTTTATTTTCCATTTTAACACTCCATCCAAAAAGAAACTACACATATGATAGTAAAAAATGCCATTTTACAAAATAAAGATCAAGTTTTGTTCACATATATATAAGTATTTATTTTTTTTTTGATTATTTTGTTCTTAACTCAAGATTAATAATTCTTAACTGCGACGATTCCCAAACCTTCTTGCCCGTTCCACAAACTTTCTTCAGGATAGTGCCCTCTCCTAGTAAAATAACCTGCCTTTTCAGTTAAAAAACCTGCCTCAACAAGCAAACTCGACATCAGATCTATATCTAATAAATTGAATACATTTGGCATATTACTTCTCATTTGCTCCTGCATTTCAGGATCGGCATGAAAAATATATTCATGCGGTCTTAAAATACCTGGATCTTTTTCTTTCAAACTTTTTTTTCTAACATAATTTTGGAAGTGATGTTTATTATATCCATGAAAAATTGAATCTGAAACAATAAATAACTTACCTTTTTTTTCAAGATATGAGTTCATTTTTTTTAGTGTTTTAAGAATTTCTTCCGAACTAAAAAAGTGAAATAATCTTGAACAATAAACACTAGAAATACTTTCTAAATCTATATCTAAATCATCTAAACATGATCCTGGTATAATTTTTAAATTAGCTTTTAATTCATCTGGAGTTTTGCTATATAATACATCTAAATGCTTTGGTTCAATATCGTTTACTATGATTTTTCCACCTTTTTTTAATACTTCTAAAGATATATTTCCGTATGCTGCTGCAATTTCTAATGAGTAATTAATATTTTTTGAGGCATAATCTATAAATTCCAAAGTATATTCATCAACAACTTTATCAATCATCCATCCTTGTTTATTTAGAGTTGGGATTAAAAAAGTACTGTCGTAACAATCAGACATACTAACTCCTTTTAAATTATAGCAAAACTAAAATATATACATACATTCTATAAATTATGTTTTCAACCTGTTTTAATCTGTTTTTTTTTATACTATATTCCATTTGTATTTACTTTTACTTTAATGCTAATGGGCGGAAAAAATGATAACTCTGCATTTTATTCATGGATTTTTAGGTTTTTCAAGTGATTGGGATATATTTAAAGAAGATTTTAAAAAATATAATTCCGTATTTTATTCAATATCAAAATATATGACCTCATCAAATAAACAAGAAAATTCTAGTTTCATTTTATGGGCATCTAATTTTAATAAATCAGCTTTAAAAAACAAGGTTAACCAAAAAAATATTCTTATAGGTTACTCTCTTGGTGGGAGGCTTGCACTTCACACATTAATTGAAAGTAACAGATGGGACGCCGCAATTATTATTTCAGCAAATCCTGGATTAAAAAGCGAATCTGAAAAGCTAGCAAGAATTGCCAACGATAATTCATGGGCTAATCGCTTTCAAAACGAGAATTGGAATGATGTGATTAATGCCTGGAATTCTCAAGGAGTATTTTCAAATATGCAAAATACTCTTAGCAGGGAAGAAAAACTTTTTAATAAGACAGAAGTTGTAAATATATTAAAAGAGTTTTC